>NZ_JBHWJK010000024.1:0-107514 GCF_042731455.1 Streptomyces sp. NPDC059852 | reverse complement strand
GCGCTGGGATTTGAGGCTTACACGCCCGCGGAGAGGTCGGGGCGGACCCCGCCGCCCCGCGGACGTCTCGTATGTGCCCGCGCGTGTGGGGGAGCCCACGCGGTGAACGTGGCGGCGGCCACGTCCCCGGGCGGGGGAGCGGGGCTACGGTGTCGGCGACCCCCGTACCCCGGCAGCCCCGGACGGCCCGCAGTGCTCGCAGATCTCTCCCCGCTCATAGCGGCGACCACCCAGTGGCTGATCCGCTCCTATCCCGCGTGCGGCGGCGCCCTCGCCGACGCCCTCGGCGAGGCGCAGGCCCGGCAGGCCGTGACCGTCGCCGCCTGGCTGCGCTATCCCACCCCGACCGACGTCGCCCTCGTGTCGATGGCCGGTCCGGGCGGCTCGGCGGGCCTCGACTGGATCACCGGCGCCGACGCGGCCGTCCCCGACGACCCGGACAGCGCCTGGCGCACCTGGGTCGACGAGGTCGTGGCCAGCTGGGCGGCCTGCCTGCTCACCGACCCCGACCTGGCCCGGCGGGCCGTGGCCGCGACGGCCGAGGTCGCCCACGCCACCGCCGTGCCCGCCGAGTTCCGCCGCCTGGTCTCACCCGACCCGTACGACCGCGAGGCGGCGACGCTCCTGCGCCACCCCGACCTCGTGGCCCCGGTGGCCGCCCTGCACGGGCCCGCCCTGCGCGACCGCCTGGACCCGGGCCGCGCCCTGGCCGCCTGAGCGGACGCCCCGCTCACGCCTTCTTGCCGCGCCCCGTCAGCGCGTCGCGCATCCGGTCGACCAGACCCGCGCCCGGCGCCAGCAGCTTGTTGGCCGGCGGCTTGTCCGGGGCCGCCGGGTGCGGCCGGGTCGGCGCCGTCTTCTTCGCCATCCGCACCTTGTCGCCCAGCTCGTCCAGGGCCTCCGGAGGGCAGGCCGCGCGCAGCTTCGGGAAGAGGTTCCGCTCCTCGTCCGCGATGTGCGCCCGCACCTCCGTCGTCAACCGGTTGACCAGCCGGTTGAACTCGGTGTCCTCGACGTCGCAGCCCTCGAGGTCCTTCATGATCTGCTCGGCCTCGGCGTGGTCCTCGATCTCCCGGTCGGCGATCGCGTCGCCGCCCTCCACATGCCGGCGGACCGCCGGGTAGAGGTACTGCTCCTCGGCCACCGAGTGCCGGATCAGCTCGATGGTGACCTGGTCGGCGTACAGCTTGCGGTTCTTGTCACCGGGCGGAAGAGCCTCGATCTTCCCGAAGAGCTCCTCGACCTCGCGGTGATCGGTCATCAGCTCGTCGATGACGTTTCCGCCGTGCCCCATGGTGTCCACCTCCGGTCCACACGGGCGGCCCCGGCCGGGCCGCCGCGGACCTCGAGTGCCCGCCCCGGCGGGGCTCACACGGCCCACCCGTAGGGTGCGGTCATGACCTCGCAGACCTACCTCTCCGAACTGTTCTCCCTGGACGACCGGGTCGCCGTCGTGACCGGGGGCAGCTCCGGCATCGGCCGCGCCATCACCGAGGCGCTGGCCCGCGCCGGCGCCCGGGTCGTGGTCGTCGCCCGCCGGGAGGCGGAGCTCGCGGCCACGGTCGCCGCCCTGGAGGAGCACGGCTGCCGCGCGGCCTGGGTCAGCGCGGACCTGAGCACCCGGGACGGCGTGCGCACGGCGGCCGAGGAGGCCGCCGCGGTGTTCGGCGAGCCCGACATCCTGGTCAACTCGGCGGGCATCAACCTGCGGCCCCCGCTGGGCGAGCTCGGCGAGGACGTCTGGGACGCCACCCTGGCCGTGAACCTGGAGGCGCCGTTCCTGCTGGGGCAGCGGTTCGGGCCCGGCATGGCCGAGCGGGGCTTCGGACGGATCATCCACATCACCTCCCAGCAGGCCCACCGGGCCCTCGTCCAGAGCGGCGCCTACGGCGTCTCCAAGGGCGGCCTGGAATCGCTGGCCCGCTCCCAGGCGGAGGCGTGGTCGCCGTACGGCGTCACCTGCAACACGCTCGTGCCCGGGTTCGTCATGACGCCCCTGAACGCCCGGCTGTCCTCCGACCCGGAGAAGGTCGCCGCGCTCGCCGCCCGCACGCTCATCGGGCGCAACGGACTGGCGGAGGACTTCGCGGGCGCCGCCGTGTTCCTGGCGAGCCGGGCCTCCGCCTACGTCACCGGGCAGTCGGTCTTCGTGGACGGCGGCTTCTCCGTCCACTAGTCCCTCGTCGAAGCGTCTGTCAGCGCAGGTCGAGCCGCATCAGGACCCGGGGATGCCCGGCCAGGACGGACGTGGTGCCGGCGGCCTGGACGAACCCGGCCCGCTCGAAGTTCCGGCGCAGACCGGCGTACGCCATGGTCACGTCGACCCGGGCGTCCCCAGGGTCGAGGGGGTACGCCTCCAGCACCGGCGCGCCCCGGTCGCGGGCGAACGCGACGGCCCCGGCGATCAGGGAGTGGGTCACGCCCCGCCCGCGGTGGCCGGGCCGCACCCGCAGGCACCACAGTGACCACACCGGCAGATCGTCGACGTGCGGGATCGTGCGGCTGCGGGCGTACGACGTGGCCGCGCGCGGTGCCACCGCCGCCCAGCCGACCGGCTCGTCGCCGTCGTAGGCGATCACCCCGGGCGGCGGGTCGGCGCGGCACAGCTCTGCGACGTACGCGCCGCGGTCCGGGCCACGCAGCTGCTTCTCGATCTTCGAGGGAAGGCGGTGGCTCAGGCACCAGCAGACGCTCGCCGTGGGCGACCTGGGGCCGATCAGCGTACGGACGTCCTCGAAGACCTCGGCGGGGCGCACGGCGAACTCCATGGCGCGCACGATGCCACGGCCCACCGCCGGGGCGCAGGCCGTTCCCGTCAGACGGGGGTCCGGAACGCGTGCAGCGTCCCGGTGACCTCCTCGTCGGAGACCGCCCCGAAGTCCTCGTACCACTCGCCGACCGCGTGCAGCCCGGGCGGCTGGACGAGGCAGACGAGGTCGTCGCACTCGGCCCGCAGCGCGCGGACCGTGCGCGGGCTGCCGACCGGCACCGCCAGCACCAGGCGCGCGGGCACGTGACGGCGTACGAACCGCAGCGCCGCGGTGGCCGTCAGCCCGGTGGTCAGCCCTTCGTCGACGAGGACGACCGTGCGGCCCGCGACGGACGGCAGCGGGCGCCGGCCCCGATAGCGGTACTCGCGCCGGTGCAGCGCGTTGCGCTCGTTCACGACGATGTCGCCGAGCCGGTCCTCGGACAGATGCAGCATGGCCAGGCTGTTGCGGTCGTACAGCGGCGGGTCGTCGGCGACCAGCGCGCCGATCGTGGTCTCCGGCCGGACCGGGGTGCTGATCTCCCCGGAGACCAGGACGTCCAGGGGTGCCTGCAGCGCGCGGGCCACCTCGGCGGCCACGGGCACTCCGCCGGGCGGCAGGGCCAGTACGACCGGGTCGAACGGATCGCCGGTACCGGTCCCGCCCGCCAGGTGCAGAGCCAGTTCCCGTCCGGCGTGGGTGCGGTCGCGGAAGGACATGGCACTCCTCCTCGGCGTCGGCGCGGGCGCCGGGTGCCCGGCCCGTCCCCGGCGAAACTCCGGACGGGCCCGGCCGCCCGGCACCCGTCCACATACGGGGCCGGACCGGGGGTACCCGGTGCGTCCGGCCGCGTACCGGACGGGCCGCCCCCGGCCCGGTCCGCGGCGACTCCCAGGCCGAGGGGACGCACCATGACCGACCCCCACTTCGACAACACGGCAGCGGCCACGCAGGACGCCCTGCGCACGGTCGTGGAGAAGGGCGCCGACCAGACGGCGCTGAGCACGCTGGCGGACAGCGAGGTGCTGGTGCCGGCCGCGGCGGACGGCGAGGGCCCCGGACCGGCCGCCCTGACGCTCCCGGTGTTCGAACAGCAGGACGGCACCTCGCTGGTGCCGGTCTTCACGTCGTCGGCCCGGCTGGAGGAGGCCATGCCGCAGACGCGCCGGCACCACACGGTCCGGCTCGGCGCGCTGGCGCACGGCTGGCCCTCGGACGAGCTGTCCCTGGTGATCGACGCCGGGTCGCCCGAGCAGCTGGCGCTGACCGCGCAGGGCGTGCGGGCGCTGCTCGACCGCGACCAGGACGTCTGAGCACGGGGCGCGGGGGTGCGGTGCGCGCCGGCGTCCGGGGGATGTCGGGCTTGATCGCTTTTGGCTTCCGGCCGAGCGGGAACCCGGTCGCCGATCGTGCCCGTTCGACCGGTCCAGGAGGCCGTCGTGACCGACCCGCAGCACCGGCAGCAAGACCCGGCCACCCAGCACCCGCAGCCCGACTTCCCCGAGCAGGACCAGCCGCACCCGGGCTGGACCGGCCCGATGGACCCGCCGCCGGACCACGGCGAGGACAGCTACCGCGGCTCCGGCCGGCTGGAGGGCCGCGCGACCGTCGTGACCGGCGGCGACTCCGGCATCGGACGGGCCGTCGCGCTGGCCTTCGCCCGGGAGGGCGCCGACGTCCTGTTCACCCATCTGGACGAGGAGGCCGAGGAGGCCCGCGAGACGGCGCGGCTGGTGGAGGAGGCCGGCCGCAAGGCGGTCGCCGTGTCCTGCGACATCCGGGACGAGGACAACTGCCGGGCGTTGATCGAGCGGGCCGTCGAGGAGTTCGGTCGGATCGACGTGCTGGTGAACAACGCCGCCTATCAGATGTCCCAGCCGGACGGCATCGAGGCGATCAGCACCGAGCAGTTCGACCGCGTGATGCGCACCAACCTGTACGGGATGTTCTGGCTGACGAAGTTCGCCGTGCCGCACATCCCCGAGGGCGGCAGCGTCATCAACACGACGTCGGTGCAGGCGTACCAGCCGAGCCCGCATCTGCTCGACTACGCGATGACGAAGGGCGCGATCGTCACGTTCACCCAGGGGCTGGCCCAGATGCTGGTCGAGCGCGGCATCCGCGTGAACGCCGTCGCGCCGGGCCCGGTGTGGACGCCGCTGATCCCGGCGACGCTGCCCGAGACGGCCGAGTTCGGCAAGCAGAGCCCCATGGGCCGCCCGGCCCAGCCGGCCGAGCTCGCCCCCGCCTACGTCTACCTCGCCTCCCAGGAGGCCAGCTTCATCACGGCGGAGATCGTCAACGCGACGGGCGGCACCCCGCTGCCGTAGCCACCCGCCCCGCGCCGGTCGCGCACACGGGATTCTCACCCGTCGCCGGGTGTGGGTCCCGTGTGCGTGGGTAGGGCGGCGGCATGACTGGCAGCACACCCGCCACCGGACGCTGGGCCGTCCGACTGACCGTCCGGTACGCCGGGCTGCGCGGCGGCCGTCGAGAGCGCATGGTGGTGTCATGAGCACGCGTCCCCTAGTGGTGGTGCAGCCACCGGAGCCGGACGGCGGGCGTCCGGTGACGATCCGTGGCGAGGCCACGGGCACCGCGTACAGCCTGTTCGACGTGATGGACCTGGTCCACCGCGCGGGCCTGCCCGCCGAGGACCGGGCCGTCGACGACCCCGAGCTGATCGAGTGGCGCGGCGGCGGGCCCTACGACTGGACGGCGCGCGGCTCGGACAGCACGTCGGACGACACCGCGGACGCGTCGCCCGACTCGTGACGCCGCGGCCCGCGCCCCTGGCCGAAGGAGCCGTCATGCCGGACATGGAGCAGGACGAGGCGCGGGAGCGGTTCGCCGCGGCGCGGGTCGCGCGGCTGGCGACGATCGCGCCGTCGGGGCGCCCGCATCTGGTGCCGGTCGTCTTCGCGCTGCGCGGCGACGACGTGGTGACCGCCGTCGACCACAAGCCGAAGCGCGCCCCCCGCCCGGCGCGGCTGCACGACATCGCCGTCCACCCGGCCGTCTGCCTGCTCGCGGACCGGTACGACGACGACTGGGAGCACCTGTGGTGGGTGCGCGCCGACGGCGGCGCCCGCGTCCTCGAACCCGGCGCCCCCGACCAGGAGACCCGCGCGGAACGCGAGCAGGCGGTGGAGTTGCTGCGGGGCAAGTACCCGCAGTACGCGGACCGGCCGCCGGAGGGACCGGTCATCGTGGTGTCCGTTCTGCACTGGACGGGCTGGAGGTACGACTCGGGGAGCTGACGATCCGGGACGCCATTGACCCCGGGCTGTCCACGGACGTAACCTCCGTCTCCATATGTAGACAGCTCCCGCAGATCGGCGCCCGTCATGCCCCAGCCCGTCGTCACCCGCCTGTCCGTGTATCCGGTCGCCGGACGGGACGCGATGCTCCTCAACCTGTCCGGCGCCCACGCCCCGTACTTCACCCGCAACGTCGTCGTCCTGGAGGACTCCGAGGGCCGCACCGGACTGGGCGAGGTGCCCGGCGGCGAGGCGATCACCCGGACCCTGCGCGACGCCGGGCCGCTGGTCGTCGGCGCCCGCGTGGGCGACTACAAGAAGGTCCTGCGCGCGATCGGAGCGGCGTTCGCCGACCGTGACGCCGGCGGGCGCGGCGCGCAGACCTTCGACCTGCGCACCACCGTGCACGCGGTCACGGCCGTCGAGTCCGCCCTGCTCGACCTGCTCGGACAGCATCTGGAGGTGCCGGTCGCCGCGCTGCTCGGCGACGGCAAGCAGCGCGACACGGTCCGCGTGCTCGGCTACCTCTTCCACGTCGGGGACGCGGATCGCACCGGCCTGGACTATGTGCGCGACCCCGGCTCACCGGTGGACTGGTACCGCGTCCGCCACGAGGAGGCGCTCACCCCCGACGCGATCGTCCGGCAGGCCGAGGCCGCCCACGCCCTGTACGGCTTCCAGGACTTCAAGCTCAAGGGCGGCGTCCTGCCCGGCCCACGGGAGGTGGAGTCCGTCCGTGCGCTCAAGGACCGCTTCCCGGACGCGCGGATCACCCTGGACCCCAACGGCGCCTGGTCGCTGCGCGAGGCCGTCGAGCTGTGCCGTCCGCTGGTCGGCACCCTGGCCTACGCCGAGGACCCGTGCGGGGCGGAGGGCGGCTACTCGGGCCGGGAGGTGCTCGCCGAGTTCCGCCGGGCCACCGGGCTGCCCACGGCCACCAACATGGTCGCCACCGACTGGCGGCAGCTGACCCACGCGCTCGCCCTGCAGTCGGTGTCCATCCCGCTGGCCGACCCGCACTTCTGGACGATGCAGGGGTCGGTGCGCGTCGCCCAGCTGTGCCACGCGACGGGGCTGACCTGGGGGTGCCACTCCAACAACCACTTCGACATCTCGCTGGCGATGATGGCCCACTGCGGCGCCGCGGCGCCGGGGGAGTACAACGCCCTGGACACGCACTGGATCTGGCAGGAGGGCCGCGAGCGGCTCACCGTCGAACCGCCGAGGATCACCGGTGGCGAGGTCGCCGTGCCGGACACCCCCGGACTGGGTGTCCGGCTCGACCGCGACCGGCTTCTCGCCGCCCACGAACTCCACCGCGAGAAGGCGCTGTCGGGCCGGGACGACGCCGCCGGGATGCGGCACCTCATCGAGGGCTGGACCTTCGACCCCAAGCGGCCCTGTCTCGTGCGCTGACCGGCTGCGCGTCCCGTCAGCCCGCCTCGGCGCGCGGAAGGACCGTCACCCGGCGGAAGTTGCACGCCGCCCGGTGCGGCGGCCCGTCGGCCGGCGGGCCGCCCTGATGGGCCTTCAGGGCGACACTGACGAGGCTCATCAGCAGATCGACGTCCGCCTCGCAGCCCAGATGCAACGTCACCCAGCGCGACCCCGGCACCAGCCGCACCGCCGTGGACTCCCACAGGTTCCGCCCGAAACGCTGGATCGCGGGCAGGGTGAGATGCAGATCCACGTCCCGGTCGGAGTGGAAGTGCACGATCTCGCTGTGGGCCGAGCGCAGTGCCCGCCCCGCGCCACAGCCGGCCGGGCCCGCACTGAGGTCGGGCCAGACTTCCAGGCGTTCCATGGCGCGTTGGGCCAGTGTCATGGGCCCATAGTCGCGCGATCATGGCCCCGCAACCAGGGGTTGGGCGAACCGTAATCGGCGCGTGAGGTCGCACACACCGCCCGCGACCGGGCCGGCGGGCGGCGTGCGACACGAAAGGGGCTCCGGGAGGCGGAACGGCGCTACCGCGCGCCGGTCCAGTTGTGCGCGACGTCGACGACGATCCGGCCGTCCGCCACCCACACCCGGAACGGCAGCCGGGCCCGGACACCGAGCCCGATCTGCGTGTCTCCCTCGAAGCTGCCGACGAACCGGGCGTCCCGGAACGTCCGGTACCCCGTGAGGTTCACCCCCGGCAGCTGCTGACCGGCCCGGGCCGGATAGGTGGGCCTGCCGCTGTCGGCGTCGTAGGCGGGCGCGCCGACCCGCACCTCGAGCACGGCCCCGCCGCCGACGGTGACGGGACGCCCCGAGCCGTCCTGGTATACGCGGCCCACGTACTGCACGGTGTACCCGAGCCGCCCGGTGCCCGCACCGGGGACGTCGACGACCATGCGGTCGAAGCAGGCGTGCCGGCCGGTCCTGACGTTCGTCACCGACTTCATCGTGGCGGCCGAGCGGGTCTCTGCCTGACTGCCCCAACCGGTGGGGCAGGCCGTGGCCTTGGTGGTGGTCGTGGCGGCCGTGGCCGGGACGGCCGCCACGACCGACGTGGCGGCCACGAGCGCGGCGGCGGTCGCCGCCACCGCCATTCTTGTTCGTCCCATTGTGTCCCCAGAGAGGTGAAGTGCCTGATATCAGAGGAGACAGCCGACTTGACGGAAAGGTTGCACGCCGACGGAACTTCGTGGTCCGCACGAGGGACAAGCCCGACCCGCGCCCCGGCACGCGCCGTACGCTGGGCCCCGTGCACAGCAGCTTCGACGGCCCACGCGCGGCGGCCGCCCACTTCACGGGGCTTCCCGTGACCGGTGAACGGCCCCTGACCGCGACGCTGACCGAAGTGACCCTGGACGGCGGGCGCGTGGTCGTGGTCAAACGCGGCGACGACGAGCGGGCCGCCCGGGCCGAGGCCGCCGGACTGCACTGGCTCGCCGACGCCGGCACCGTCCGCGTCCCCCGGGTCCACGGCCACGACGCGCGCTGGCTCGTCACCGACCGGGTCGCCACCGGCCGGCCCGGCGCCGGGGCCGCCGAGCGGTTCGGCCGGGACCTGGCCGCCCTGCACGCCTCGGGCGCCCCCGCGTTCGGCGCGCCCCCACCCGGCGGACCCGAGGACGCGTACATCGGCCGCGCCGCCATGCGCAACGCCACCGGCCCGGACTGGCCCGCCTGGTACGCCGCGCACCGCGTCCTGCCGTACGTACGCCGGGCCGTCGACACGGGCACGCTGCGGCCCGGCGAGGCGGCCGTGTTCGAGCAGGTCTGCGAGCGGCTGCCCGAGCTGGCGGGTCCCGCCGAACCTCCCGCGCGACTGCACGGCGACCTGTGGAACGGCAACGTGCTGTGGGGCGCCGACGGGCACGTCCGGCTGATCGACCCGGCCGCGCACGGCGGGCACCGCGAGACCGACCTCGCGATGCTCCAGCTCTTCGGCTGCCCCCACCTGGACCGCGTTCTGGACGCCTACCGGCAGCGGGCTCCGCTCGCCGACGGCTGGACCGCACGCGTCGGCCTGCACCAGCTCTTCCCGCTCCTCGTCCACGCCGTCCTGTTCGGCCGCGGCTACGCCGAACAAGCGCTGACGGTCGCCCGGGCGGCCCTGCGCGTCTAGAGAACCGGCGTCAGACCCGCCGAGAGCCGTGCGAGGCGCTCGGCGTCCGGGGTGCCCGGCTCGGCCGTGTACACCATGAGGCGCAGATCGCTGCCGGACACGGCGAGGATGTCGCAGTCCAGGGTGAGCGGGCCCACCTCGGGATGGTCGACGACCTTGCGGCCGGTCTCGTGCCGGCCGACCGCGCCCGACTCCCACAGCGCGGTGAAGCGCGGACTGCGCTCGCGCAACCGCGCCACCAGCTCCCGCAGCCGGGGGTCCTCGGGATAGCGGCTCACGGTCGCCCGCAGGTCGGCGACGATCCCGGCCTGGAACTCCCGCCGTTCACGCTCCGTGTGCCGCACCCGGCCCCGCGGTCCGAGGAACGCCCGCCACACACCGTTGCGTTCGAACCCGCGCAGCTCGCGCGGGTCCCCCAGCAGGGCGGCGTACGGCGGATTCGCCTCCAGCAGCGTCCAGGAGGCGTCGTGGACACCGACGGGCGTGCCGCTCAGCCGGTCCAGCACCCGCCGCACGCTCGGCGTGAGCTGCCCGGGGACCGTCTCCGGGCCGGGCGGCACCAGCTCCGCCAGCCGGAACAGATGCGTGCGCTCGTCCGCCGACAGCCGCAGGGCCCGGGCCAGCGCCTCCACGATCTGCGCGGACGGATTGCTCGCCCGGCCCTGTTCGAGCCGGGTGACGTAGTCGGCCGAGATCCCGGCCAGCAGGGCCAGTTCCTCACGGCGCAGCCCGGCCGCCCTGCGATGCCCGCCCGTGGGCAGCCCCGCGGCCTGCGGAGGCACCCGGTCCCGCCAGCGGCGCAGGGCCCGCCCGAGTTCCGTCGCCGTCATGCCCCCAGTCAACACCGTCCGCCGGGCGGATGCCTGGTACCGGCGGTCCCAGGAAGACCGGACTGCTGGCAGCGGGACCCGTCGCGCAGGAGGCTGGACGCATGACGACGACACTCATCACCGGAGCGAACAAGGGACTCGGCCTCGAGACGGCCCGCCGGCTCGTCGAGGCCGGCCACACCGTGTACGTCGGCGCCCGGGACGCCGAGCGCGGCCGTACCGCCGCCGAGCGGATCGGCGCGCGGTTCGTGCTGCTCGACGTCACCGACGACGCCTCCGTCCAGGCCGCGGCGAAGACCGTCGAGGCCGACGGCGGGCTCGACGTCCTGGTCAACAACGCCGGCATCGAACTGCGCGGCCCGGACAACAGCATCCCCGCGGCCGGTGACACCACCGCCGACGAGATGCGCACCGTGTTCGAGACCAACGTCTTCGGCGTCGTACGGGTGACCCACGCCTTCCTGCCGCTGCTCCAGCGGTCCCCGGCACCCGTCGTGGTGAACGTCAGCAGCGGCCTCGCCTCGCTGGCCGGGCTGTCCGACCCCGCGTCACCGGCCCACTTCTACCAGGCCCTCGCCTACCCGTCCTCCAAGGCGGCGGTCAACATGATCACCTTGCAGTACGCCAAGGCGTTCCCGGCCATGCGGATCAACGCCGTGGAGCCCGGCTTCACCGCCACCGACCTCAACGGCCGCACCGGCACCCAGAGCGTCGAGGAGGGCGCCGAGATCATCGTGCGGATGGCGCGGCTCGGCCACGACGGGCCGACCGGCGGCTACTTCGACATCCACGGGCCGCTGCCCTGGTGAGACGCGAGGACGGCGCCTCAGACGACGCCGTCGGCGCGCAGGGCCGCGATCTCCTCGGGGGTGCGGCCGAGTTCGGCGAGGATCGCGTCGGTGTGCTCGCCGGCCGCGGGCACCGGGTCCATCCGCGCGGGCACGCCCGCGAGGTCGGCCGGCGGCAGCAGGGCGCGGACGCTCGCGCCGCCCGGCACGTCCACCGTCCCCCAGCGGCCGCGGGCGGCCAGCACCGGGTGGTCGAGGAAGGCGGCGACGTCGTTGACGCCCGCGCAGGCGATGCCGATGTCCTCCAGCTCCTTGAGGATCTCCTCGGCGCCGGAGACGGCGCAGCGCTCGGCGACGACGGCGTTGACCTCGGCGCGGTGCGCGACACGGGCCGAACTCGTCGCGAACCGCGGGTCGTCGGTCAGCTCGGGCCGCCCCAGGAACCGGGCGCAGAGCACCGCCCACTCGCGCTCGTTCTGGATGGAGAGCAGCACCTGCCGCCCGTCGGCCGCCGGGAACGCGCCGTACGGGGCGAGCGTGGGGTGCTGGGTGCCCAGCCGCTCCGGCTGGGCACCGCCGTACTCCGTGTAGTAGGCGGGCTGTCCCATCCACTCCGCCAGCGCCTCGAACAGGGACACCTCGACCGGGTGGACGGACCCCGTGGTGGCGCGGGTGAACAGCGCGGTGAGGACGCCGCTGTAGGCGTACATGCCGGCCGCGATGTCGGCCACGGAGATGCCGACGCGGGCACCGCTCCCGGCGTCCCCGGTCAGCGACACCAGCCCGGTCTGGCACTGCACCAGCAGGTCGTACGACTTGCGGTCGGCCCACGGCCCGGAGGTGCCGTAGCCGGAGATCGTGCAGGGGATCAGCCGGGGCCACCGCTCGGGGAGCGCCGCCGTCCCGAGGCCGAGCCGGCCGGCCGCGCCAGGTGCCAGGTTCTGCACGAAGACGTCGGCGCCGTCCAGGAGCCCGTGCAGGATCTCCCGCCCGCGCGGCGACTTCAGGTCCAGCGTGAGGGATTCCTTGGAACGGTTCAGCCACACGAAATAGCTGGACTGCCCGTGCACTGTGGTGTCGTACCGGCGCGCGAAGTCCCCCGCGCCGGGCCGCTCCACCTTGATCACCCGGGCGCCGAGGTCGGCGAGCTGCCGGGTGGCGTAGGGCGCGGCGACGGCCTGCTCGAGGCTGACGACGGTGATGCCGGCGAGGGGGAGGCGCGGGGTGCTCATGACGCCATGTGTACGGCCCCGCCGAAGATCACGTCAATGACGGGCCGGCCGCGGTCCAGGTCAGGCGGGCAGGTGAAGCGTCTCGACGGCCTGGACGAGGGGGGCGAGTTCGGGGTTGCGGGCGGCGTCGTCGAGGGCTTCGCGGAGGGCTTTGTCGTTGGTGGGGCGGGCCTGGTCGAGGAGGTGGAGTCCGGCGTCGGTGACGTCGGTGTAGATGCCGCGTCGGTCGGTGGGGCAGAGGTAGCGGGAGAGCAGGCCGCGGTCCTCGAGGCGGGTGACGAGGCGGGTGGTGGCGCTCTGGCTGAGGACGACGGCGTCGGCGACCTGTTTCATCTGCAGGTGTCCGCCTTCGCCGTTGTGCTGGCGGCTGAGGACGTCGAGCAGGGAGTACTCGCGGACGCTGAGGTCGTGCCCGCTCTGCAGAGCGCGTTCGATGTGGGCCTCGATCCTGCCGTGCAGCAGGGAGAGGGCGCACCAGCCCTGGGCGAGGGCGGTGAGTGCGGGATCGGTCGCTGTCATGGCCCCGAAGTCCTCCGTACACAGTGGGTCCTTCCAGGATAGGACATCGGTGCAATTTCCCGCTGATGCGGCTATAGCGCGCACGCAAGCACCGTGTCCTTCCCGGCGCCGGTCCTCCTTTCGGCGCACGTCCTTGACCTGGAGCGCACTCGAGCGCCTAGCGTCGCCGTGACGGACCGTCCTGGTCCGGTGGACGGAGGAGCGGCCATGCGGGTGGGTGTGCACATCAGCCGGTTCGACCACCCCGGAGGGGGGCCCGCGCTCGGCGCCGAACTCGCCGCCGTGGGTGCCGCCGCCGAGGCGGGCGGGGTGAGCTGGCTGTCGGTGATGGACCACTACTTCCAGATGGAGTTCAACGACCGCGCCGAGGACCCCATGCTGGAGGCGTACACGACCCTCGGCTACCTCGCGGCCCACACCTCCACGGTGCGGCTCGGGGCGCTGGTGACCGGGGTGACGTACCGGCATCCGGGACTGCTGGCGAAGATCGTGACCACGCTCGACGTGCTGTCCGGGGGCCGGGCCACGCTCGGCATCGGCGCGGCCTGGTACGAGCGGGAGCACCTGGGGCTCGGTGTGCCCTTCCCGCCGGTCGCCGAGCGGTTCGAACGGCTGGAGGAGACCCTGCGGATCTGCCTGCAGATGTGGGACCCGGAGGCCGACGGCCCGTTCGAGGGCCGGCACCACCGGCTCGCCGAGACCCTGAACGTCCCGGCGCCGCTCTCCTCGCCCCGCCCCGAAATCATGATCGGCGGGGGCGGCGAGAAGAAGACACTGCGGCTGGTGGCCCGGTACGCCGACGCGTGCAACCTCTTCGCCACCTCTCGGAAGGAGGTCGCGCACAAGCTCGACGTGCTGCGCCGCCACTGCGACACCGAGGGCCGCGACTACGACGCGATCCGCCGGACCGTCATCTACGGCGGAGAGGCCGCCGGCCGCGGGGACCTCGACGCCTTCATCCGGGACGCCGAGGAGTACACGGGGCTCGGGATCGACACGATGATCCTGTCGCCGGGCACGGGACGGCCGGCGGCGTTCGTCGAGGAGTTCGCGGCTCCCGCCGTGCCGCGGCTGGCCGCGCTGGGCTGATCCCCGGCGGCCGGACGCCACGAAGGGCCGGAGCGCTCGGCTCCGGCCCTCGGGTCTGTCGGGTCAGGCGGCGATCTTCTCGCCCGCGTGGCCGTGGATGTGCGCGATGACCTCGGCCAGCTGGGCGGCGACCTCGGCGTCGTCGGCCGGGTGCGTCTCGGCGAAGCGGGTCACGGAGCCCGGGATGGACAGCTTGACGTCCTCCAGCACCTTGCCGCCGGCGATGCCCACGGCCTTGCGGGCCTCGTCCTGCGCCCACACGCCGCCGTACTGGCCGAACGCGGTGCCGATCACGGCCACCGGCTTGCCGCCGAAGGCGCCGGCGCCGTACGGGCGGGACAGCCAGTCGATGGCGTTCTTCAGGACGGCCGGGATGGTGCCGTTGTACTCGGGGGAGAAGAGCAGGAAGCCGTCGGCGGCCTGGGCGGCCTCGCGCAGCGCGGCGGCCGGGGCGGGGACGCTGCCCTCGACGTCGATGTCCTCGTTGTAGAAGGGGATGTCGGCCAGGCCCTCGAACAGCACGACCTCGGCGCCCTCGGGAGCGAGCTTGACGGCCGCCTCCGCCAGCTGACGGTTGTGCGAACCGGCGCGAAGGCTGCCGACGAGCGCGAGGATGCGAACAGACATGCGAACTCCAAGGATGCTGAAACACTGCCGAAACGATCCGGACCGGGGTCCGTTTAACTTCTAGCATCCTAAGCGGACTGCGGTCCAGTTTCATTCCCGATGCTTTACGCTGGCTTCATGTCCGCCGCTCTGCCGCCCTTCCCGCAGCCGGAGGAGTCTCTCGGCACACCCCCGGTGCTCGACGTGGGCACCGCCCCCGACGAGCCCTGCCTGCGGGCCGACGCCGCCCGCAACCGCGCCCGGCTGCTCGAGGCGGCCTCCCGGCTGATCGCCGAGCACGGCGCGGCCGGCGTCACCATGGAGGCCGTCGCCGCGGCCGCCGGTGTGGGCAAAGGCACGGTCTTCCGCCGGTTCGGCGACCGCACCGGCCTGCTCCTGGCCCTGCTCGACCACTCCGCGCGCACGCTCCAGGCCGACTTCATGGGCGGCCCGCCGCCGCTGGGCCCCGGAGCGCCCCCGGTCGACCGGCTGCGCGCCTTCGGGCTCGCCGTGCTCTACCGGTACGCGGAGCAGCTCGACCTGCATCTGGCGGCCCAGCCCGAGCCCTCCCGGCGCTTCGCCCACCCGTTCCAGCAGGCCCTGCAGACCCACGTCACGATGTTGCTGCGGCAGATCCGGCCCGGAGCCGACTGCGACCTGCTCGCGCACACCCTCCTGGCGTCCCTCGACCCCGCCCTGATCAGCCACCTCACCCGGCAGCGCGGTATGCCCCTGGAGCGGCTGGAGAAGGGCTGGGTCGACCTCGTGGCCCGGGTGACCGGCACCGAGGCCTGACACACCCGCGCCGGACCGCCGAGATCGGTGCCGACGACCTGATGCCCTGACGGCTGCCGCCGCCTAGGCTGAGCACGGTCCACATCGAACCGCCGTCCGGCCGTCGAACGCGCGGAGCCGGCCGACCCCGCGGTGACCGTGGCGCACCGCGGCTTCGGCCCGACCCGCGCGAGGGGCACGCGGCGTCGACGCCAGGGAGGCGTGCATGCGCACCACGGTCGGCATCATCGGCGGCGGCCCCGCCGGGCTGCTCCTCGCCCGGCTGCTGCACCGGGCCGGGATCGACTGCGTGGTGCTGGAGAGCCGGTCGCGGGAGTACGTCGAGCAGCGACAGCGCGCCGGGATGCTGGAGCAGGGCACCGTCGACGCGCTGCGCGAGGCCGGCGCCGCCGCACGGCTGGACGCCGAGGGCCTGGTGCACCACGGCATCGAACTGCGCTTCGACGGCGAACGCCACCGCGTCGACTTCCCGTCCCTCACCGGCGGCCGCACGGTGACCATCTACGCGCAGACCGAGATCGTGAAGGACCTCGTCGCACTCCAACTCGCCGAAGGACCACCGCTGTTGTTCGGCGCGGAGGCGCTGGCCGTGGAGAAGCCGGAGAGCGCGGCACCGGTCGTACGGTTCCGGCACGAGGGCCGGGAGCGCACCCTGACCTGCGACTGGGTGGCCGGCTGCGACGGCTTCCACGGCATCGCCCGGGGCGTGCTCCCGGCCGGCCGGTCGTACACGCGCGCCTACCCGTACGCCTGGCTGGGCGTCCTGGCCGAAGTGGCCCCGTCCTGCGAGGAGTTGATCTACGCACGCAGTGAACGCGGCTTCGCCCTGCACAGCATGCGCTCTCCGTCGGTGTCGCGCCTCTACCTCCAGGTGCCCGAGGGCACCGACGCCCGCGACTGGCCCGACGGCCGCGTCTGGGACGAACTCGCCGCCCGCTTCGCCGTGGACGACGACTGGACGCTGTGCCGCGGCCCCATCACCGCCAAGTCGGTCACACCGATGCGCGCGTTCGTGCACGAGCCGATGCGGCACGGCCGGCTCCTGCTGGCCGGGGACGCCGCCCACATCGTCCCGCCCACCGGTGCCAAGGGGCTCAACCTCGCCGTGTCGGACGTCCGGATCCTGGCCCGCGGACTCACCGAGTGGCACCGCGCCGGCGACACCCATGTCCTCGACCACTACAGCGAGTCGTGCCTCCAGCGCGTCTGGCAGGCCACCCGTTTCTCGGACGACATGACGAGGATGCTGCACACACGACCCGACGGAGATGCCTTCGACCACCGGATGCAGCTCGCCCGGCTGCGCCGGATCACCGCATCCCGTGACGCGGCCGCCGAACTGGCCGCCAACTACTCGGGACTTCCGCTCCCCCTGTGAACCCCCGGTGACCGAACGGAGAGTCGTCATGGCGTTGCTCGACCCGCAGTCCTGGCAGCCCCGCCCCCTCTCGGGAGGCGAACACACGGTGACCGAACCGGCCACCGGCGAGGCGCTGGGCACCGTCACGCTGGCCGGCGCGGACGACGTCACCGCCGCCGCACGCGCCGCCGACGGCGCCCGTGCCGCATGGGCACGGCTGCCGCACTTCGCCCGCGCCGCGGTCCTGCGCAAGGCGGGCGACCTGTTCGCGGCCCACGCCGACGAACTGCGCACCTGGCTCGTCCGCGAGTCCGGTTCCATCCCGGGCAAGGCCGACTTCGAACTGCACGTCGCCGCCCAGGAGTGCTACGAGGCCGCCGCCCTCGCCTCCCGCCCGGCCGGACAGGTCCTGCCCACCGAGGCCCCCCGGCTGTCGTACACGCGCCGGGTGCCCGTGGGGGTCGTCGGGGTGATCGCGCCGTTCAACGCGCCGCTGATCCTGTCCATCCGCTCGGTCGCCCCCGCCCTCGCCCTCGGTAACGCCGTGGTCCTCAAGCCCGACCCGCGCACCGCCGTCTGCGGCGGTCTGGCCCTCGCCGCCGTCCTCGCCGAGGCCGGCCTGCCCGAGGACCTGCTGCACGTCCTGCCGGGCGGTGCCGAGGCCGGGCAGGCGCTGGTCGCGGACCCGCACGTCCCGGTCGTCTCCTTCACCGGGTCCACGGCCGCGGGCCGGGCCGTCGGCGAGGCCGCCGGACGGCACCTGAAGCGCGCGCACCTGGAACTCGGCGGCAACTCCGCCCTGATCGTCCTGGAGGACGCAGACCTCGACGCGGTCATCTCCACGGCCGCCTGGGGGTCGTTCTTCCACCAGGGCCAGATCTGCATGACGACGGGTCGGCACCTGGTGCACCGGTCCCTGTACGAGGAGTACGTGGAGCGGCTCGCCGCCAAGGCCGACTCACTGGCCGTCGGCGACCCGCACCGCGACCAGGTCCACCTCGGCCCGCTCATCGACGGCGGGCAGCTGGACAAGGTCCGCTCCCTGGTGGAGGCCAGCGCCTCGGGCGGCGCCAAGCTGGCCGCGGGCGGCACCCATGAGCGGCTGTTCTACCGCCCGACCGTCCTGGCGGGCGTCGACGACGACTCCCCGGCCTACGCCGAGGAGGTCTTCGGGCCGGTCGCGCCGGTGCGCCCCTTCGCCGACGCCGAGGAGGCCGCCGCGCTGGCCGCCGCGAGCCCGTACGGGCTGTCGCTGGGCATCGTCACCCGGGACGCGGCCCGGGGCCTGGACCTCGCCGAGCGGATCCCGACCGGGATCGTGCACATCAACGACCAGACCGTGAACGACGAGGCCGTTGCCCCGTTCGGCGGTGTCGCCGCGTCCGGGACCGGCGCCCGCTTCGGCGGCGACGCCAACCTGGAGGCGTTCACCGACGTGCGCTGGACGACGGTCCGCGGCGACGTGGCGGGCTACCCCTTCTGACCGCGGCCGGTCCGCCACAGGCCCACGGGTTCCCTCCCGGAACCCGTGCGGCGGCCGGAGCGGACCTCACTGCCCGTTCTGCTCGGCCTGCTCCTGCTGGGCGGCGACGGCCTTGCGGACCTCGTCCATGTCGAGCTTGCGGGCCTGCCCGATGACGTCGGCCAGCGCGGCCTCCGGCAGCGCACCCGGCTGGGCGAACACGGCGACCCGGTCCCGCACGATCATCAGCGTCGGGATCGACTGGATGCCGAACGCCTGAGCGAGCTCCGGCTGCGCCTCGGTGTCGACCTTGCCGAACACCAGGTCCGGGTTCTCCTCGGCCGCCTTCTCGTACACGGGCGCGAACTGACGGCACGGCCCGCACCAGGACGCCCAGAAGTCGATCAGGACGAAGTCGTTGTCCGTGACGGTCTGGTCGAAGTTCTCCTTGGTGAGCTCCATGGTGCTGCTCATGGCGTATCCCTCTTCCTGGGTGTCCGGGCGAAGCGTGGGCGACAACACGGCCGCGCGGCCGCGTATTCCGCGCACGTACCCGTGTGGCCAGCGGGCACACCACCCGTAAGACTGACCCCATGACGGAAACGGATTCCATCGCGTACGACGTCGTGGTGCTCGGAGGCGGACCGGTGGGGGAGGTCCTCGCCGAACGCACCCGTGCCGCCGGGCTGACCACCGCGGTCGTGGAGAGCGAACTGCTCGGAGGCGAATGCTCCTACTGGGCCTGTATGCCCAGCAAGGCGCTGCTGCGGCCGGTCATCGCCCAGTCCGACGCCCGGCACCTGCCCGGCCTCGCCGAGGCCGTCCAGGGCCCCCTCGACACCGCGCGGGTGCTCGCCCGGCGCAACGAGGTCACGAAGGACTGGCACGACGACGGGCAGGTCAGCTGGCTCGACGGCACCGGCGCCGACCTCTACCGCGGGCACGGCCGCCTCGCCGGTGACCGCACCGTGGAGGTGACCGGCCCCGACGGCACCCGGCAGGTGCTCACCGCACGGCACGCCGTGGCCGTGTGCACCGGCAGCCGGGCCGTCCTGCCCGACCTGCCGGGCCTCGACCAGGTCAAGCCGTGGACCAGCCGTGAGGCCACCAGCGCGCAGGCCGCGCCCGGCCGGCTCGTCGTGGTCGGTGGGGGAGTGGTCGCCGCCGAGATGGCGACCGCCTGGCAGGCCCTCGGCTCCCGGGTCACCCTGCTCGTCCGCGGCAAGGGCCTGCTGAACCGCATGGAGCCCTTCGTCGGCGAGATGGTCGCCCAGTCCCTCACCGAGGCCGGCGCCGACGTCCGCACCGGCACCTCCGTCACCTCGGTGACCCGGGAGGGCGGCACGGTCGTCGTCGTCACCGACCAGGGCGAGCGCATCGAGGCCGACGAGATCCTCTTCGCGACCGGGCGCGCCCCGCGCAGCGACGACATCGGCCTGGACACGATCGGGCTGGAGCCGGGCTCCTGGCTGGAGACCGACGACAGCCTGCGCGTCACCGGACACGACTGGCTGTACGCCGTCGGCGACATCAACCACCGCGTCCTGCTCACCCACCAGGGCAAGTACCAGGCCCGGATCGCCGGCGCGGCCATCGCCGCCCGCGCCTCCGGGTCGGGGGAGCCGGACACCTCCGCCTGGGGCGCGCACGCCGCCACCGCCGACCACGACTCCGTACCGCAGGTCGTCTTCACCGACCCGGAGGCCGCCGCGGTGGGCCTGTCCCTGGCCGAGGCCGAGCAGGCCGGGCACCGGGTCCGGGCCGTCGACTACGACATCTCCTGGGTCGCGGGCGCCTACCTGTACGGCGAGGACTACCGCGGACGGGCCCGCATGGTCGTCGACCTGGAACGCGAGATCCTGCTCGGCGTGACCTTCGTCGGACCCGGTGTCAGCGAACTGCTCCACTCGGCGACCGTCGCGGTCGTCGGCCAGGTGCCGATCAGCAGGCTGTGGCACGCCGTCCCGTCGTACCCGACGATCAGCGAGGTGTGGCTGCGGCTGCTGGAGACGTACCGCGACAGCTGACCCGTTCAGCCGGGCAGGTCGAACCCGAGGGCCCGCGCCGCCTCGACCGGCGCGGGCTCCGCCCAGAGTCCGGCCATCGCCTGGTTCGAGGCGAGTGAGCGCGGCTCGGCCCGGTCCAGGTAGAGCGTCCCGTCGAGGTGGTCCGTCTCGTGCTGCACGATCCGGGCGGGCCACCCCGTGAACACCTCGTCGACGGCGTGCCCGTGCTCGTCCTCGCCCCGCAGACGCACCTCGGCGTGCCGGGCCACGACCGCCTGGTACCCCGGCACGCTCAGACAGCCCTCGTAGAACGCGGCCCGCGCCGGCCCGGTCCCCTCGTACGCCGGGTTGACCAGCACCCGGAACGGCTGCGGCACCCGGCCGCGCACCCTGCGCACCTCTTCGGGCACCGGCGCCGGATCCTCGATCACCGCGATCCGCAGACCGACCCCCACCTGCGGCGCGGCGAGCCCGACGCCCGGAGCCGCGTGCATCGTGATCCGCAGGGCCTCGACGAAGCGGGCCAGCAGCGCCGCGTCCAGCTGTCCTTCGTACCGCGCGGCGGGACGCCGCAGCACCGGGTCGCCGGCCGCCACGATGGGCAGCGGGCCCTCGGTGGACACAAGCCGCTCGACCTGCTCGGCGAGGGGCGCGCGCTCGTTCGGGAGTGCCATCGCCCCAGCATGCCATGCGGCCCGACCGCCCCCTGAACTTCCCTGTGGCGCACGTCACTTGGGATGCCGGGAACTCCGGGGCAGGCCGGTCCGACTACCGGACCGCCCGAGCACAGCCCGTCCCCACTCCCCGGAGAACCGCCGATGTCCACCGCCCCCCCGACCGCCCCGGCCCCGGCGCCGGACGCCGTCCCGGCCCCGCCCCGCCCCGGCTGGGCGGCCCTGCGCCCGCTGGTCCTGCGCCTGCACTTCTACGCCGGGGTGCTCGTCGCCCCGTTCCTCCTCGTCGCCGCGGCCACCGGCTTCCTGTACGCGGGCGCGTTCCAGGCCGAGAAGCTGCTCTACGCCCACGAGATGTACGTCCCCGCCGGCGACAGCAAGCTCCCGGTGTCGCAGCAGGTCGCCGCCGCCCGCAAGGCCCACCCCGAGGGCACGGTCGCGGCCGTACGGCCCTCCCCGGCCGACGACGAGTCCACCCGCGTGATGCTCTCGGGCACCGACGGCGTCGACGCCGACCACACGCTGGCCGTGTTCGTCGACCCGTACACCGCCGAAGTGCGCGGCGCCCTGGAGCAGTACGGCTCCACCGGCGCCCTACCGGTGCGCACCTGGATCGACGAGTTCCACCGCGACCTCCACCTCGGTGAGCCCGGCCGGCTGTACAGCGAACTCGCCGCCAGCTGGCTGTGGGTGATCGCGGCCGGCGGACTGCTGCTGTGGTTCTCGCGGCGGCGCGCCCTGCGCCGGGTGCGCGGCACCACCGGGCGCCGGCGCACCCTCGGCCTGCACGGCACCGTCGGCGTCTGGGCGGCCCTCGGCTTCCTCTTCCTGTCGGCGACCGGCCTGACCTGGTCGACGTACGCCGGAGCGCACATCGACGACCTGCGCACCTCGCTGCGTCAGGCCACCCCGTCCCTCTCGTCGGCCGGCGGCGACCACGGCGGCCACGGCGGTGCGGCGGCGTCCGGCGGCACGGACGGGCAAGGCGTCGGCCTCGACCAGGTCCTCGCGGCCGCGCGCTCCGAGGGCCTGTCGGATCCGGTGGAGATCGTGCCGCCCGCCGACGCCTCGTCCGCCTACGTGGTCCGGCAGGTGCAGCGCGCGTGGCCGACGAAACAGGACGCCGTCGCCGTCGACCCGGCGTCCGGCGCGGTCACCGACGTCCTGCGGTTCGAGGACTTCCCGGTGCTCGCCAAGCTGACCCGCTGGGGCATCGACCTGCACACCGGGGTCCTGTTCGGGCTGGTCAACCAGATCGCCCTGATGGCGCTGACGCTCGCGCTGATCCTGCTGATCGTGTGGGGCTACCGCATGTGGTGGCAGCGCGGGCGGGGCAGGTCGTTCGGGCGGCCGGTCCCGCGCGGCGCCTGGCGCCAGGTGCCCCCGCGCGTCCTCGTCCCGCTGGCCGCGCTGGTCGCGGCGCTCGGCTACGTCGTCCCGCTGCTCGGCATCCCGTTGGTGGCGTTCATCGCGGTGGACGTCGTACGGGGCGAGATCGCGTACCGGCGGAAGAGCGTCCCGGAGGCGCCGTAAGCCGGTCAGGGGCCCGTTCTCCGTCGCCACGGAGAACGGGCCCCTGCCTTTCGTGTTGTCTCTCAGACCTGCTCGAAGTCACCGGCCAGCGCCGAGGCCAGGCGCATGTGCGGCTCGGCCTCCGCGCGCCGCCCCTGGCGCTGGAGCGTACGGCCCAGCATCAGCCGGGCGTACTGCTCGACCGGGTCGCGCTCCACGATGACGCGCAACTCGTCCTCTGCGCGGCGCAGTTGGGCCGAGTGGTAGTAGGCGCGGGCCAGCAGCAGCCGCGGCCCGGTCTGCTCCGGCACCTCCTCGACCAGGCTGCCGAGGACCCGCGCCGCGGCGGCGTAGTCCTTGGCGTCGAAGAACATCCGCGCCCGCTCCCAGCGCTCGGTCGGTGTCCCGTGGTCGTAGTACGTCGTCTCCACTCTGACCTCCTTCGCGCGGGTCAACCCAGGCGAGTGGTTGCATATTCCACTACCTGGGGGCGGTGCCCCGGGTCAGGGCCGCGAGCTCACGGTTCGCCCGCTCGGTGATGAGCGTCAGCACCCGTCCGGCGGCGGCCAGGTCCTCCTCCGGCAGGCCCGCGTAGACCCGGGCGGAGAGGGGGGCCGTCTCGGCGGACGTGGTGGTGAACAGGTCGCGTCCGGCGTCCGTGATCCGCACGGCGGACGGTCCTTCCGGGGCCAGCAGGCCGGCGCCCTCCAGCTCCTCGACCACCGAACGGGCTTCCTCCGGCGTGCACTTGAGCGAACCGGTCACCTGGCCGGCGAGCTCGTCGCGCCCGACCGGCCCGTCGGCGACCGCGGCGACGCGCAGGGTGACGGACTGCTGGAAGGTGGCGCCGTGGCGGGCCAGCACGCGCTCCAGGAGGGCGCGGCTCGCGTAGTGGGCCAGGGCTATGACACGGGGATCGAGACGGGGAGGGGTGGTGGTCATGGCTGCTCCTTGTCGTGCTCGTTGTGGCCCCGGCCGTCCGGGGTGGGCGGATCGAGGGGCGCGTCGAGCAGGGTCGCCAGATTCCGGGCGAACTCCCGCGCGGTGGCGCTGTCGAGTCCGCCGAGCGGGGCGAGCCACCGCTCGTGGAGACCGCGCACCACGTCGATGGCCTCCCGGGTCCGCGCCCGGCCCTGCTCGGTCAGCGCCAGCTGGACCGCGCGCGGGTCACGGGGGTCACGGGTGCGTTCGAGGAGACCGGCGCCCTCCAGGGAGCGCGCCAGCTTGGAGACGTACAGGGCCTCCAGCCCCGTGTGGTCGGCCAGCCGCCGCTGGCTGGGGCGCTCGCCCTCGCGCTGCATGCCGTACAGGGAGGCCACCACGGCGTACTGGGCGTGGGTGAGCCTCAGCGGGGCCACGGCCCGGTCGACCGCGACCCGCCACTTCGTCGACAGCCGCCACACCAGGTAGCCCGGGGTGGCGCTCATGGAACCCATGCTCATGCGAGATACAGTACATGGCTACTATATCCATGGCTACTATTTTCGGCACGGCTCTGAGCGCTCCCGAACCCACAGCCGGCCCGCCCACCCGCAAGACAGCCCGTACGACGGACTGACGGGGCGCCCCCGACGGGGTTAGTTTGGGCGCCATGAGCAATCTTGATCGCGAGGCGGTGCCCTCCGTCTGCGGCGGCCGCGGGTTCGTCGTCGCGGAGCCCGTCCGCGAACTCCTCAGCCCCCGGCGGGTACGGCTCGGCGAGTCCACCGAGGTCCGCCGTCTGCTCCCCAACCTGGGGCGGCGCATGGTCGGCGCCTGGTGCTTCGTCGACCACTACGGCCCGGACGACATCGCCGACGAGCCCGGCATGCAAGTGCCCCCGCATCCGCACATGGGCCTGCAGACGGTCAGCTGGCTGCACGAGGGCGAGGTGCTCCACCGGGACTCCACGGGCAGCCTCCAGACGATCCGTCCCCGCGAGCTGGGCCTGATGACCTCCGGCCGGGCGATCAGCCACTCGGAGGAGAGCCCGCGCTCCCACGCCCGCTTCCTGCACGGCGCCCAGCTCTGGGTCGCCCTGCCGGACGGCCACCGCCACACCGAGCCGCACTTCGAGCACCACGCCGACCTGCCGGTCGTCACGGCGCCGGGCCTGCGGGCCACGCTGATCCTCGGCGACCTCGACGGCGCGCGCTCGCCCGGCACGGCGTACACCCCGATCGTCGGCGCCGACCTGGCGCTGAGCCGGGGCGCCGACGTCCGCCTGCCGCTGGAACCGGACTTCGAGTACGCCGTGCTGTCCATGTCCGGCGAGACGCATGTGGACGGGGTGCCGGTCCTGCCGGGCTCGATGCTGTACCTCGGCTGCGGCCGCACCGAACTCCCGCTGCGCGCCGAGTCGGACGCGGCCGTGATGCTCCTCGGCGGCGAGCCGTTCGAGGAGGAGCTGATCATGTTCTGGAACTGGATCGGCCGCACCCAGGAGGAGATCGAACAGGCGCGGCGGGACTGGATGGAAGGCACCCGCTTCGGCGAGGTGAAGGGCTACGACGGCGCCCCACTCCCGGCCCCCCGACTGCCGGCGACCCCGCTGAAGCCCCGGGGGCGCGTGCGCTGACCCGTCCGGCTCACCGTGCCCGGCGGTCGCTCGGTTCTGGTTGTTCCAGGTGGGAGGCCAGGACCGCCGCCTGGACGCGGCGTTGGACGCCGAGCTTGGCCAGGAGGCGGGAGATGTGGTTCTTGACCGTCTTCTCCGAGAGGTAGAGCTTCCTTCCGATCTCGCGGTTGGTCAGGCCGTCGCCGATCAGGGCCAGGATGTCCCGCTCCCGGGGCGACAGGCCCGCGAGTTCCGGGGCGACGGACGGCGTCTCCACCGGGTCGGCGCGCAGCGAGCGCATCAGACGGGCCGTCGTGGCCGGGTCCAGCATGGACTGGCCCGAGGCGACCGTGCGCACGGCGGAGATCAGGTCGGAGCCCCTGATCTGCTTGAGGACATAGCCCGAGGCGCCGGCCATGATGGCGTCCAGCAGGGCCTCCTCGTCGTCGAACGACGTCAGCATCAGACAGGCCAGCTCCGGCATCTGGCTGCGCAGCTCCCGGCAGACCGTGATGCCGTCGCCGTCCGGGAGACGCACGTCCAGCACCGCGACGTGCGGGCGCAGCGCCGGGCCCCGGACGAGCGCGTGCTCGACGGTGTCCGCGTCGCCCACCACCGAGATGTCCGGCTCGGCGTCGAGCAGATCCGTCAGACCCCGGCGTACGACCTCGTGGTCGTCGAGGAGGAACACGCGGATCGGGTTCTGCTCCGTGAACGTTCCTGACTCGGTCATGACGCTTCCCTGTTCCGACGGCACACCGGAAGCGGCCGGCCGACCGCTCCTCCTTCCGATCATCGCGCGCCGGGGCCGGGCGCACCAGGGCCGACCGGCCCCATCGGCCGCCCCGCCGGTCAGACGGCGGTACCCGCCCCGTAGGGGGCGTACAGGTCCAGCAGCCGCGCACGCGCGCAGCGCAGACGGTGGGCGAGGACGTCACCGACCCACTGGGACACCGCGTGGCCGAGCGCCGGGTCCTCCCGGCACAGCGACCGCACGGTCTCGGCGTCGAACTCGTACGCCCGCACCGGCGTCGTCGCCTCGGCGCCCAGGTGCCACACGTGCGGGGAGAACAGCCAGGACCAGCCGAGGAGTTCGTTGTGCCGCAGGCTCTCGATGACGGCCGGGCGGCGGCCCGGTATCCGCATGTCCAGCTCGACCGTGCCGGTACGGATGATCCAGAACCGGTCGGCCCGTGCGCCCTCCACGAAGATCCGCGCCCCCTGCGGGAAGGAGACCTCGCGGGCGAGGACCATGAGCCGTTGCCGCTGCTCCGCGTCCAGGGCGCGCGGCATGCGGGGAGCAGGGGTGGTGATCATGGTGTGCCTCCCGACGACGACCAGGGACTTTCCCCACCGTCAGCGTCCGCCCGCCGCACCCGGGGGCACCAGGGCCGTTGGACCCCATCCCCGGGGGCCGTCCGGCTCCCGTCGCGCCCGCCGGCGCCCGTAGACCTCGATCGGGCGCTGTGGAAGGGCCGTTGGACCCCCGACGGCGGACCTTCGGCATCGGGCGCGGCGTCCCGGACACCGCCAGGGTGAGGCACAGCGGACGGCACCGCGGACCGTGCTCGCTCACCACAGGCCCCGCCCGCCCCCCCTGGCTGCGCCGACCGGGGGGAGGAGGTGCGGTGGGCCCGGCGCGGCCCACCGCACCGCTCGGCACGGACCGGTTCAGGAGGGGAGACCATGGCCCGCACCGTCACGCTCTGCGTCACCGCCGGTTCGACGGCTCACCCGGGAGCCGCGCGGCGGCAGCGTGGGCGGCCCGCGAGGCCCGGACGCTGCGGTCACCGCCGCGTCGTCGTCGGTGCCGGCGACGGGCCGGCCACGGAGGCCGCCCTACGGTTCGCCGCCGAGCAGACCCGCCCGCGCGGCGCGGTCCTGGACGCCGTACGGGCCCGGCGGCAGCCCGTGCGCGAGACCCGGACACGCTCCCGGCGGCGGCGCATGAGCCGCGGGCGGGCGAGGTACTGGACAAGGGGCCGAGCGAGGTCCCCGCGGACGTCGTCACGCACCGCAGCACGGCCGAGGGGCACGCCCGTACCGTCCTCGCGGACGCCTCGTACGCCGCCGACCTGCTGGTCGTCGGCGCCGAGCGGGGCCACAGGACCGCCGGGCACCTCGGCCGGCCGGCCCACGGCGAGCCGCACCGATCGGCCTGCCCGGTCGCCATCGTGCCCGGGCAGGAGTGAACTGCGAGGACGGGCGCACCCGCGTCACAGCACCCCGACCGCCGGACCACCGCACGCGAGCCGAACCGAAGACCACCGACCACGGAGACCTCTCATGTCCCAGGTGGACCCCCACCCCTCCACGGCACTCTCCGACGACGAACTGCGCACGCTGGACGCCCACTGGCGGGCCGCCAACTACCTGGCCGCCGGGCAGATCTACCTGATGGCGAACCCGCTGCTGACCGAGCCCCTGCGCCCCGAGCACATCAAGCCGCGCCTCCTCGGCCACTGGGGCACCTCGCCCGGTCTGAACCTCGTCTACACCCACCTCAACCGCGTGATCTCCGCCCGCGGGCTGGACACCCTGTGCGTGTGGGGCCCTGGACACGGGGGGCCGTCGGTCCTCGCCGGCTCCTGGCTGGACGGCAGCTACGGCGAGCACTACCCGGACGTCTCACGCGACGCGCCCGGCATGGAGCGCCTGTTCCGGCAGTTCTCGTTCCCCGGCGGTGTGCCGAGCCATGTGGCGCCGGAGGTCCCGGGGTCCATCCACGAGGGCGGTGAGCTCGGCTACTCGCTGGCCCACGCCTACGGCGCCGCCCTCGACAACCCGGACCTGCTGGTCGCCTGCGTCATCGGCGACGGCGAGGCGGAGACCGGGCCGCTCGCCACCTCCTGGCACTCCAACAAGTTCCTCGACCCCGTCCACGACGGCGCCGTCCTGCCGATCCTGCACCTCAACGGCTACAAGATCGCCAATCCGACCGTGCTGTCCCGGCTGCCCGAGGCCGAACTCGACGAGCTGCTGCGGGGATACGGCCACGAACCGATCCACGTCGCCGGCGACGACCCGGCCGCCGTCCACCGGGCCATGGCCCGGGCCCTCGACACGGCGCTCGACCGGATCGCGCTCATGCAGCGCTCCGCCCGCGAGGACGGCGTCACCGAACGGCTCCGCTGGCCGGTCGTCGTGCTGCGCACGCCGAAGGGCTGGACCGGCCCCGTCGAGGTCGACGGGCTCCCCGTCGAGGGCACCTGGCGCTCCCACCAGGTCCCGCTCGCCGGCGTCCGGGACAACCCCGAGCACCTGCGCCAGCTGGAGGCATGGCTGCGCTCCTACCGGCCCGAGGAGCTGTTCGACGCGGACGGGCGGCCCGTCGCCGACGTCCTCGCCTGTGTCCCCGAGGGCTCCCGGCGGCTGGGCGCCACCCCGTACGCCAACGGCGGCCTCCTCCTGCACGACCTGCCCGTGCCGCCCCTGGACCGCTTCGCCGTGCCCGTCGACAAACCCGGCGTGACCCTGCACGAGCCGACCCGCGTCCTCGGCGACCTGCTGGAACAGGTCATGACCGACACCCGGACGCGCCGCGACTTCCGGGTCGTCGGCCCGGACGAGACCGCCTCCAACCGCCTCCAGGCCGTCTTCGACGCCAGCGGCAAGGCGTGGCAGGCGGCCACCCTGCCCGTCGACGAGCACCTGGACCGGCACGGCCGGGTCATGGAGGTGCTGAGCGAACACCTCTGCCAGGGCTGGCTGGAGGGGTACCTGCTCACCGGCCGGCACGGGCTGTTCTCCTGCTACGAGGCGTTCGTCCACATCGTCGACTCGATGGTCAACCAGCACATCAAGTGGCTGCGGACGTCCCGCCGGCTGCCGTGGCGGGCCCCGGTGGCCTCCCTCAACTACCTGCTGACCTCGCACGTGTGGCGCCAGGACCACAACGGCTTCTCCCACCAGGACCCCGGCTTCGTCGACCACGTCCTCAACAAGAGCCCCGAGGTGGTGCGGGTCTATCTGCCGCCGGACGCCAACACCCTGCTGTCGGTCGCGGACCACGCCCTGCGCAGCCGCGACTACGTCAACGTGATCGTGGCCGGGAAACAGCCCTGCTTCGACTGGCTGTCCATGGACGCCGCCCGCGACCACTGCGCGCGCGGAGCGGGCATCTGGGAGTGGGCCGGCACCGAGAACGGCGGCGAACCGGACGTCGTGCTGGCCTGCGCGGGCGATGTGCCCACCCAGGAGGTGCTGGCCGCCGCGCAGCTGCTGCGCCGCCACCTGCCGCAGCTCGCGGTGCGCGTCGTCAACGTCGTCGACATGACCCGGCTGCTGCCGCGCGGGGAGCACCCGCACGGCATGCCCGACTTCGAGTACGACGGCCTGTTCACCCGCGACAAGCCGGTGATCTTCGCCTACCACGGTTATCCGTGGCTGATCCACCGCCTCGCCTACCGCCGCGCCGGGCACCCCCACATGCATGTGCGCGGCTACAAGGAGTCCGGCACCACGACCACGCCGTTCGACATGGTGGTCCGCAACGACCTGGACCGCTACCGGCTCGTCATGGACGTCATCGACCGGGTCCCCGGCCTCGCGGTGCGGGCCGCCGGCGTACGGCAGGCCATGGTGGACGCCCGCACCCGGCACCACGCCTGGATCCGCGAGCACGGCACCGACCTGCCCGAGGTGGCCGACTGGTCCTGGAACGCCTGACCGGGCGGGAGACGGGGGCGGGGCGCGGGGCTCAGCGCAGGGCGACCCGCGCTCCCGCCCCCGCTCCCGCCTCCGAGGCCGCGTCCACCGGCCGGGACAGCACGTCCGGCAGCCGGGACGCGACCTCGAAGACGCCGCCCAGATCGACCAGACGCAGCATCCGCCGGAACCGGGCGCTGTCGCTGACCAGCCGGAGCCGGCCCGCGCGGGCCCGGGCCCGGTTGCGGGCCCGGCACAGCACCCCGAGGCCGGCGCAGTCGATGAAGGTCACCTCACGCAGGTCGAGCACGAGATCCGGGGACGGGGCGGACGTCAGGGCGTCCAGGCGCGTCGTGAGCGAGGTCGCGGTGCCGAGGTCGATCTCGCCGCGCAGCACCACGACGGTCGGCCCGGCGACGGAACCGCGTGCCGCGGTGGCGGCGCGTTCCGTGTGGTTCTCGGTCATGACGCGATCGAACCTCCGCGGGGCGTGCGGGGGACAGGGCCGAAGGTCCCTGCCGGGTGGGCCCGCCGTCCCGACATGGGCGGCGTCGGGGCGGCCGCGGGAGGCCCGCCCGGCCCGTGCGCGCCTCGCCCATCCGGGTCAAGCTGGAGATGCGGGACGCACCGACGAGTGGGGTGAGGAGCGCCATGAAGGGTTACGTGTTCCACGGCACCGGCCAGGCCGCCTGGGAGGAGGTCCCGGACCCGGCCCTGAAGGAACCCACGGACGCGGTCGTCCGCGTCGGCGCCGTCACCATCTGCGGCACGGACCTGCACATCCTGAAGGGCGACGTGCCGGAGGTCCGCCCCGGCACCGTCCTCGGGCACGAGGCGGTCGGCGAGATCGTCGAGGTAGGCGGCGACGTACGCTCCGTACGCCCCGGGGACCGCGTGCTGGTGTCCTGCATCACGGCGTGCGGACGCTGCGCCTACTGCCGGCAGTCGGCGTACGGGCAGTGCCGAGGAGGCGGGGGCTGGATCCTCGGCCATCTGATCGACGGCACCCAGGCCGAGTACGTCCGCGTCCCGTACGCCGACCTGTCCGTGCACCCGCTGCCGGGCACCCTGTCCGACGAGGCGGCCGTGCTGCTGGCCGACATCTTCCCCACGTCGTACGAGGTCGGTGTGCTCAACGGGCGGGTGCGGCCCGGCGACACCGTCGTCGTGGTCGGCGCCGGGCCGGTCGGGCTGGCTGCCGTCGCCACGGCCCGGCTGTTCTCGCCGGAGCGGATCGTGGCCGTCGACCTGGCGCCCACCCGGCTGGAGGCCGCCCGGCGGCTCGGCGCGGACGCGGTCGCCGACGCCCGGGAGACGCCCGAGCAGCTGGTCGCCGACCTGACCGACGGACTCGGCGCGGACGTCGTCGTCGAGGCGGTCGGCATCCCCGAGACCTTCGAGCTGTGCACCCGCATGGTCCGCCCGGGCGGGCACGTCGCCAACGTCGGCGTGCACGGCGCCCCCGCGACCCTGCACCTGGAAGACCTCTGGATCAAGAACATCACCCTCACCACGGGCCTCGTCGACACCTACTCGACGCCGACCCTGCTGCGGATGACGGCCGCCGGCCGGCTCCCCACGGCGGAACTGGTCACCCACCGCTTCGTCCTCGACCAGATGCAGGAGGCGTACGACGTCTTCGCCGGCGCCGCCGACACCGGGGCCCTGAAGGTGGTCCTCGGCGGCGAGCACCACGACGAGATCCTGCCGGTGGACGCGGCCTGAGGGCGGCCCCGGAGCAGGAGGTCTCAGGCCCCGGCCGGGCAGTCGTCCGCGGCGGTCAGCAGGATGCCGGTGACCAGGTCGGGGCGGATCCGGACCGCCTGGTCCATCGCCTGGTCCACCCACGGCCGCACCAGCGCCCGGCAGCGCGCCAGATCCTCGGGATCGGTCACCAGACGGGCGTATCCCGTCACCACCACGCTCCAGCCGAGACGCGTGCGCGGGTCGATGGCGTCCGCCTCGTAGGCGACGACCACCCCCGGGTCCTCGGCCCGCTCCGTGCGGGACGTCAGGGCGGCGCCCTCATGGGTGCGGATGACGATGTCCCCGCCGTCCAGGACGTGGTTGACCGGCCGGACCGTGGGCAGGGCGTGCCGGGTGAAGACGATGCGGCCCAGGGACACGCTGCCCAGCAGCCGCAGCGCCTCGGCGCCGTCGAGCTCGATGCGCCGGCGCGGCCCCACGGGGGCCGGCCGGGTGTCGTCGTGAACCATCGCGGGCTTCCGTCGGGGGGTGGGTAGCGCGTCGTGCCGCGCCTGCACACACGGAGCGACACCGCGGGGGATCGGTGCCGCTCCTGCCTCAACCATCCCTCGTGTCGCCGCCCGGCGCCAGGGCCGAGCGGCCCTCCCGGGGGCCCGTACGGCCCAGGCGCGGCGCACAGGCGCACGAGGCGGCCGCGCACGGCCGATTCCCTGCAGGTGCCCGGCGGCGGCCGGTAGCGTGGTGCCTGTCCGGAGCGGCCGGGTCCGGCCGCCCACGGAACCGGAGGAGACGCAGGTGGGAAGCGCCGAGACGCCGCGGCAGGCGCGGATCAGGCTGCCGCAGCTGCGGCTGGACGAGTTGCTGGAGGAGCTGCAGGCGCGTCTCGACGCGGCCCGTGGCACCCGCGACCGGGTGCACAGCCTTCTGGAGGCGGTGCTCTCCGTCGGCCGGGACCTGAACCTCGAACAGGCCCTGTACAGCATCGTCGAGGCGGCGGCCGTCCTCGTCGACGCCGAGTACGCCGCCCTCGGGGTGATCGGCCCGGACGGCAAGCGGCTGTCCGCCTTCCACACCGTGGGCGTCAGCGAGGAGCAGATCGCGCGGATCGGGCACTACCCGGAGGGCCACGGCATCCTCGGCGAGCTGATCCGCCACCCCGAACCGCTGCGCCTGACCAAGATCTCCGAGCATCCGGCGTCGTACGGCTTCCCGCCCAACCACCCGCCGATGAACACCTTCCTCGGCGTCCCCATCCGCGTCCGCGACCAGGTGTTCGGCAATCTGTACCTCACCGAGAAGCGGGGCGGGGCGCAGTTCGACGGCGAGGACGAGTCGGTGCTGTCGACGCTGGCCGTGGCGGCCGGTGTCGCCATCGACAACGCCCGGCTGTACGAGGAGTCCCGGCAGCGGGAGCGCTGGCTGCGGGCCGGCGCCGAGATCACCCACACCCTCCTGTCCGGCGGCGGACGCGCCGAGGTGCTGCGGCTGATCGCCGAGCGGTCCGGCGAGATCACCGGCTCGTCCCTGGCCGCGGTCGGCATGCCCATGGAGGACACCGGCACGCTCTCCGTGGAGATCGCCGTGGGGCTGGACGCCGAGGCCCACCAGGGGCTCGTCCTGCCGGTCGAGGCGTCGCTGATGGGGCTGGCCTTCACCGGGGCCGTACCGGTGACCAGCGCGGCCGTCGGCGACGACCCGCGGGTCTCCCCGGAGCCGCCCCGCTTCGCCGGACTCGGCCCGGCCGTGGCGGTGCCGATCGGCACCGCCGAGGGCGAGGTGCGGGGCGTCCTGCTGCTCGCGCGGGAGGCCGGGCAGACCGTGTTCTCCCCGTCGGAGACGGAGACCCTGCAGGCGTTCGCCGCGCAGGCCGCCGTCGCGATGGAGCTGGCGCAGCGGCGGCAGGACGCCGAGGAGGTCGCCGTCCTCAAGGACCGTGACCGGATCGCTCGCGACCTGCACGACCTGGCGATCCAGCGGCTCTTCGCGACGGGGATGACCCTGCAGAGCGCGGGCCGCTTCATCGAGCACCCCGAGGCCGCCGAACGCGTGGTGCGGGCCGTGGACGACCTCGACGAGACCATCAAGATCATCCGGTCCACGATCTTCGGGCTGCGCTCGCGCGAGGGCGGCGCCGGATCGGGGCTGCGGGCGCGGGTCGTGCGGGTCGTGGGCGAGGCCGCGCCGGTGCTGGGCTTCGCGCCCAGCGTCCGGATGGAGGGCCTGGTGGACACCGACGTGCCCCGGGAGATCGCCGACCATGTGGTGGCCGTGCTCTCCGAGGCCCTGACCAACGTCGCCCGGCACGCGCGCGCCGACCGCGTCGACGTCGCCCTCGTCGCCGAGCCCGGCCGGGTCCGCCTCGGCGTCACGGACAACGGCGTCGGCATCCCGCCCGGCGGCCGTCGCAGCGGCCTGCGCAACATGGCGGAACGGGCCCGGCAGTCGGGCGGCGACCTGGAACTGGGCAGCCCGGCGGGCGGCGGCACGCGTCTGGTGTGGTGGGCGCCGCTCCCGGCCGAATAGCGGCAGCCGCCCTCCATACGCCCCGTAGGGGCCGCTCGGCCCACCCCATGGGGGCCGGTCGCCGGTGCCGACGGCCCGTCCGCCTCTCGTCCCCCGCCCCCCTCGGAGGGACGGTGGGATCGGAAAGCCGATGGCTGTCCGGCAGGGCAGCCGGACGGAAGGCGGTGAGGGTGATGACGCTCCCTCTGATCGTGGGCGTCGACGGATCGGATCCCAGCCTGGTCGCGGTCGACTGGGCCGTGGACGAGGCCGTCCGCCACGGACTGACCTTGCGGCTGGTGCACGCCTCCCTGTGGGAGCGCTACGCGGGCACCGTGCCGACGCTGGGCGGGGGACGCTTCTCCGAGCGCGTCCTCGCCGAACACCTCGTGTCCTCCGCGGCCGAGAGGGCCGCGCGGCGGGCTCCCGGACTGAGGATCACGACGGACATCCTGCCCGCCGACGCGGTCGACGGCCTGCTGCACGAGGGTGCCAACGCCCACGCCCTGGTCGTCGGCGACCGGGGCATGGGCGAACTGAAGGGCCTGCTGCTCGGCTCGGTGAGCCTGGGTGTCGCGGCCCGCGCCCGCTGCCCCGTGATCGTGGTCCGGGGCGACGACCCGGGCGTCGTCGGCCTGCACGAACGCGTCCTGCTCGGGGTGGGCGACACCGTGACCAGCGGCCGGGCGGTGGACTTCGCCGTCCGCGAGGCGGAGGTGCGCGACTGCGTCCTGGACGCCGTACGCGCCTGGCGGCACCCCGCGCCGATCGGCGCCGAGACCGCCGGGGACGGCGACCATGAACAGCGGGCGGCGACCCTGCTGGACGAGGCGCTGCGTGCCCCGCTGGCCGCACACCCGGACGTCCGGGTGCGCCGGGCCACCGTCGAGGGCGCGGCCCGCACGGTCCTCGTGGACCGCTCGGCCGCGGCCGACCTGGTGGTCCTGGGCGCCCGCCGCCGGCACGGCCACTTCGGCCTGCAACTGGGCCGGGCCGGCCACACGCTGCTGCATCACGCACAGTGCCCGGTGGCGATCGTGCCGCAGCTCACGTGACCCGATCCGGGGGTGACGAGTCCGCCGAGCCCGGCATACGCTGCTGCGTCACGCACAGCGCCCTGCGGCGCCTGGCGCAGCCGGCGGGCTTCTGCCCCTGCCGGTGCGGACGCGTCCGACGAGCCGCTAGGAATCCCCTTCGGCGGGGGGGGCGCCCCGGGGGGGGGCCCCCCCGCCGTTACGGCTGAGGAGTCCTCAAGGACGCGGGTTCACCCGCTGCCACCGGGGCCGGGCGTCCGGCCCCCGGCGGCCCGCCACGGAGGCGCAGCGCGGACACACCCGCTGGACGCGGTCCGCCGCGCCGCCCGACTCCGGGAAGATGTCCGGCCAGGGCACATGTGCGAAGCGGGAGAGACGGGAGCGGCTGAGCGACAGGCCGCACACGGTCTGGTTCAGGCCGGGTTCCCAGGCGTGGACCTCACCGGCCGGCAGGCGGCGCCGGCCCTCCTCCTCGTCGGTCCACTGCCCGGAGGCGACCACCGCGTATTTCCTGGTACGTCCCATGGTGAGCCCCGGGTTCCCCGCCGGGCGTGACGCACGCACGAGCCGGCCCGGCGCGCGGGCCGGGCGTGATCCGGGCAAGGTGGAGCCATGGTCGCTCGCGGGTGCCGGGCCCCCTTGGGGGGCCCGTCCGCCGGCCGGGACGCCGTGTGGGGTGCGGAGGTGCCGGCGGGCCCTCCGACGCGCTCACCTGCGACGCACGCGGCGTCTCCGTGTTGTGCCGGGGATTGTGCCCCCCAGGGCTGGGAACCCAGAGCACACCACAACCACCCGAGTCCGCCCGGTGGGGGAGCCCCCTCACCCGCCGGGCAGGAGCTCGGATCCCGAGGAGAGACCCGTGACCATGCGCATCGGTGTGGAGGAAGAGTTCCACGTCCTGGAGGTGGAGAGCGGGCTGCTCGTACCGCGTGCCGACGCGGTGCTGCGGCGCCTCCCCGGGCAGACCTTCACGACCGAACTGCAACCGTGCACCGTCGAGTCCAACAGCGCCGTGCACACGTCCCTGCACGATCTGCACGCCGACCTGACCGGCATGCGCCGGCAGCTGGACGCCGCCGCCTCCTCGCTGGGGCTCGCCGTCGTGGCCTCGGGCACCGCCCCGCTCGCGCCCGCCGCCTCCGCGAACCCCACCGCCGAGGACCGCTACCGGCACATGGCCGAGGAGTACCGCAGGGTCGCCGACGAGCAGCTGATCTGCGGCGCCCAGGTCCACGTCGACATCCCGGACCGCGACACCGCCGTCCAGGTCATGTGCGAGGTGTCGCCCTGGCTGCCCACGCTGCTGGCCCTGTCCGCGAGTTCGCCGTTCTGGCAGGGGACCGACACCGGTTACGCGAGCTGGCGCACCCTGCTGTGGCAGCGCTGGCCCACCGCCGGCCCGGCCGGCTGCTTCGCGACCGCCGCCGAGTACGACGAAGCGGTGAACGACTTCGTGCGGGCCGGGATCATCAGCGACACCGGGATGGTCTACTACGACGTCCGGCCCTCCGACCATCTGCGCACCCTGGAGCTGCGCATCTGCGACGCCTGCCCGCGCGCGGAGACGGTGGTCCTGATCGCCGGCCTGTTCCGCGCCCTGGTCACCGAGGCCCGCGCCCGGCTCCGCAAGCGCGGCACCCCCGGCTGCGCGGGCCGGCACGAGTGGCTGCGGGGCGCGTCCTGGCGGGCCGCCCGCTCGGGCCTGGAGGGCACGCTGGTCGACCCCGAGACCCACCGGGAGGCCTCCGCCCGCCAGGTCGTACGGAAGCTGCTGCTGCGGCTGCGCCCCGCCCTGGAGGCGCACGGCGACTGGGGGACCGTGCGGGAGCTGGCGGAGGAGACCCTCGCCGAGGGCTCCGCGGCCCGCCGGATGCGCCGCACGGCCCGCCGGGAGGACCTGCTGGGCTGCGTCGACATGCTGATCGCAGAGACCCGCGGCGAGCGCGGCGGCCGCGGCCCCGTGCGCACCGCGCCGCCCCGGACCGTCGTGGCGCCGTCGCGTCCGCTGGCCGGCCCGGAGGCCCCGGATGTGGTCGGCCGCTGACCGGCCGGGGACCGGCCCGCGCCCCGGCGCGCCCCGGTCCCGTACGGCGTCTGTCCTGTCCCCGAACAGAGAGGATCCCCCCATGCGTTCCGTCACCGCCGAGGCCGCCGCAGGTCGCGCACCGGCTCCTCCCCCCTCCCGGGTGGGGGCGGGTGCCCGGAAGGGAGGCGACACCGCATGTGCGGGCTGAGCGGGGAGATCCGCTTCGACGGGCAGCCGGCCGACCTGACGGCTGTCGAGCGCATGAACGAACAGCTCGTGGGGCGCGGCCCCGACGGGCAGGGCACCTGGCACCGGGGGCCCGTCGCCCTCGGCCACCGGCGGCTGAAGATCATCGACCTGACGGACCGCGGGGCCCAGCCGATGACCGACGCCCGCGCCGCGCTCACCGGCGTCTTCAACGGCTGCGTCTACAACTACCCTGAGCTGCGCGAGGAGTTGCGCGCCCTGGGGCACCGCTTCACGTCGACGTCCGACACCGAGGTCGTCCTCAAGGCGTACCAGCAGTGGGGCACGGACTGCGTCGACCACTTCAAGGGCATGTTCGCCTTCGCGATCTTCGAGCACCGCACCGGGCGGCTCGTCCTCGCCCGCGACCGGCTCGGCATCAAGCCCCTGTACCTGGCCCACGCCCCCGGCCGGCTCCGGTTCGCCTCCACCCTGCCCGCGCTCCTCGCCGCGGGCGACGTGGACACCTCCCTGGACCCGGCCGCCCTGCACCAGTACCTGAGCTGGCACGCCACGGTCGCCGCGCCGCGCACCGTCCTCAACGGCGTCCGCAAGCTCCCGCCGGCCACCGTGCGGGTCGTCGAGCCGGACGGCACACACCGGGACCACTGCTACTGGCAGCCCACCTACACCCGCCAGGACGCGTACGCCGGCATGAGCGCGGACGAATGGCGTGACGCGGTGCTGGAGGCGCTGCGCACGGCCGTACGGCGCCGCATGGTCGCCGACGTGCCGGTCGGCGTCCTGCTCTCCGGCGGCCTCGACTCCAGCCTGATCGTCGCCCTGCTGGCCGACGAGGGGCAGCGCGACCTGAAGACCTTCAGCGTCGGCTTCGAGTCGGAGGGCGGCGAGGAGGGCGACGAGTTCGCCTACTCGGACCTGGTGGCCGGCGAGTTCGGCACCGACCACCGGCGGCTGATGGTCCCCTCCCACCGGGTCTCGGCGGCCCTGGAGGGCGCCGTCCACGCGATGAGCGAGCCGATGATCAGCCATGACGTCGTCGCCTTCCACCTGCTCGCCGAGCAGGTGTCGAAGGAGGTCAAGGTCGTGCAGAGCGGGCAGGGCGCCGACGAGGTCTTCGCCGGCTACCACTGGTACCCGCGCCTCGCGGACACCACCCGCGAGGACGAGCCGCGGCGCTACGCCGACGTGTACTTCGACCGCTCCCACGACGACATCGCGCGCATCCTGCGGCCCGACCTGCTCGCGGACCACGACGTCTCCGGCCGGTTCGTCGACGCGCACATGGCCGTCCCCGGCGCCGAGACCGCCCTGGACGCCGCGCTGCGCCTGGACACGCACGTCATGCTGGTGGACGACCCGGTCAAACGGGTCGACAACATGACGATGGCCTGGGGCCTGGAGGCCCGTGTGCCGTTCCTCGACCATGAACTGGTCGAACTGGCCGCGGCCTGCCCCCCGGAGCTGAAACTGGCCGACGGCGGCAAGGGCGTGCTCAAGGCGGCGGGCCGCAAGCTCCTGCCGGTGGACGTCGTCGACCGGCCCAAGGGCTACTTCCCGGTGCCGGCCATCCGGCACATGGCGGGCCCCGTCCTGGAGCGGGTGCGCGACGCCATGGAGGCACCCGAGGCCAAGCGGCGCGGGCTGTTCCGGCAGTCCTACGTCGACGAGCTCCTCGCGGCGCCCGACGAGCACCGGACCCGGCGGGGCAACAACGCCCTGTGGCAGATCGCATTGCTGGAGATATGGCTGCAGACGCACGGAATCAAGTGACCGGCCCCGCGGACGGTCCGGCGCCGCGGCTGCTGACCTTCCGCCCGGCCCCCGGCCCGTCCTCCGCGTGGCAGGCGGAGGGCCGGCCGGGGGAGTGGGGCGGCGCCGACCGGGCCGCCGCCCCGGAGTCCATGCAACTGCCCGGGGCGGGCGGCCCGCGCGACGTCGTGACGCGGCTGCGCGCCCACGGCTGCTGGTACCCCTCCGCCGACCCCACCGGCACCGAGGTCGCCTTCATCTGCGACCGCGGCGGCGTCCCCCAGCTGTGGGCGGGGCCCGTCGGCGGCGAGGACGTACGGCTCCTGGACTCCTCGCCGGACCCCGTCAAGGAGGTGTCCTGGTCACCGGACGGCCGCTGGATCGCGTACACCACCGCGCCGGGCGGCGGCGAGCACACCCGCGTCCTGTGCGTGCGTCCCGACGGCTCCGGACGGCGGCTCCTCGCGGGCGCCGACCCGGCGGGCTCCGCCTACCTGGGCCGCTGGGCGCACGACGGCTCGACGGTCTCCGTCACCGTGGCCGCCGGCATGGCACCCGCCTCCGCCGGGCCCGACCACGAGGCCGGCGCCCCCGGGACGCCCGCCGAGTGGACGGAACGGGACGGGCACGCCACCCTCCTCGGCCCCCTCGCCTACGACGCCGTGACGGGACCGCGGCCGGACGGCGGCCCCGCCCTCCTCACCACCCCGGCCGGCCGGGCCGTCCGCACCGAGGGCGGACTGTCCGTCTACCTCATCGACCCCGACGGCCTGGCGTCCCCGGTGCTGATCTCCACCGAGACGCACGCGGCGTCCCTGCGGGTCTGCGACCTCAGCCGCGACGGCCGTCTCGTCCTGCTGCGCCGGGGCCCGCGTGGACGCCGGGAGGCGGTGGTGCGGCGCATGTCCGACGCGGAGACCACCTTGGTGATGCCGGTCGCCGACGGCGACCCGTGGATCGGCCGGTTCTCCTCCGACGCGCGCACCCTGTGGCTGCGCAGCAACGCCGACCGGGAGTTCGCGGCCCTCGTCGCCGTCGAACTGGACGAGGACGGCGGGCCGCGCGGCGCGTCCGTCCTCGCCGAGCGCGACGGCAGCGACCTGGAACTGCTGACCCTGGCCCACGACGGCACCACCGCCGTCCTGGCCTGGAACGTGCAGGGCGCCGGCGAGCTGGAGGTCGTCGAGACCTCACCGCCCGGCCGGGAACCCGGCTCCCTGGGCCCGCTCCGCCCGGTCCCGCTGCCCCACGAGGTGGTCACCCGGGTCGCCACGGCGGGCCCCGGCCGGCTGCTGCTGGCCCTGTCCGGATCGCAGCGCCGCCCCGGCATCTGGTGGGTCCACGAGGGCGTGGCCTCGCTGCGCACCCCCTGGTCGGCCCGCGACGAGGACGCCGTCCCGCCCGGCCGACCGCCGGTACGCCCCGTGCCCCTGCGGCTCACCGCGCGGGACGGGCTGCCCCTGAGCGGCTGGTACTACCGGGCGCCGGGGCGCGGCCCGGACGTGCCCGCGCCCTGCGTCATCCATCTGCACGGCGGCCCCGAGGAACAGGAACGGCCGGTCTTCAACCCGCTCTACCACGAACTCCTCGGGCGCGGCCTCGACGTCTTCGCACCCGATGTGCGCGGCTCCCTGGGGCACGGCAGGTCGTTCGTCGACGCCGACCTCGGCGCCGGCCGCTTCGCCGCGCTCGACGACGTCGCGGACTGCGCGGCCCACGCGGTCGTCGCGGGCCCCGCCGACCCGACCCGGCTGGCGGTCATGGGCCGTTCGTACGGCGGCTATCTGACGTTCGCCTCCGTGGTGTGGCACCCGGACCTGTTCCGCACGGCGGTCGCCGTCTGCGGCATGTCGGACTTCCTGACCTTCTTCGCCGGGACCGAGCCCTGGATCGCGGAGTCCGCCGCGCACAAGTACGGGCATCCCGAGCGGGACCGCGCCCTGCTGCGCAGCCTGTCGCCGATGAGCCGGATCGACGCGCTGCGCGCCCCGGTCCTCGCCGTCCACGGGGAGCACGACACCAACGTGCCGCCGGGGGAGTCCCAGCAGTTCGTCCGGGCCGCGCGGGAACGGGGCGTCGAGGCCGAACTGCTGACGCTGCGCGACGAGGGGCACGACTTCCTGCGGGCGGAGAACCGCCGGCTGTTCCGCAGGGCCGCGGCCGACTGGCTCCAGAGCCACCTGGGCCTGTGACCGTCCCGGCCGCCGCCGGGCCGCTCAGGCCGCCGTGGTGAGCGCGGTGGCGGTCTCTATGGCGGTGTGCGCGCGGGCGTGGATGACCATACGGATGCCGTGGGTGTCGGCGTTGGCGTCGAGCAGACGCCGGGCCGGGGCGCTGTGGGTGGCGACGAAGGTCACCAGGTCGAGGTGGCTGCACAGCCGGTGCACCCGCAGCACCACGCTCACCGCCGCCTCGGTAGCCGCGGGTTCGCTGATCTGGGTGAGCAGGGCGGCCCGCCCGCCGATCCCCGGGTCCTCGAGCACCGTGATGACCAGTACGCCTCGTTCGACGGTGTGAGACAGCATCACGGCCCAGTCCCTTCCACGGCGAATCAGTCCATAGTCGGACTACCCGATATTCTGCGCACAATGCGGCACGTTCCGCGGGTCGAGCGCCCCGTCCGGGCGGCGTGACGCGGCCCGCAGCGCCCGCCCCCGCGCCGCGTACCAGGCGGCTCCCACCACGGCCGCCGTCGCCAGGGCCACCGCGTCGCCGCCGTAGTACATGACCTGGGCCCCGGTCCGCAGATCGCCCGTGGCGACGTCGAGGCCGGGTGGCGCGGCCGCGTACAGCGTCTTGGCGAGCACCCCGTGCACGGCGCCCGCGACCAGCAGCGTGCCGCCCCGTACGGCCACTCCCCAGCGGCGGCGCACCGGGTCGAGCCCGCACACGGCGAACGCGAACAGCGCCCCGGCGGCGAGGACGTGGACGTGCACCAGCAGGTGCCACAGGGGCCGTTGGGCCGTCGCCGCGAACAGGCCCGTCCGGTACAGCACCCACAGGCCCCCCACGTCCAGCAGGGCCGCCACCGGCGGGAACGTCAGCCATCCGGCGACGCGGAGACGGGTCAGGGCGAGCAGGGACCGCCGTACGCCACCGGGCGGCAGGGCGCGCAGGGCGAGGGTGAGCGGGCGGGCCGTCACCAGCAGCAGCGGGGCGGCCATCCCCAGCACGACGTGCTGGACCATGTGCCCGGTGAACGGCCCGCCCGGCGCGGCGCCCACTCCCGCCCAGGCGACGGCGACCCCGCCCGTCATGAACGACAGGTCCCGCCGGCGGGGCCAGGCGTCCCCGCGGCGCCGCAGCCGCCGGGCCGCCAGCAGGTAACAGGCCGCCGCCGACAGCGTCGCGAGGGCCGCCGGCGGCCCGGCGGCGAGCGGAACTCCGGGAGCGGGGTGGGTGTGCGCGAGGATCACGACGCCCGTCCCGTGCGGCCCGCCCGCACGGCGAGGACGGAACCGGCGATCAGCAGGGCCAGCCCGGCCAGGTTCCACGCCCAGTCGTACGGGGTCACGTCGACGCCGTAGCGCACCTGGTGCACCCGCAGCAGCTTGTGGTCCACGATCCCGTCGAACAGCTGGAAGCCGCCCGCCCCCAGGAGGAACCCGGCACGGGCGTGCGCCGGGGCCAGTGCCCCACGGCGGCGCAGGTCGGCGTGCAGGAACACCCCGGCGACCAGCGCCAGCAGTTCGGCGCTGTGCAGCAGCCCGTCGGAGAGCAGGCCGACGGAACCGGTCGAACGGTCGTAGAAGTGGTGCCAGCCCAGGAGCTGGTGGAAGACGATCTCGTCGACCGCGGCCATCACCGCCGCGCCGATCAGCGCCCACACGGCCGCCGACCGCCGGGGCTCGGCGCGGGGGACCGGTTCGTTCATCGCTGTCGCCCTCCCGGCTCGTCCGTCCCGCTCCCCGTGCCCGTGCCGCACGGGTGAGCGCCGTGCCGACGGGTACCCGGCAGGACATGTTCACGCGCGCACTGTGGCAGGGGCTGGTCGCCGGGGCCGCCGGGGGAGTCGTCATGACGCTCGGCGAGAAGATCGAGCAGGCCGTCACCGGCCGCCCCGACTCCCATGTACCGGGACGGGTGCTGGCCCGTCTGACCGGGCTGCCCGAACGTCAGGGGCGGCAGCCGCTGCCGGTGAACTGGGCCATGCACTTCGGGCAGGCCGCCCTCCTCGGCGTACTGCGCTCGGTGATGGCCCAGGCCGGACTGCGCGGACCGGCCGCCTCCGCCCAGTTCACCGTCGTCCGCGTCACCAACGACCAGATCCTGGAGAACGCGACCGGGGTCGGCGCCCCGCCTCCCACCTGGCCCCGCGCCGAACTCGTCGTGGACCTGCTGCACAAGACCGTCTACGGCTTCGCCACCGGCGTCGTCGCCGACGCGCTGGCCGCCCGCGACGGCCGGGGACCGGGGCAGCGCCACGCGGCGGTCCGCCCAGGCCGCCGCACGGACGCCGGACCGCTGCCGAGGGGCGACGCCCACAGCCGGTGAGCCGCCGCCCACGGCGTCGTCACCGGCCGAGCAGCGACACCAGCGCGGCCGCACCGCCCGTACCGGCGACGAGGACGCACGCGGCGAGCGTGTGCCGCCTGAGCAGGGCCCGGCGCAGCTCGGCGTACCGTGCCTCGTACTCCTCGCGCAGTTGCCCCGCCCGTTCGACTGTGGCGCGCAGCATCCGCCGGGTCAGGTCGACGCGCTGCTGGACGTAGGCGCGGGAGACGTCCTCGGCCTGAGCGGTCGTCAGCCACGGCAGCAGCGCGCACAGCTCCGCGGCCTCCCGGCACGCCTGGACGTGGTGGTCGTGCACCAGCAGATAGCCCGCGGCCTCGTCGGCGACGGCGCTGTCCGCCTCGCCCGCGGGCACGTCGTGCCGGCCGGGCCTCACTGCTGCGAACCCTCGTGGCCCTCGGCGTCGAGCACGTCGCGCTTGCCGGCGTACTCCTTCTCGTCCAGCTGGGCCAGTGCCGGGTGGTGCAGGTCGAAGGCCGGGGACTCGGAGCGGATGCGGGGCAGCGTCGTGAAGTTGTGCCGGGGCGGCGGGCAGGACGTGGCCCACTCCAGCGAACGGCCGTAGCCCCAGGGGTCGTCGACCTCGATCCGCTCGCCCTTGTGGGCGGTCTTCCACACGTTGTACAGGAACGGCAGGGTGGACAGGCCCAGGATGAACGAACCGATGGTGGACACGGTGTTCAGCGCGGTGAAGCCGTCGGCGGCGAGGTAGTCGGCGTACCGGCGGGGCATGCCCTCCGCGCCCAGCCAGTGCTGCACCAGGAACGTGGTGTGGAAGCCGACGAACAGCGTCCAGAAGTGGATCTTCTCCAGACGAGCGTCGAGCATCGTGCCGGTCATCTTGGGCCACCAGAAGCTGAACCCGGCGAACATCGCGAAGACGACGGTGCCGAAGACGACGTAGTGGAAGTGGGCGACCACGAAGTAGGAGTCGGTGACGTGGAAGTCCAGCGGGGGCGAGGCGAGCAGGACGCCGGTCAGACCGCCGAAGAGGAAGGTCACCAGGAAGCCCACCGCCCACAGCATGGGAGGTTCGAAGGAGATCGACCCCTTCCACATCGTGCCGATCCAGTTGAAGAACTTCACCCCGGTGGGCACGGCGATCAGGAAGCTCATGAAGGAGAAGAACGGCAGCAGCACCGCGCCCGTGGCGAACATGTGGTGGGCCCACACGGTTACGGACAGACCGGTGATGGCGATGGTCGCGCCCACCAGACCCATGTAGCCGAAGACCGGCTTGCGGGAGAACACCGGGAGGATCTCGGTGACCACCCCGAAGAACGGCAGTGCCAGGATGTAGACCTCGGGATGCCCGAAGAACCAGAAGAGGTGCTGCCACAGGATGGCGCCGCCGTTCTCCGGGTCGAAGACCTGGGCGCCGAACTTCCGGTCCGCCTCCAGCACCAGCAGCGCGGCGGCGAGGACGGGGAAGGCGAGCAGCACCAACACCGAGGTGAGCAGCACGTTCCAGGTGAAGATCGGCATCCGGAACATCGTCATGCCCGGCGCGCGCATGCAGATGATCGTGGTGATGAAGTTGACCGCGCCGAGGATCGTGCCGAAGCCGGACAGAGCCAGACCCATGATCCACAGGTCACCGCCCACATGTGTGGTGCGCTCGCCCCCGCTGAGCGGGGTGTAGGCCGTCCAGCCGAAGTCGGCGGCCCCGTCCGGCGTGAGGAAGGCCGAGAAGGCGATGAGCCCGCCGAGCGCGAACAGCCAGTACGAGAACATGTTCAGCCGCGGGAAGGCCACGTCCGGGGAGCCGATCTGCAACGGCATGATGGCGTTGGCGAATCCGGCGAACGTCGGTGTCGCGAAGAGCAGCAGCATGATCGTGCCGTGCATCGTGAACGACTGGTTGTACTGCTCGCTGGACATGATCTGCAGTCCGGGCCGGGCCAGTTCCGCCCGGATGAGCATCGCCAGCAGACCGCCGATCAGGAAGAACGCGAACGACGTGATCAGATAGAGGTGACCGATCTTCTTGTGGTCCGTCGTGGTGATCCAGCTGATGATCACCTCCCCTCTGCTGCGGGGCTCCGCCGCGGGTACGGGGGACACGGGCTCGGTCTGGATCGCCATCAGTTCTCGCAATCGGCACAGACGTTGACGGGCGGTTCGGCTTGGGGGCTCGCGCCGGGACAGGTCACCAGCCTTGCGGAACCTAGTCCTGTCCGCCCGTTCGCACGGCCCGGCGACCGCCCTTTCTGCGTCGAACGGCCCAATCAATCATCCGTCCGGGGCATCACCGGCGTGTCGGAGGGACGGTGACCGTGGCAGGTGCCCTGCCTCGCCCGGTGCGCCCGCCGTGCTGGGCGTGCCCTGACGGCCGTCGGCGACAGGCTCTCCTCCGACCTCGTGGGCACCCGGTGCGGCAGCCCGTTCCTCCTTACTGCCCGGTCCGCTCCAGCGGCGGCGAGTACGTGTGGATGGTGACGGTCGGTCCGGCCCGTCCGGGTGCCGCAGCAGGTCCGTCCACACCTCTTCGGCCTCGGCCACCGCCCGGGCGACCTCGACGAGTTCGCCCCCGTCGAGCACCCGGCCGGGGGAGGGAACGGAAGCCGGTCCGTCATGACGCACCACTCCTGCCCTCGTCCGGCGACGGTCCTTGCGGGAGCGGCCGAGTACCCGGGCCGCGGCGCCTCACCCGACGCCCGGATCCACTGTCGTCGTGACCCGGGTGACGGCCGGCCGGCGGGGCACCGAGCCGAAACCGAAGCGCACCGGTGGTTCCACGGGCGCCGACGCGCCCAGGTCGTGGCCCTCGAAGGTCGCCGACAGCGAGGTCACCGGGCGCAGGTCCCGGGCGCCGTACCACTCGCGGCGCCCGCCCCCGGCGCTGCCCCGGGTCCGCACCCCGGGCATCAGCAGCCGGGCCGGACGGTCCGTCAGGGCGCCCCATGCGGGACGCCGGGCCAGCGGCGCCGGAACCGCGCGCAGGAGCAGGCCCGGTGCGGTCCGGCGGCCGGTGGTGAAGCGGAGCCGCAACGGCCCCGCCGTGACCGTCCACACCCGGCCCGCGACCGTCACGTCGACCGGGACGACCCGCACGGTGTCGAACGTGTAGGTCGCCGCGACGAAGTCGGCCGTCCCGGGTGTCGGCGCCAGCAGCAGCCGTTCCCCGTCCGCCCGTTCGAGCATGACGTCGGAGAACGGCCCGAACGGCGACACCGGCCAGTGCCCGACGACGATCCGCACCCCGGACGTGGTGCCCAGACCGGCGATCCAGCCGTCGAAACGCAGCCGGCGCCGCCGCGCGGCCCCGCTCATCCGACGATCAGCTCCGTCACCGCGCGCAGGCCCCCCTCGGCGAGCGCGGCCCGCTGCCGGTCGGCACCGGTCCCGTCCTGCAGGAGCCGGTGGACCAGACCCGACACCAGCCGGGTGTCCCCGGCCTCCTCCAGGGCCGGCGAGACGTGCCGCAGCAGCTGGTACAGCACGTCACCGGCCCGACGGCTCTCGCCGTGGGGATCGACGAGCGTGTCGCTCAGGCCGTGCCGGGCGGCGTGCCACAGCGCGGCCCGCAGCAGCTCCGGCGCCACGTCGGGCGCGGGTGCCCCGGCCTCGACCGACGCCAGTTCCGTACGGACGAGGGCGCGGACCAGACCGGCGAACATGACCGCGTCGTCCGGGCGCAGCTGCACGTCCAGGCAGCGCACCTCGATCGTCGGATAGCTCGCCGACAGACGCACCAGCCAGTACAGCTGGCCGACGTCCGCGATCAGACCGCTCTTCAGCAGCCGCTGCACCCGCCGGTCGTAGTCGGCCACGTCCGTGAAGTACGGCGGCATCCCGCTGACCGGCCAGCGGTCGAACACCACCGTGCGCCAGCTGGCGAACCCGGTGTCGTGGCCGTCCCACAGCGGGGAGTTCGCCGCCATGGCCGTCAGCACCGGAAGCCAGACCAGCAGCCGGTTCATCACCTGCACGCCCTCCTCGCGGCCGGGGACGGCCACATGGACGTGCATGCCGTTGACCAGCTGCTCCGCCACCAGCTGCGGGGCCTGCGAACGCATGGCCCGGTAGCGGGCCTTGTCGGTGACGGCCACCGGCCGCCCGTGCCGCAGCGGCGAGGTCCCGCAGGGCGCCAGCCGGCAGCCGTTCCGTTCGGCCGCCGCCCCGACGGCGTGCCGCAGCCGGAGCAGATGCCCTCCCGCCTCCTCCAGCGTCTCGCACACCGGCGTGGCCACCTCGACCTGCGCCTGCAACAGCTCGCTCTGCACCTCCTGGTCGCCCACGAAGGGCGCGAGCCCCGCCGCCGCGCGGACCTTGTCGGCCGCGGGCACGGGCAGACCCGTCACCGGGTCCAGCAGCAGGTACTCCTCTTCCACACCGATCGTCGTCATCGGTCGCTCTCTGTTCCGCCCCGTCGCCGGAGTCTCCGTCTCCACCGTGGCGGGCCCGGCCCTCAGGCGCACGCCCACCGTTTACCGAGTGCCGCGGTTCCCGTACCGGAAACCGGATCCGGTCACGCGGGGGCACCGGGGGTACTCGTGACGCCACACGCCGGGCACGAGGGTCCGGCGCCGGCGGACCGAGGAGGAAGGGCATGAGACTGCGGGACCAGGTGGTGGTGGTGACCGGGGCGTCGGGCGGCATCGGGCGGGCCACCGCCGAGGCCTTCGCGCGCAAGGGGTGCGCGGTGGTGCTGGCCGCGCGCCGCGAGGAGGCGCTGGAGGAGACCGCACGGCTGTGCCGCGGGCACCGCGGGGCCCGCGCCCTGGTCGTGCCGACCGACACGACCGACGCCGGCGCGGTCGAGCAGCTGGCGCGCGCGGCCGTGGCGGAGTTCGGCCGGATCGACGTCTGGGTCAACAACGCCGCCGTCAACGCGTTCGGCCGCTTCGAGGACGTCCCGCTGGAGGACTTCCGCCGGGTGCTGGACGTCAACGTCATGGGCTATGTGCACGGCGCCCGGGCGGCGCTGCGGGTGATGCGGGAGCAGGGCGCGGGCACGCTCGTGAACATCTCGTCGATCGTCGGGGCCGTCCCGCAGCCGTACAGCCACCCGTACGGCATGTCGAAGCACGCCGTGCAGGCGCTCGGCGGGAGTCTGCGGCAGCAGCTGCACGTCGAGGGCGTGAAGGACATCCACGTCTGCACCGTGATGCCCGCGACCATCGACACCCCGCACTTCGAGCACGCGGCGAACCACACCGGCCGCAAGGTCGTCGCGATGCCGCCCGTGTACACCCCGGAGCGCGTCGCCCGTGCCGTCGTCGCCCTCGCCCGCCGCCCCCGCCGCCAGGTCGTCGTCGGCCCCGCGGGCCGGGCCCTGGTACGCCAGGCGCGGCTGGCGCCCGGCCTCGCGGAGCGGGTCATGGCCCGCCAGACGGAGAAGGGGCACCTCGACCACGACGAGGAGGCCCCGGTGACGCACGGCGCGCTGCACGTCCCCGCCCCCGGCGAAGGGGCGGCGCGCGGCGGGTGGCACGGGCGCCGGCGGACCGCACTGCGCCGGACGGCCGCCGTCGCGGCCGTGGCCGGTGCGGCGCTCGCGGCCGGGCGGCTGACCGGCACCACCCGCCGCAGCGGGTAGTGATCAGCTCCAGCCGGGGGTACTGCGGTGGGTCCGGAGGAGTCGGGAACGCCTGCCGAGGCGGGGCGGCCTCCGGGCCCCGCCGGACGGGACGGACATGACGCCGGTCAGCGACGACACCACCGACGAGGCGGTCGATCTCCACTTCGTCGGCAACGCCACCCTGGTGATCCGCTACGGCGGGCTCACCCTGCTCACCGATCCGAACTTCCTGCACCGCGGCCAGTACGCCCACCTCGGCTACGGCCTGTGGAGCCGGCGGCTGACCGAGCCCGCGCTCGACGTCGGCGACCTGCCCCGGCTGGACGGGATCGTGCTGTCCCATCTGCACGGCGACCACTGGGACCGCCGCGCGAGCCGGTACCTGGACCACACGGTGCCGGTCGTCACCACCCCGCACGCGGCGCGCCGTCTGCGGGTCCTGCACCGCTTCCCCCGCACGGCGGGCATACGGACGTGGCGCGGGCTCACCCTGGGCACCGGCCGCGAGCGGGTCCGGATCACGGCGCTGCCCGGCCGGCACGCGGGCAACGCGGCCCTGCGGGCGCTGCTGCCCCCGGTGATGGGCACCATGCTGGAGTTCGGGCGGGCCGGCGGCCCCGTCCGTCTGCGGCTGTACCTCTCCGGCGACACCCTGGTGTACGACGGCCTGGACGAGATCACCCGGCACTTCCCGGCCGCCGACCTCGCCGTCCTGCACCTGGGCGGCACCACCCTGCCGGGCGGCTTCGTGGTGACCATGGACGGCGCCCAGGGCGCCGAGCTGGCCCGCCGCCTCGACCCGCGTCGCGTTCTGCCCGTGCACTACGACGACTACACGGTGATGCGCTCCCCGCTGAGCGCGTTCGTGGACGAACTGGCGGCCCTGGGCCTCTCCGACCGTCTGACGCCCTGCCGGCACGGGCAGCGGCTCATCGTGACGCCGGGGAAGGCGCCGGCTCCGGTGTGAGCACCGGGACGATCCGGCGGCGGCGGAGCTCCTCCAGGGCGCCCTGCTGCCGGCGGGTCCGCTCCAGCAGATGGTCCAGGTGGTCCGGGTCGAGGCGTTCGTCGCGGTCGGCGAGGTCCCGCAGCGTCTGCCACAGGGCCGCCCTGCCCTCCGCCTCCAGCCGCAGCGCCTCCAGCTCCACCAGCGGACTCAGCGGGGAGCGCCGTACGATCCGGCCGTTCCCCTTGAGCCGGCCGACCCGCTCGGCGAGGCGGCCCGCGTACACCTTGTAGGGCCGTACGGGGACGTCCAGCCGCCTCATCAGGGCGAGCAGCGCGGCCCGGTCCTCGGCGAGTTCCGCCGCCAACGGCTCCAGGGCCGTCGCCAGTTCCGTACCGGCCGACGACCGGGCCATGTGGCGGGCCCGCTCGACTCCGCCGGTGGCGGCGGCCAGGTGGTCGTTGAGATAGATGCCCAGCAGGTTCACGACGGCTCCTCCCGGCGCCCTCAGGCGGCCACGGCGCTGGGCGCCGGCGCGCGGACGGCTTCCATGACCAGGCCGCTGCGCACCCGGGACGGCAGCCGGTTCAGCGGGATCCGCAGATCCTGTGCGGGGACCCGGTACTCCAGGCGGGCCAGCCGTGGCCCGAGGACCGACAGCAGCGCCACCGTGATGTCCTCACCCGGGCACCGGTGGCCCGCGGCCCGGTCGCCGCCGCCCTGAGGGACCAGTTCGTCCCGTCCGGGGGCCCGGCCCACGAACCGCTCCGGATCGAAGGTGTACGGGTCGCTCCACACGTCCGGGTCGTGGTTCTGGCCGAACAGGTCGAGCAGGATCAGGGTCCCGGCCGGGATCGGCTCGCCCTCCCACTCCAGGTCGGTGGCGGCCCGGCCGCCCACGAACGGGGCGAACGGATAGAAGCGCCGCAGCTCGTGGGCGAACGCCACGGCGTACGCCGGACCGTCCTGCGCCAGCCGCTCCCGGATCTCCGGCCGGTGGTGCAGCGCGTGCCCGGCATAGGTGACGAACCAGGTGACCGCCGCGGTCGGCCGGATGACGTTGAGCAGTTCGACGGCGGCCGTGTGCGGGTCGAGCGGGCGGCCGTCGGCGTCCTCGTGCCGGACGACCGTATCCAGCGCCGAGCCCTCGGGCGCGGTGGCGGTGCCCGCGCGCACGTCCTCCACGAGACGGCACAGCCAGGCCTCGCTGCGGGACCGCGCCCGCCGGGCCCGCCAGTGCCGCGGGCCGGGTGTGGCGAACCCGTCGACCATGGCGACCAGGTCACGGGCCACGCCGTCCACGTCGTCCACCGGGATGCCGGCCCACCGGCAGACGCCCCGGGTGAGCACCCGGCTCGCCTCGTCGAACAGGACCACGGACGGCCGCGCGCACCAGGTCGGCACCGCCTCGTCCCAGGCGGCGCCGACGCTCTCCACCACACCGGCGACGGCCTCGCGACCGGTGAGCAGGTCCAGGAACATGCCCTTGCGGACGCGGTGCTCCACGCCGTCCAGGGTGTGCACCGCGCCATGGCCGAACAGGGTGCTCAGCACCGGGCCGGGCAGCGCCGGGCGGCGGGCCACGTGCCGTTCGTCGTAGAAGAACCGCACCGCCTCCGGGCCGCGCAGGGCGACCGTGTGCCGGCCCATCACACGCGCCCGCACGAGGGAGCGCGCGGTGCGACGCCGGCGGTCCGGGAGCCAGGTGTATCCCTTGGCCAGCAGGGCCAGTGAGCTGTCCGCGATCGGGGCGCTACTCGGATGCATGCGGGCCGGGTGCCCGCCGGCCCCCGACGGAAACGCGGCCCCTGGGGGCTGACCATTCCCCAGGGCCAATCGCATGCCCGGTGTGATCCCGGGCGGGGCGGGGTACGCGGGGTCTCCTTCGGACGCCGGCCGCGCGACGCCCCGGCGCAGGACGCGACATGGGGAGCCCCGATGGGATCGCAGCACGACGACGGCCCGGACGGCACCGTCACCCCGGTGGCCGTGGTCACCGGTTCCGACTCCGGGATCGGCCGTGCCACCGCCGTACGCCTCGCCGAGGCCGGCATGGACATCGGTATCACCTGGCACAGCGACCGCGAAGGAGCGCTGCGCACGGCGGACGAGGTCCGGGCGACCGGGCGCCGGGCCGCGGTCGAGCGGCTGGACCTCACCCGACTGCCCGGCGCCGCCGACGCCGTCGACCGGCTCGCCGACACGCTCGGCAGGATCGACGTGCTCGTCAACAACGCGGGCACGGGCACCATGACCCCGTTCCTGGAGCTGGACCACGACACGGTCCGCGACGTCCTCGACGTCGACCTGATGGGGCCCTTCCTGTGCGGGCAGCGGGCCGCGCACCGCATGATCCGGCAGGGGGGAGGCGGCCGGATCGTCAACGTCACGAGCGTCCACGAGCACCAGCCACGGGTGGGCGCGGCGCCGTACTGCGCGGCCAAGGCGGGGCTCGGACTGCTCACCCAGGTGATGGCGCTGGAGCTGGCCGAGCACGGGATCACGGTGAACGCCGTCGCGCCCGGCGAGATCGCCACCCCGATGACCGGCCAGACCGACACCGACGTCTCCGGCGAGCGCAGGCCGGGCGTCCCCCTCGGCCGCCCCGGCGACGCCCGGGAGGTCGCGGCCGTGATCGCCTTCCTGGCCGGCCCGGACGCGTCCTACGTCACGGGCGCCTCGTGGGCCGTCGACGGCGGCATGCTGCGCATGGGCCCGCAGGCGGGATCGCACCTGCCGGACGACTCCTGGCGCCGTCCCTGAGGCCGGCGACGCGCCGGGTCAGGAGCCGGCCGGCTGTTCGATCGGATGGCGCCGGTTCACCCGGGACACCGCGGCGGTGAGGGCGGTGCGCACGTCCTCGGGCAGCCGCCCTTCGTGCGGCCAGCGCACGACGAGCTCGGCCACCTCCCGCAGCTTGGTGTTGGTGTGCTGCGAGATCTCCTTCAGGACGTCCCAGGCCGTATCGGGTCGCACCCCGCCGTAGGCGATCACCACGCCGATCGCCTGGTCCACGATCGCGTGCGAGAGGACGGCCTGCTGGAGCTGCGCGACCTCTTCCCGCAGCGCCGCGATCGTCTGATCGCTCTCCACCTGGTCCGACATGGCGAAATGGTTCTCCGAAGGGTCAGTCGTGCCGTCAATGACACGCTGCCCCCGATCGGCGCAGAAGAGGGTGCGCTGAACGAATCGTCGGAGTGGTGGCTGTACGGAAAACGAAATGCGATGCTTCGAAGTCGGGGCATCCGGTCACCCGGACCGGTGGCGGCGTCGATTCGGGGCAGAAGTTCTCTCATGGGTTCGCTGATCTTCGACAGTGACGACCTCGAGGCGACCGAGGAGTTCCTCTGCCGCGCCTACGCCCGGATGCGCATCGGCAGCAGCACCCCCGGGTCCAGCAGGGCGCGCGTCCGCCGCGACGCCGGTGAATCGATGAGCGTGGACGAACTCGAGCTCGACTTCGAGATGACCTACTCGGTGGCCCCGCTCGGCCGGATCTGCCTGTGCGTCGTCCACGAGGGCACCGTCCGCGACCACGTCTTCCAGGGCGTCCGGGACGACTTCGGTCCGGGTGACGCGGTGCTGTTCGCGCCGCCGGACCTGTCGTTCGCGGGCCGGGTCGACAACGCCCGCTACAACATCACCATGCTCGACCCCGGCCTGCTCGACCAGGTCGCCGCCGGGTCCGGGAAGACGCTGCTCGAGCCCGTCCGGCTCACCGGGCACCGGCCGCACACCCCGGCCGTCGCCGAGCGGCTCAAGCGCACGATCATCTACCTGCGCGACCATGTGCTGAGCGACACCGACGCCGCCGCGGAACCGCTGGTCGTGTCGGCCGGCGCCCAGCTGCTCGCCGCGAGCGTCCTTGCGGCCTTCCCGAACAACGCGCGCACCGACCCCACCGCCCAGGACCGCGCGGACGCCCACTCCGCGACCCTGCGGCGTGCCGTCGCCTACATAGACGACCACGCGCACGAGCCGATCACCGTCGCCGACATCGCGGCCGCCGCCCACGTCACCATCCGGACGCTGCAGTACGCGTTCCGCCGGCATCTGGACACCACGCCGCTCGGCTATGTGCGTCAGGTCCGGCTCAGCCACGCCCACCGCGACCTGCTCGCCGCCGGACCGGGCGACGACACGTCGGTGGGTGCGATCGCCGCCCGCTGGGGCTTCCCGCACCCCGGGCGTTTCGCCTCCCTCTACCGCGCCATGTACGGCACCAGCCCGTCGCGTACGCTGCGCGGCTGAGCGGCGGCCGGGAGGGTCAGGCCAGGCGCTGGCCCTCGACGATGTCGGACAGCTCCAGCTCCCGTGCGACGAGGGCGTGCGCGGTGTCGGTGAGGCGGTACCGTCTCCGGGTCACGTAGGCGTTGAGCAGCCGTGCGGCCTCGGCGACGCTGACGTCCGCGTGCTGCGCGAGCATCCCCCGGGCGATGTCCAGCGTCGCCTTGGCGGCGATGACGCTCTGGACGCGGGTGATGACGTCGTCGCTCCGGGCGGGCTCGGTGGACCAGTGCATCAGCCCCAGGGTGGCCGAGTCCGCGAGGGCCTGCGCGAGGTGCACGTCGTTCTCGGGGAGGCGCCCGGTGCGGCCGCGCAGCAGGGTGAGGACGCCGATGGGGCGGTCGTGCAACGGCATCGGGACCGCCTGCAGGGAGCCGTAGCCGGTCTCCAGCATGACGCCGACCAGCTTCGGCCAGCGCGCGTACTCCACGGCGATGTCCGGGACGGACACCGGGCGGGCGGTGCGGTAGGACTCCATGCAGGGCCCCTGGCCGGTCTGCACCTGCAGCACCTCGATGAAGGCGGCCTCCTCGTCCGTGGTCGCCATCGTCTTGAGATGACCGCGCGCGTCACCGATCATCACGGCCGCAGCGTCCGTCTCCAGCAGGTCCACGCAGGCGTGCACCAGGCGCTGGAACAGCCGCAGCGGGTCGAACTCCGCCGCGTAGGTGTCGGACAGGGCGACGAACGTCTGCGCCAGTTCCCGCTCGCGGTTCATGCGCGCCTCCCCGGCGTGGTTCTCTCGGGCACTGATCATCGGTTCGGTCCGGTCAGTCGTCTCGCAGATCGAGGGAGCGGTTCAGAACGGCACGCGCGACCTCCACGGCCGTGCTGCTCTGGGCGAATGCCCGCGCCCGCAGACGGAGCAGCGCCTCCTCCGCGCTGACGCCGAGCTGGACCATGATCATGCCGGTGGCCTGATACACCTCCTCGCGGTCGGTCTCCGCTCCTGACAGCCACGTTACGACTCCTTCGGGGTCAGGCGAAGCGTGGTCGAGGGCGATCACCGTCAACGTGACCGCGTCGGCGACCAGAAGGGCGGTGCGCACCCGGTCCACGGGCAGGGAACCCGGCACGTCACGGTAGAGATCCAGAGTGCCCAGAGCCGCCCCGGCGCCCGTGAGGGGCAGCGAGAAGGCGGCCGCCGCGCCGGCTTTCGCGGCCTGCACGGAGAACAGGGGCCAGCGGCGTGTGTCGGGAGGTGTGCCCAGATCGGTGGCGAACACCGGGGCCCGCAGCCGGACCGCCTCCAGGCTGGGGCCCTCGCCGAGGGTGTACTGGATCTCCGCCAGGCGGGAGGCGACCTCGTCGCTGGCGCACAGCAGCACACCGGTGGAGGTGCCGGTGCCGAGGACCGACACCGACAGACCCGACATCTCGGGCAGCAGGGCGGCGCAGGCCCCGCACAGGGCCTCCGGCACGGCGGACGCCGGCAGGCCGTGCACCCGGCCGATGAGTTCGTGAGCGATCCGCGTCCGCTCGACGTCCATCGCCCGCTCGGCGTCCCCGTCCCCGAGGAGACCGTCATCGGCCACGACCCTCACCTCCCCGCGGCCGTGCTGGACAAGGCTTGTCCGATCTTGGCACAGGGAACTCCTCCCTCGTACCGCCCGACACCACGGCCCGCACCCGGCGGCCCGGTCCGCTCGCGTCGGTGCGGGGCGGTGGGAAGCTCCGGCGGTCGGCCCCGGCACGGTCAGCCGGGTTTCCTCGACGCGCCGGAGGGAAACGCGCGCCGCGGCCCCGTGAGCCGTTCGGCTCATCCGAGCCGCGACCCGTGGCACAGTGGCCCCATGTGCGGCCGTTACGCCTCCACCCGCAGCCCCCAGGACCTGGCCCAGCTGTTCCAGGTCGCCGAGTGGCACCCGCAGGAGGCTCTGGAACCCAGCTGGAACGTGGCCCCGACCGACGACGTGTGGGCCGTCCTGGAACGCCGGCCGCGCGGCGCCGGCGAGGACGCCCCGGCGCCGCGCGCACTGCGGCCGATGCGCTGGGGCCTGGTGCCGTCCTGGGCGAAGGACGTGAAGACCGGAGCCCGGCTGATCAACGCGCGCGTGGAGACCGTCCACGAGAAGCCCGCCTTCCGCCGCGCCTTCGTCAAACGCCGCTGCCTGCTCCCGGCGGACGGCTTCTACGAGTGGGAGCAGGTCCGCGACGACACGTCGGGGAAGGTCCGCAAGCAGCCCTACTTCATCCACCCCGAGGACGGGAGCGTCCTGGCCCTCGCCGGGCTGTACGAGTTCTGGCGCGACCCGGCCGTCAAGGACGACGACGACCCGGCGGCCTGGCTGCTGAGCTGCACCATCATCACCACCGAGGCCACGGACGCCGCCGGGCGCGTCCACCCCCGGATGCCGCTGGCCCTCCCGCCCGACCACTACGACGCCTGGCTCGACCCGCGGCACGAGTCGACGGACGGCCTGCGCGCCCTGCTGGTCCAGCCGGCGGAGGGCCACCTGGCCGCCCGCCCCGTCTCCACGGCGGTGAACAACGTCCGCAACAACGGCCCCCAGCTCCTGGAGGAACGGACGTAGGGTCGGGGACGCCGGGCACGACCGACCTCACCCCGCTGGAGGGCACGCGTGACGACCACCACCCCGACGGTCACCCTGGACGACGTCCGTGACGCGGCCGAGCGGCTCGCCGGCGTCGCCCACCGCACGCCGGTGCTGCGCTCACGCGTCCTCGACGCACGCGTCGGCGCCGAGGTCTTCCTGAAGTGCGAGAACTTCCAGCGGGTCGGCGCCTTCAAGTTCCGCGGCGCCTACAACGCAGCGTCCCGGCTGACCCCCGGGCAGCTCGCGCGGGGCATCGCCGCCTACTCGTCCGGGAACCACGCCCAGGCCGTCGCGCTGGCCGCCCGCGAACTCGGGACGACCGCGGTGATCGTCATGCCCGAGGACGCCCCGCCGTCGAAGCGGGCCGCGACCGAGGGCTACGGCGCCGAGGTCGTCACCTACGACCGCTACACCGGGGACCGGGTGGCGATCGCCGAGGCGCTGGCCGCGGAGCGGGGCCTGACCGTGATCCCGCCGTACGAGCACCCGCACATCATGGCCGGGCAGGGCACCGCCGCTCTCGAACTCCTCGAGGAGACCGGTGAGCTGGACATGCTGCTGGTGCCGGTCGGCGGTGGCGGGCTGATGGCCGACAGCGCCACGGCGGCCAAGGCCCTGTACCCGGGCATCCGGATGACCGGGGTCGAGCCGGAGGCCGGGGACGACACCCGGCGGTCGCTCGCCGAGGGGCGGCGCGTCACCGTCCCGGTGCCCCGCACCATCGCCGACGGGCAGGCCGTGCACACGCCGGGGGAGCTCACCTTCGCGGTGAACCGGCGGCTCGTCGACGACATCGCGCTGGTCGGCGACGACGAGATCCGCGACGCGATGCGGTTCGCCTTCGAACGCCTGAAGATCGTGGTCGAGCCGAGCGGCGCCACCCCGCTCGCCGCCCTCCTCTCCGGCCGGACCGGACCGCTCCCGCGCCGGGTCGGTGTGATCGTCTCGGGCGGCAACGTGGACGCCGGCCGGTTCGCCGCGCTGTGCGGGGCGGAGGGCTGACTCCCGGCTGGCGGGCCCCGGTGGCCGGGCGGACCATGGAGTGGTACAGGGGCCGGCCGTCGACGGCGGTGCCCAGGGCCGCTGGGAGACCGGCCCGGCCGCGTGCGCGGGACGCGGCCCGAAGGGAGCGCGCCATGCTGGAAGTGAAGATGCTCGAGAAGCCGGACGAGCGGCGTGATTTCCCCCGCGGCCACATCGAGGCGGTCCATCTGAGCGATCTGGACTTCGCCGTGGCCACCCTGGAGCCGGGCTGGCGCTGGAGCGAGTCGGTGGGCCCGATCGCGGGCACCTCCACTTGCCAGATGCACCACAACGGCTATGTCGTCCAGGGCCGCCTGCACATCCACATGGACGACGGCGCCGAGACCGAGATCGGCCCCGGCGAGGTCTATGTGTGCAGCCCCGGGCACGACGCCTGGGTCGCCGGCGACGAGCAGGTCGTCGTGTACGACTTCCAGGGCCAGACGGCCCGCGAGTTCGCCAAGCACTAGGCGGGACGCGTCCCGGTCCGTCAGACGGTGATGACGACCTTGGCGCGCGCGTGCTCGACCTCCAGATACCGGATCGCCTCGGCCGCTTCGCCCAGTTCGTAGGTCCGCTCGACGACCGGGGCGATCCTCCCCGACTCGGCCAGTTCCCGCAGGGCCGCCAGGTTGGCGCGGCTCTGCCGGGCGGAGACGTCCCGCAGCCGCTGCCCGCCCGCGAAGGGCGCCGCCAGCTGCCGCTTGAGGAACAGCGCCATCGGCCCCACGACGCTGCCTCCCTCGTAGACGCCTCCGCCGGACAGGACGAGCGTCCCGGTGGGCGCGAGGGCGCGCCGGAGGTCGCCCAGCGAGCGGTTGCCCACGAGGTCCAGCACCACGTCCCAGCGTTCGGCGCGCCGGGCGAAGTCCTCCCGGGCGCGGTCGATCACATGGTCGGCGCCCAGTGAGCGGACCAGATCGGCGTGGCGCGCGCCGCACACCGCCGTCACCTCGGCGCCGTACGCCTTGCCGAGCTGGACGGCGAAGGTGCCGACGCCGCCCGAGGCGCCGTTCACCAGTAGGGTCTGGCCCTCCTGGACGCGGGCGACGTCCCGCAGCGCCATCAGCGCGGTGTTCCCCGCCAGCGGCATCGCGGCCGCCTGCTCGAAGGTGAGCCCGGCCGGCTTGGGACCGATCTCGTCGGCCCGGGCGCACACGTACTCGGCGAAGGTGCCGCCGGCCTCGCCGTACACCTCGTCGCCGGGCTGGAGCCCCGTGACCCCGGCGCCCACGGTCTCCACCACACCGGCGAGGTCCCGGCCCCGGATACGGGTCCTCGGCCGGCGCCAGCCCATCGTGCCGCGCCCGATCAGCGGGTCGCCGCGCATGAAGTGCCAGTCGAGGGCGTTCACCGACGCGGCCCGCACCCGCACGAGCACCTCGCCGGCGCCCGGCACCGGCCGCTCGACGTCCGTGAACTCCAGGGTGTCCGCGGACCCGTACCGGTTCTGGACCACTGCCTTCATGGGATCCCCCCTCCACTCACGCCGAGCGTAGGAAAGCCCGCGGGACCTGGCCATCCGGGCCGCACCCTGATTTCTCCCCGGGCTCCCGGCGGCCGGTGGCAGGGGCACGTACCTTGCGCGCTTGCCTCGGGAAACCGATCGGTTTACGCTGCCGGATGTGGAAACCGATCGGTTTCCTCGCGCGTCGGCACGACACGCACCCCCGTTCCGAGGAGAGAGCCATGACCGCCATCGAAGGATCCGTCGCCCTGGTCACCGGAGGCAGCCGCGGCATCGGCCGGGCCCTGGTCGACGCTCTGTACGAGCGCGGAGCGAAGAAGGTGTACGCCACCGCCCGCGACCCGCGCACCGTCACGCACCCCGACGCCGTGCCGCTGGCCCTGGAGGTCACCGACCCCGCCTCGGTCGCCGCAGCGGCCGAGCAGGCCCAGGACGTCACCCTGCTGATCAACAACGCGGGCGCGTCCGTGAACGCGAACTTCCTCGACGCGCCCGTCGACGACGTGCGGCGCGAGTTCGAGACCAACTTCTACGGGCCGCTCCTGGTCACCCGCGCCTTCGTGCCCGTCCTCGAGCGCAACGGCGGCGGCCACATCCTGAACGTCCACTCCGTGCTGTCCTGGATCGGTCTCGCCAACTCCTACAGCGCCTCCAAGGCCGCCCTGTGGTCGCTGACCAACTCGCTGCGGCTCGACCTGCGCCCGCGCGGCATCGAGGTCACCGGCCTGCACGTCGGATACGTCGACACCGATCTGACCGCCCACATCGACGCGCCGAAGGTCACCGCCGACAGCGTCGCCGCGCAGGCGCTCGACGGGATCGAGGGCAACGCCTTCGAGGTGCTCGCCGACGACGTCTCCCGGCAGGTCAAGGCCGGACTCGCCGCCGACCCGGCCGTCCTCTACGGACGGTTCGCCGCCTGATCACACCGGCAGCAGGCGCCCCACCAGGGCGCTGAGCTGCCGGGCGGTCCGGCACTCGTGCATCTCCACCAGCTCGGCGTAGGCCGGGGCGGCGGAGTCGCCGGTGCCCCAGCGGGAGTGCTGCTCGGGGTTCAGCCAGTACACGCGGCGCGCCCGGCGCGCGATCCGGCGGACGGCCGGCAGGTTCGGGTCGCTCATGTTCGTCCGGGCGTCACCGAGGACGAACACGGTGGTCCGCGGGCCGACCGCCTCCTCGTACCGCTCGGCGAACTCGCCCAGCGCCATGCCGTAGTCGCTGCTGCCGTGGTAGCCGGTGATCCCGGCCTCGCCCTGGATGCGCGCGGCCAGCCCCTCCGGGTCGGCGGCCCCGTGCTCCAGGAGCCCGGTCACCTCGTCGACCCGGTTGACGAAGGCGAACACCCGCACCTTGGAGAACTGCTCGTGCAGCGCCTGCACGAGCAGCATCGTGAAGTCGGAGAACCCCGACACCGAGCCCGACACGTCGCACAGCAGCACCAGTTCGGGCCGGGCGGGCCGGCGGCGGCGCAGCACCGGCCGCATCGGCACCCCGCCCGTCGACAGCGAACCGCGCAGGGTCCTGCGCAGATCGATGCTGCCCCGGGAGGCCCGCCGCCGCCGGGCGGCCAGCCGCGTCGCGAGCTTGCGGGCGAGCGGCTGCACCGTCCGCCGCAGCTCCGCCAGCTGATCCCGGCCGGCGAACAGGAAGTCGACGCGGTCCGCGGTCGGCCGCACCGCCCGCCGCGCGATCTCGTCCCGGCCGCGCCGCTCGGCCACCCGGCGCCGCGCCTCGGCGGCCACCATCGCCCGGAAGGCGTCGATCCGGCGCCGGATCTCGTCCTCGAGGAGCCGGTCGGTGAACCCCGAAGCGCCGCCCCGCGCCCGCACGTCGTCCCGGACCCGCGCCATCAGCGTCTGCGGGCGCACCCGCTCCAGCGTCTGGTACGACGACCAGCCGTCCGACTCCGGCGCCGAGCCGTAGCCGCCGAACCCCTCGACCGCCTCGGCGGCGAGCCGCAGCATCAGCGCCCGGTCGTCGGCGGCGAGGGCGGCCGCCAGCCGCTCCCGCAGATCCTCGCGGCCCGCCGCCGGCTGCTCCGGGCCGCCGACCCCGCGCGGGAAGTACAGGTCGAAGACCGGGTCGAACACCTGCCGCTGCCCGGTGCCGTGCAGCAGGGTCGCGGCCAGGCCCTCCCGCAGCAGCTCCCGGTCCGCGAGACCGAGCGCCTCCACGGCCCGGGCCGCGTCCACGCTCTCGCCCGTGCCGATCCGCACGCCGTGCGCCCGCAACGCCCCCACCAGGGACGTCAGCCGCTCGGCCACCCCCGAGGGCGTGGTCACAGGGCGTCCAGGTCGAGCTTGGCGGTCGCCTTGAGCACGTCGTCCTGGTGCTTGAGCAGCACTCCGAGGGTGGACCCCACGACCGCCTCGTCCAGCGTGCCCGCGCCGAGGGCGAGCAGCGTGCGCGCCCAGTCGATGGTCTCGGCGACCGACGGCACCTTGCGCAGGTCCATGGCCCGCAGCGCGCCCACGACCCGGACGACCGAGCGGGCCAGCGCCTCGTCGAGCCCCGGCACCTTCAGGCGGACGATGCGGCGCTCCAGCTCCTCGTCCGGGAAGCCGATGTGCAGGAACAGGCAGCGGCGGCGCAGCGCCTCGGACAGCTCCCGGCTGGCGTTGGAGGTGAGGACCACGAAGGGCCGGCGGGTCGCGGTGATGGTGCCGAGCTCCGGGACGGTCACCTGGAAGTCGCTGAGCACCTCCAGCAGCAGGCCCTCCACCTCGACGTCGGCCTTGTCGGTCTCGTCGATCAGCAGCACCTTCGGTTCCTCGCCCCGGATGGCCGTCAGCAGCGGCCGGGTGAGCAGGAACTCCTCGCTGAAGATGTCCGTGCGCGTCTCGTCCCACGTCTCGTCGCGGCCCGCGCTGATGCGCAGCAGCTGCTTGGCGTGGTTCCACTCGTACAGCGCCCGGGACTCGTCGACCCCCTCGTAGCACTGGAGCCGTACCAGCCGGGCGTCCGCCACCTCGGCGACGGCCTTGGCGAGTTCGGTCTTGCCCACTCCGGCCGGGCCCTCCACCAGCAGGGGCTTGCCGAGCCGGTCGGCGAGGAAGACGGTCGTGGCGACGGCCGGCGAGGCGAGGTAGCCGGTCGCGGCCAGACGCGCGGAGACGTCGTCGACGGAAGTGAACAACGGGGCCTCCGAGGGGAGCTGTCCAAGCGCTTGTTCAGTGGATGATGCCACGGGCCTTCCCGGCACCGGAAGACGGTACACCGATCGGTTTCCTCGCGACCCCGCGCGCGGTACCCTCACGGGTATGGCCACATCAGACAAGGCGTCCACCCGGGACCGGCTCCTCGACGCGGCGTCCGAGCTGTTCTACCGCGACGGCGTCTCCATCGGCGTCGAGGCGCTGTGCCGTACCGCCGGCGTCTCGAAGCGGTCCATGTACCAGCTCTTCGCGTCCAAGGACGAGGTCCTGGCGGCCAGCCTGGAGCGCCGGCTCCCGGCGTACGAGGCCCGGCTGATCCTCCCCGAACAGGAGCCCGGCACCCCCCGCGAGCGCATCCTGCACGTGTTCGCGTGCCTGGAGAAGAGCGCGGCCGAGCCCACCTTCCAGGGCTGCCCCTATCTGGCCGCGCTGGTCGAGCTGAAGGATCCCGAGCACCCCGCCAGCGTGGTCGCCCGGGGCGTCAAGGACGGGATGCGGGACTACTTCCGTGGCCTGGCCGAACAGGGCGGCGCCCGTGACCCGGACCTGCTGTCCCGTCAGCTCATGCTGGTCTTCGACGGCGCCAACGCGCGGGCGGGGGCCCGCGTCGAGACCCTGGACGGGCTGACCACGGACACGGTGACCCTGCTCCTCGACGCGTCCGGTCTGGCCTGACGGACCGGCGGCCCGTCAGCTCAGCAGGACCACCTCCAGGGTGCGTGGACCGTGCACCCCCTCCACCCGGTCGAGTTCGATGTCGCTGGTCGCCGACGGCCCGGAGATCCAGGTGAGCGGGCGGGCCGGGTCCAGGCGTTCGAGCGCCTGGGGGACGGACGACACGACCTGCTCCGGGACCCGGACCACACAGATGTGGTGGTCCGGGACGAGGGTGATCCGGCGCCGGCCCTGGTCGGGGGAGCCGTCCAGGACGATCGTGCCCGTCTCCGCGACGGCGACCGCGCAGCCGGTGACCACGCTCCCCACCCGGTCGAGTTCCTGCGGGGTGCTCACGGCCCGGTCGTGGATACGCGTGGGATCGGCGGCCGACATCCATTCCGGCGGAAGGCCGGGCGGTACGAGCACGTACGGTGAGCCGCGCTCGGCGAGCAGCCGCATGACGAGGTACGGCAGCTCTTCGAAGTCCGTGCGGTGCACCACCGCCCGGTAGTCGGCCAGGTTCTCCGCGAGGAGGTCCACCGTCCGCTCGACGGTGCGGTCACCGTGCTCGCGCAGATAGTCACGGACGACCGCCCGCTCGTACGGGGTGTCGTCCTTCGGCACGTCGGCCAGCGCCCGCCGCACCCGGCCCAAGATCCGCTCCCTGGAGCTCACTTCGCCCCGTCCTTTCCGCCGTTCGTCCGCCGCCACCAGTCCCGGAACGGCTCCGCGGGCACCGCCGGCAGATCCCGCGTCCCGCTCCACGCCCGGCCCGGACCTGGCAGCGTCCGCGGATGCAGCCGCCGGGTGCGCGAGGCGATCCGCTGGCCGGTGCGCAGGGCGCCCGGACGGCTGAACGCCCAGCGGGCCGCCCGCATCGCCGCGCGCTCGGCCGCGTGCCCCTTCGCGGGCTTCAGGACCACCTTGTCGCCCCGCGAGGTCACCTGGCCGCCCTCGACGACCCGCTCCCGCAGATGCACCAGCACCTCCGGGATGTCGATGGCGACCGGGCACACCTCGTAGCAGGCGCCGCACAGCGACGAGGCGTACGGCAGCGACGCGTCGATCTCACTCCCGGTGCCCCGCAGCTGCGGGCTGAGGATGGCGCCGATCGGACCCGGATACACCGAGCCGTAGGCATGCCCGCCCGCCCGCTCGTACACCGGGCACACGTTGAGGCAGGCCGAGCAGCGGATGCAGCGCAGCGCCTGCCGCCCCACCTCGTCGGCGAGCGTGTCGGTGCGTCCGTTGTCGAGCAGCACCAGATGGAAGGCGCGCGGCCCGTCCCCGTCGGTCGTCCCGGTCCACATCGAGGTGTACGGGTTCATGCGTTCGGCGGTGGAGGAGCGGGGGAGCGTCTGCAGGAACACCTCCAGGTCCCGCCAGGTGGGCACGATCTTCTCGATGCCGACCACCGAGATCAGCGTCTCGGGCAGCGTCAGGCACATCCGCCCGTTGCCCTCGGACTCCACGACGACCAGGGTGCCGGTCTCGGCCACCATGAAGTTGGCGCCGGAGATCCCCACCTTCGCGCGCAGGAACTTCTCCCGCAGATGCAGCCGGGCCGCCTCGGCCAGCTCCGCGGGCGTGTCCGTCAGCCCGTCCGGGGCGGGACGGCCCCACGCGCCCATCTCGCGGCGGAAGATGTCCCGGATCTCGCCCCGGTTGCGGTGGATCGCCGGGACGAGGATGTGTGAGGGCCGGTCCCGGCCCAACTGCACGATCAGCTCGGCGAGATCGGTCTCGTAGGCGCGGATGCCCTCCGCCTCCAGCGCCTCGTTCAGGCCGATCTCCTGCGTGGCCATCGACTTGACCTTCACGACCTCCGACTCGCCGGTCGCCTTGACCAGATCCGCCACGATCCGGTTGGCCTCCTCGGCGTCCGCCGCCCAGTGCACGGTGCCGCCGGCCGCCGTGACCGACGCCTCCAACTGCTCGAGATAGCGGTCGAGATGACGCAGCGTGTGGTCCTTGATCCGCTTGCCCGCCTCCCGCAGCGCCGCCCAGTCCGGCACCTCGGCGACCGCCTTGGCGCGCTTGGCGCGGATGGTGTGCGTGGCATGGCGCAGATTGCCCCGCAGCGTCGCGTCGTGCACCGCCTCCCGGGCGGCCTCGGGGAACGCCGGCATCCCGACGAACGTGCCACTCATACGGCCGGGTCCTCCTTCGTGCTCGCCAGGATCTCCGCGAGGTGCACCGGCCGCATCCCCGTGCGCAGCCGGGCCATCGTGCCGCCGATGTGCATCAGACAGGAGTTGTCGGCCGCGCACAGCACCTCGGCACCCGTCGACGCGGCGTTGCGCACCTTGTCCGCGCCCATCGCCGCCGAGACGTCCGCGTTCTTCAGCGCGAACGTGCCGCCGAAGCCGCAGCACTCGTCGGCGCCCGGCAGTTCGGCCAGCTCCAGGCCCTCGACGGCCCGCAGCAGCCGCAGCGGGCGCTCGCCGAGCCCCAGTGACCGCAGCCCGTGACAGGTCGGGTGATACGTCACCCGGTGCGGGTAGTACGCCCCGACGTCCGTCACCTCCAGCACGTCCACCAGGAACTCCGTCAGTTCGTACGTCCTGGGCACCACCGGTGCCAGCGTGGCCGCGAGCGAGTCCCCGCGTCCCTCGGCCCGCGCCCGCTCGCCCATCCGCGGATACAGCTCCCGCACCATGGCCGCGCACGACCCCGACGGGGTGACGATCGCGTCGTACTCCCCGAAGACATCGGAGAAATGCCGGGCCAGCGGCTCGGCCTCATGCCGGTAGCCGGTGTTGTAGTGCGCCTGCCCGCAACAGGTCTGCGCCATCGGGAAGTCGACCTCGACACCCAGTCTGGTCAGCAGTTTCACCACGGCACGCCCGGTGTCCGGATAGAGCGTGTCGTTGACGCAGGTCAGGAACAGGGCGACATGCATCGCGGCTCCCTCGGGGTCGGTCATCGGACGAGTGCAGGGTAGTGCGGCGGCACGCTCGCGGGGAGACCCGCTCACGCCCTGGCGAGCCGGGCCTCCGCCGCCGCCCAGCGCGCCGGGTCCCCGCCGGGCTCGTACCGGGCGAGCGGCTGGGTACGGCGCAGCAGGCGCCGCCCGTCGGACAGACCGCCCACCAGCCCATGGGCCCGTGCCTGGACGAGGACGTTGCCCAGGGCGGCCGCCTCGGCCGGGCCGGCCACCACGGGCAGCCCGCACGCGTCGGCCGTCAGCCGGCACAGCAGCGCGTTGCGCGCCCCGCCCCCGACGACGTGCACGACGTCGACCGGGTGACCGGTCAGCCGCTGGGCGTCCAGGACGGCCCGCCGGTGCGCCAGGGCGAGGGAGTCGAGGATGCACCGTGTGATCTCGGCGGGTGACGTGGGCACCGGCTGCCCCGACGCCCGGCAGGCCGCGGCGATCCGCTCCGGCATCCGGCCCGGCGCCAGGAACGCCGCGTCCCCCGCGTCCACGACCGACCGCAGCGCGGGCGTTTCGGCCGCCTCGCGCAGCAGTCCGTCCAACTCCGGGTCGCCCCAGGCGCGCAGGCACTCCTGGAGCAGCCAGAGCCCCATGATGTTCCGGAGATATCGGACCGTGCCGTCCAGGCCCAGTTCGTTGGTGAAGTTGGCGGCCCGGCTCTCCTCCGTCAGGACCGGCGCCCGCAGTTCCAGACCGGCCAGGGACCAGGTGCCCGTGCAGATGTACGCGAACCGCTCGCCCTCGGCCGGTACGGCGGCCACCGCGGACGCCGTGTCGTGCGAGCCGACCGCGGTCACCGGCACCGGCCCGGTGAGCCCGGTCTCCTCCAGCACCCCCTCGCGCAGCAGCCCCGCCGGGTCGCCCGGGGCGCGCAGCGGCGGAAAGAGGGTCAGGTCGACACCCAGCCGGGCGGCGACGCCGTACGCCCAGTCGCGGGTGCGCGGGTCGATCAGCTGGGTGGTGGAGGCGTTGGTCAGCTCGGTGCCCTGCTCGCCGGTCAGCCAGTAGGACATCAGGTCCGGAATGAGCAACAGCCTTCTCGCCTGCGTCAGCTGGGGGGAGTTCCGGGCGGCGGCCAGCTGGTACAGGGTGTTGAACGGCGCGTACTGCAGCCCCGTCGCCGCGTACAGCTCGGCGGCCGGCACGGTCTCCCACACCGTCCGGGCGACCCCGTCCGTCCGGTCGTCACGGTAGTGCACCGGGTTGCCCAGCAGCGCCCCGTCCGCGTCCAGCAGCCCGTAGTCCACGGCCCAGCCGTCGATGCCGACGGAGTCGACCTGCCCGGCCGCCCGCAGCCCGTCCAGCACCCCGGCGTACAGCCCGAGGACGTCCCAGCGCAGCCCCTCCGGCACCCGTACGGGCCGGTTGGGGAAGCGGTGTGCCTCGGTCAGCTCCAGGGTGCCGGGGCCGACCCGGCCGACCATGACGCGCCCGCTGGACGCGCCGAGGTCGACCGCCGCGTACGCCCGCGCGTCCGCGCTCGTCTCCGCGCTCATCGCAGGAACGCCGCCGCGACCCCGGCGTCCACCGGGATGTGCAGACCGGTGGTGTGGGTCAGCTCGCCGCCGGTCAGCGCGAACACCGCGTTGGCGACGTGCTCGGGCAGCACCTCCCGCTTGAGCAGGGTCCGCTGGGCGTAGAACTCGCCCAGCTTCGCCTCCTCCACCCCGTACACCGCGGCCCGCTGGGCGCCCCAGCCGCCCGCGAAGATCCCCGAACCGCGCACCACACCGTCCGGGTTGACCCCGTTGACGCGGATGCCGTGCTCACCGAGCTCGGCGGCGAGCAGCCGCACCTGATGGGCCTGATCGGCCTTGGTGGCGCCGTACGCGATGTTGTTCGGGCCCGCGAACACGCCGTTCTTGGAAGCGATGTACACGATGTCACCGCCCAGCCCCTGCGCCGTCATCACCCGGGCCGCCTCCCGGGACACCAGGAAGGAACCGCGCGCCATGATGGCGTGCTGGAGGTCCCAGTCCCGCGCCGAGGTCTCCAGCAGCGGCTTGGAGATGGAGATGCCCGCGTTGTTGACGACGAGGTCGACGCCGCCGAACGCGAGGACGGCCGACCGGAAGGCGGCGGCGATCTGCTCCTCGTCGGTGACGTCCACGGTCACGGCGACGGCCCGGTCGGGGCCGCCCAGCTCCTCGGCGACGGCGGCGGCGCTCTCGCCGTCCAGGTCCGCGACGACCACGCACGCGCCCTCGGCGGCCAGCCGGTGCGCGATGGCCTTGCCGATCCCGCTGCCGCCACCGGTCACCAGCGCCACCCGGGTCGCCAGCGCCTTCGGCGGCGGCATCCGCCGCAGCTTGGCCTCCTCCAGCTCCCAGTACTCGATGCGGAACTTCTCCGCCTCCTCGATCGGCGCGTAGGAGGAGACGGCCTCGGCGCCGCGCATCACGTTGACGGCGTTGACGTAGAACTCGCCCGCCACGCGGGCGGTCTGCTTGTCCTTGCCGAAGCTGAACATGCCGACCCCCGGCACCAGCACGATCGCCGGGTCCGCCCCGCGCATGGCGGGGGAGTCCGGCAGGGCGTGCCGCCGGTAGTAGGCGGCGTACTCCTCGCGGTACGCGGTGTGCAGCTCCGTGAGCCGGGCCAGGGCCTCCTCCAGCGGCACGGTGGGCGGCAGGTCCAGGACGAGCGGCCGCACCTTGGTGCGCAGGAAGTGGTCGGGGCAGGAGGTGCCCAGCGCGGCGAGCCGCGGGTGCCCGGCCCGCGCCAGGAAGTCGAGCACCGCCGGCGAGTCGTCGAAGTGCCCGACCTGCGGCCTGTCCCGCGAGGCGACGGCCCGCACGTACGGCGCCAGCGCCGCCGCCCGCTCCCGCCGCTCGGCCTGCGGCAGCGGCTCGAACCCGGAGAGGACCGGCCCGAAGGGCTCGGGCTTCCCCCGCTCGGCGAGAAACGCCTCGGCGGTGCGGATGATGTGCAGCGCGTTGCGCTCGCACTCCTCGGAGGTGTCGCCCCACGCGGTGATGCCGTGCCCGCCGAGCACACAGCCGATCGCGCGCGGGTGGGCCTCCTTCACGGCGGCGATGTCCAGGCCGAGCTGGAACCCGGGCCGCCGCCACGGTACCCACACCACGCTGTCGCCGAAGCACTCCGCCGTCAGCTTCTCCCCGTCGGCCGCGCACGCGAGGGCGATCCCCGAGTCCGGGTGGAGATGGTCCACGTGCGCGGCGTCGACCAGCCCGTGCATGGCGGTGTCGATGGAGGGCGCGGCACCGCCCTTGCCGTGCAGGCAGTAGTCGAACGCGGCGACCATCTCGTCCTCGCACTCCACGCCGGGATAGACGCCCTTCAGCGCCCGCAGCCGGTCCAGCCGCAGCACGGCCAGCCCGTCCTCGGTCAGCGTCCCGAGGTCGCCCCCGGACCCCTTGACCCACATCAGCTCGACGTCTCCGCCGGTGACGGGATCGACCGCACGGCCCTTGGCGGAGGCGTTCCCCCCGGCGTAGTTGGTGTTCCGGGGATCGGCCCCCAGCCGACGAGACCGAGCAAGCAGAGCAGCGACTTCACGGTGAACCATGACAACCAGTCCTTGAGGAAGAGGGTGAGCGGAACGCGCCTCAAGGGCGCGGGGAACTGTGCGGCAAGCCCCCATGAACCCGCGGTTGGCGACGGACGAGAAGACGGCGGACGCCTATGCCCCCCACCCCGCCTGCTCCCCGCCGACCCGCTCGGCCACGATCCTCTCCGCCCACCCCGAACGGGCGTACGCGGCGAGGGGCTCCGGGTCCAGCCCCATCTCCTCGCGCACCTCGCGCAGCAACGGCCGCACATCGGTGTCGTACGCGTCCATCAGCACGGCGTTCGCCCCGAGCACGTCCCCGGCGGCCTGCGCGTCGGCCAGCGCGGCGCGGTCCACGAGCAGCGCCTTCGCGGTGGCCTCCTGCACGTTCATCACCGACCGGATGATCGCCGGGATCTTCGCCTCGATGTTGTGGCACTGGTCGAGCATGAAGGCGACGCCGGAGCCGAACCCGTCGCCGCGCACCACCTCGTACATGATCCGGAACAGCTGGAAGGGGTCGGCGGCGCCCACCATCAGGTCGTCGTCGGCGTAGAAGCGGGAGTTGAAGTCGAACCCGCCGAGCCTGCCCTCGCGCAGCAGCGTCGCGACGATGAACTCGATGTTGGTGCCCGGCGCGTGGTGCCCGGTGTCGACCACGACCTGCGCCTTCGGGCCCAGCTTCAGGCAGTGGGCGTACGCGGTGCCCCAGTCCGGGACGTCGGTCGTGTAGAAGGCCGGCTCGAAGAACTTGTACTCCAGCAGCATCCGCTGCCCGTCGGCGAGCCGCCCGTACACCTCGGCCAGCGCCTCGGCCAGCCGGTCCTGGCGGGCGCGGATGTCGTCCTGGCCGGGGTAGTTGGTCCCGTCGGCGAACCACAGCTTCAGGTCCCGGGACCCGGTGGCGTCCATGATGTCGACGCACTCCAGCAGATGGTCCACGGCCTTGCGGCGCACGCCCGCGTCGGGGTGGCAGACGCTGCCCAGCCGGTAGGCGTCGTCCTGGAAGGTGTTGGAGTTGATCGCGCCCAGCCGCAGCCCGCGGTCCTCGGCGTACCGGGCCAGCGCGGCGTAGTCGTCGACCCGGTCCCACGGGATGTGCAGGGCGACGGTGGGCGCCACCCCGGTGAACTCGTGCACCTTGGCGGCGTCGTCCAGCTTCTCCCGCGGCGACCGCGGCACGCCCTGCTGGGCGAAGACCTTGAAACGCGTCCCCGAGTTCCCGTACGCCCACGACGGCGTCTCGACGGCCTGGGACTTGAGTGCGGCCTTCACCGCGGCGAGCTCGGTCACTGAGGGCTCCTGTGACGTCGGGACCTGGATCGGTGGGGGAGCGGTCTGAACGCTTCGCTGTGAAACGATTCAGAACGGGAACGTATGAGCCTCCCGGAGGGGTGTCAACCCCCGTGTCGCCGCCACTTTCCCGTGACGTGGCAGCGATCAACCGGTGCCGCAACATTTCGCCCCGCACCCATTGACGTGACATGGGGTCCGTGCCTAACGTCCCGGCAACCGAGTTGAAACCTTTCACGATGCCGGGAGGGCCGTCCCGCCGGTGTCGTCGAGGAGCCCCCAATGACCCACCCGTCCACCACGGGTCCGGCCCCGGTTCTGGCGCTCAGGGACGTCTCCAAGTCCTTCGGCGCGGTCCGCGCCCTGCGGGACGTCTCCCTGGAGCTGTTCCCCGGGGAGGTGCACGCCCTCGCAGGCGAGAACGGCGCCGGCAAGTCGACCCTGATCAAGACGCTCGCCGGTGTGCACCGGCCCGACAGCGGCCAGGTGCTGCTCGACGGCTCGCCCGTCCTCTTCCACGGGCCGGGCGGCGCGCGCGACGCCGGCATCGCCGTGATCTACCAGGAACCGACCCTCTTTCCCGACCTGTCGATCGCCGAGAACATCTTCATGGGCCGCCGGCCGCGGCGCTCCCTCGGCCGGATCGACCACCGGGCCACGCACGACGCCACGCTGGCCCTGATGGCACGCCTGGGTGTCACGCTCGACCCCGACCGCCCCGCGCGCGGCCTGTCCATCGCCGACCAGCAGATCGTCGAGATCGCCAAGGCGCTCTCCTTCGACGCCCGCGTCCTGATCATGGACGAGCCGACCGCCGCCCTCACCGGCAGCGAGGTCGCCCGCCTCTTCGGCGTCGTGCGCACCCTGCGCGACCAGGGCGCCGCCGTCCTGTTCATCTCCCACCGGCTGGAGGAGATCTTCCAGATCTGCCACCGGGTCACCACCCTGCGCGACGGCGCCTTCGTCGCGAGCGAGCCGGTGGACGGCATGACCGAGGACGACCTGGTGCGCCGTATGGTCGGCCGGGACCTCGACGCGCTCTACCCGAAGCAGGACGTCACACCGGGCGAAGTCGCCCTCAGCGTACGGCGGCTGACCCGCGAGGGCGTCTTCACCGACGTCTCCTTCGACGTGCGGCGCGGCGAGATCGTAGGCCTCGCGGGACTCGTCGGCGCCGGGCGCACCGAGGTCGCCCGGGCCGTGTTCGGCATCGACCGCTGGGACGCCGGCGAGGTCCACGTCGCCGGCCGGCCCCTCACCAACGGCGCCCCCTCCACCGCCATGGCCGGCGGGCTCGCCCTCGTCCCCGAGGACCGGCGCGCCCAGGGCCTGGTGATGGACCTGTCCATCGAGCGCAACATCGGCCTCACCGGGCTGCGTTCGACCGTGCGGGCCGGCCTGATGGACCGCGGCGCCGAACGCAGCCGTTCCCTGGACTGGGCCGTCAAGCTCCAGGTCAAGTACGCCCGGATCGCCGACGCCGTGTCCACCCTGTCCGGCGGCAACCAGCAGAAGGTCGTCCTCGCCAAGTGGCTGGCCACCGGCCCCCAGGTGCTGATCGTCGACGAACCCACCCGGGGCATCGACGTCGGCACCAAGGCCGAGGTGCACCGGCTGCTCGGCGAACTCGCCGCCGACGGTGTCGCCATCCTGATGATCTCCTCCGACCTGCCCGAGATCCTCGGCATGGCCGACCGCGTGCTCGTCATGCACGAGGGACGGCTCACCGCCGAGCTCCCGCGCTCCGAAGCCACCGAGGAAACCGTGATGGCCGCAGCCACCGGGAGGGCCGCCGCATGACGGTGACCACCCCCGACAAGGCCCCCGTGACCGACGTGCCCACGTCCAGCGGCACCCGCCTGGTCGACCGGGTCTTCAAGATGCGCGAACTCGCCATCCTGGCCGTCCTCCTGGTGATGATCGCCGTCACCCAGCTGGGCAACAGCGAGTTCCTCACCGAGCAGGGCATCAAGGACCTGCTGCTGAACGCCACCATCCTGGTCCTGGTCGCCACCGGGCAGTCCCTGGTGGTGATCACCCGGAACGTCGACCTGTCCGTCGGCTCCACCCTCGGCATCAGCGCCTTCGCCGCCGGCCTCCACCTCCAGAACGGCGGAAGCCCGGTCGTCGCCGTACTGCTCGCCGTGCTCATGGGCGTCGGCTTCGGCCTGCTGAACGGCCTGCTCGTCAGCCTCGGCCAGGTCCCCGCGCTCGTCGTCACCCTCGGCACCCTCTACATCATCCGCGGCCTCGACTCCATCTGGGTGGGCTCCCGCCAGATCGTCGCCTCCACCCTCCCCGACGGCTTCGTCGACTTCGGCTCCGGCGGGGTGTGGGCGGTGCCCTGGCTCGCGCTGATCGCCCTCGCCGTCCTGGTGGCGACCGCGTACCACCTCAAGCACTACGGCAGCGGACGGGAGCTGTACGCCCTCGGCTCCAACCCCGAGGCCGCACGCCTCGCCGGCATCCCCGTGCGCCGGCGGATCCTCGCCGCCTACACCTTCTGCGGCGCGCTCGCCGGACTCGCGGGCGCCCTGTACCTGGCCCGCTTCGGCAATGTCGACTCCGGCACGGGCAGCGGCTACGAACTCACCGTCGTCAGCGCGGTCGTGGTCGGCGGTGTCGTCTTCACCGGCGGCTCCGGCAGTGTCTACGGCGCCGCCCTCGGCGCGCTGCTGCTCACCTCGATCAACAGCGTGCTGCCCGCCCTCGGCGTCAGCTCCGTCTGGGTGCTCGCCATCAACGGCATCCTGCTCCTCCTCGCCATCGCCGTCGACCGGATCGTCGCGCTGCGCGTGGCCACCGCCCTGAAGAAGAGGAACGCCCGCCATGGCTGACTCCCCCCTCGCGCGCGCCGTTCGCTGGGACACGGTCGTCGGCGCCCTCCTCGTCGTCGTGCTCCTGCTGTCCTTCGGCACCGTCGACGGCTTCGGCAACGCGCTCAACCTGTCGTTCCTGATCGGCAACACGCTCCCCATCGCCCTCATCGCGCTGCCGATGACCCTGCTCGTCGTCTCCGGGGAGATCGACCTGTCGGTCGCCTCGACCGCCGGCCTGTCCGGGGCCGTGATGGGCGCCCTGTGGAACCAGGGCATGGCGATCGAGACGATCATCCCGGTCTGCCTGCTGCTCGGCGTGGTGTGCGGCCTGGTCAACGGCCTGCTCGTGACCCGGCTGGGCCTGCCGTCCCTCGCCGTCACGATCGGCACCCTCGCCGCGTACCGCGGAATCGCGCAGATCGTGCTCGGGTCGGACGCGGTGACCGACTTCCCGGCGCGGTACCTGGACTTCGCCGCCGGGCGAATCGGCGACACCTTCCTTCCGTACGCCTTCCTGCCCTTCCTCCTGCTGCTCGCGATCGCCGTCGTCGCCCTGCACGCCACACCGTTCGGGCGCGCGCTGTTCGCGATCGGCGCGAGCGAGGAGGCCGCCCGGTTCGCCGGGATCCGGGTGAAGCGGCAGAAGCTGGTCCTGTTCACGGTGACGGGCCTGATGGCCTCGCTCACCGGGATCTTCTGGGCGCTGCACTACGCGTCCGCCCGCTACGACAACGCCACCGGGCTCGAACTGTCGGTCGTCGCCGCCGTCCTGCTCGGCGGGATCGACTTCGACGGGGGCAAGGGCACGCTGGGCGGTGCCGTCGCCGGGGTGTTCCTCCTCGGTGCCCTGCAGAACGTGATGAGCCTCAAGGACGTCTCCGCCCAGTCGCAGATCGTCGTCACCGGCGTCCTGCTCGTGCTGTCCGTGCTCGGCCCCCGGGTCGCGCGCCAGGTCTCCGTGGCGAGGGCGGGCCGCAGAGCCGCCTCGACTCCGACCTCGTAACGTCCAGCCCCTCCCTCCCCGCAAAGGACCCACCGCCATGCGCAAGTCATCCCTGAGCCGTGCCTGCGCCGCCCTCGCCGCCGTCACCTCCCTCGCCCTCGCGGCCACCGCCTGCGGCGGCACCACCAAGGAGGACGTCGAGAACGAGGGCGGCTCCGCCGCCACCGCCGGCAAGGCCGACCCGAACGCCGAACTGAAGAAGGGCCTGACCGTCGGCTTCCTGCCCAAGCAGGTGAACAACCCGTATTTCACCTCCGCCGACAAGGGCGGCGAGGCGGCCCTGAAGGAACTGGGCTCCGGCTACAAGGAGATCGGGCCGAGCAGCGCGACCGACACGGCCGGGCAGGTGTCGTACGTCAACACCCTCACCCAGCAGCAGGTCGACGCGATGGCGGTCTCCGCGCAGGACCCCGGCGCGCTGTGCACCGCGCTCAAGCAGGCCATGAAGAACGGCATCAAGGTCGTCACCTACGACTCCGACACCAAGCCCGACTGCCGCAACGCCTTCGTCTCGCAGGCGTCCGCCGAGGACCTGGGCCGCACCGAGGTGCGGCTCCTCGCCGAACAGATCGGCTACAAGGGCGAGATCGCGATCCTGTCCGCCGCGCAGACCGCGACCAACCAGAACGTCTGGATCGACTTCATGAAGGAGGAGCTGAAGGACCCCAAGTACAAGGACGTCAAGCTGGTCAAGGTCGCCTACGGTGACGACGACGCCCAGAAGTCCTTCCAGCAGACCCAGGGCCTGCTCCAGGAGTACCCGAACCTGAAGGGGATCATCTCCCCGACCACCGTCGGCATCAAGGCCGCCGCCCAGTACCTGTCGGGCTCCAAGTACAAGGGGAAGGTCACGTTGACGGGCCTCGGCACCCCCAACGACATGCGCAAGTACGTGAAGAACGGCACCGTCGAGGCGTTCGAGCTCTGGGACCCGGCGAAGCTCGGCGAGCTGGCCGCGCGGACCGCCGTCGCCCTGGCCTCCGGGCAGATCACCGGCAAGGAGGGCGAGACCTTCACCGCCGGCGGCATGGGCGAGTACACGATCGGCAAGGACGGCGTGATCAGCCTCGGCAAGCCGACGGTCTTCGACGCGAAGAACATCGACCGGTTCGACTTCTAGATTCGACTTCCAGAGGGGGGAGGGGCGTTGATGCAGCGCGTGTGCTTCCTGCTGAAGGTCAGGGCGGACCGTCTCGACGCGTACCGCGAGCGGCACGCCGCGGTGTGGCCGGAGATGCGCGCCGCGCTCTCGGCCACCGGCTGGCACAACTACTCGCTCTTCCTGCGGGAGGACGGCCTGCTGGTCGGCTACCTGGAGACCGAGGACTTCGCCGCCGCCCGGGCCGGTATGGCGGCCACCGAGGTCAACGCCCGCTGGCAGGCGGAGATGGCGCCGTTCTTCGAGTCGCTGGACGGCGCCGGACCCGACGAGGCCATGAAGCCGCTCACCGAGGTCTTCCATCTGGCCTGAGCCGGAGAGGCCTTCGTTCCCGGCACGGCGGACGGGCCGCCGGCCCCGGCCCGACCACCGTCGTCATGGGCGGCATGACGGTAATGTGAAGCCCTTCCCGCCGCTCCTGTCGTGTTCCGTCTTCTCTGGAGGTCCCTGCCCGATGGCCCAGTCGGTGGGTATCAAGGACGTCGCCCGCGCCGCCGGAGTCTCCGTCGGCACGGTCTCCAACGTGATCAACCGTCCGGAGACGGTAGCGACCGAGACCCGGGCGCGGGTGCAGTCCGCGATCGACCGCCTCGGCTACGTCCGCAGCGAGTCCGCCCGGCAACTGCGCGCGGGCCGCAGCCGGATCATGGGCCTGCTCGTCCTCGACATGGGCAACCCCTTCTTCGTCGACGTGGCCCGTGGCGCCGAGCGGACGGCCCGCGACGCCGGGCTCGGCGTGATGGTGTGCAACAGCGCGCAGAGCGCGAGCGAGGAGGCCGACTACCTGTCGCTGTTCGCCGAGCAGCGGGTGCGGGGCGTGCTGCTCACCCCGGCCGACGCCACCGGCCGCAACATCGAGGCGTTCCGGCGGCACGACATCCCGTTCGTCCTGGTCGACCGGGTCGCCGAGGGCACCACGGAGTGCTCGGTCTCCGTGGACGACGTCGCGGGCGGCGCGCTCGCCGTACGGCATCTCGTGGACGCCGGACACCGCTCCCTCGCCTACGTCAGCGGCCCGCCCGGCCTCCACCAGGTCCGCGACCGCCGCACCGGCGCCCTGAACGCCCTGGAGGAGGCGGGCCTCGGCCCCGAGAACCTGCGCGAGCTGCCCACCGAACGGCTCGACGTGGCCGCCGGCCGGGACGCCGGGGCGCGTCTGCTCGGCCTCGCGGACCGGCCGACCGCCGTCTTCTGCGCCAACGACCTGCTCGCCCTCGGCGTCCTCCAGGCCATGTACGCGGCGGGCGTCGGCGTCCCCGACGACCTGGCCATCGTCGGCTACGACGACATCGAGTTCGCCGCCGCGGCGGCCGTCCCGCTGACCTCCGTACGGCAGCCCGCCGTCACCATGGGGACGCTCGCCGCGGAGATGCTGCTGGAGGAGACCGAGGCGCGGACGGGCGCCCGGACGCACGAGCACCGCAGGGTCGTCCTGCAGCCGGAACTGGTCGTGCGGCGGTCCTCGCTCGCCGCCCGCTGATCCGCCGTTCAGTACGATCTCATGATCCCAGGGGTCACCCGGCGAAGGAACATGTGCTGAACTGGGACGCGGCCCGAAAAAACCTCCGTCCCGGGAGCACCGTTGTCCGTCAGCTACCGCCAGCCCGGCGTCGTCCTCACCGACCGCCGCTTCACCGTGCCGCTCGACCACGCCCGCCCGACGGGCGAGACGATCGAGCTCTTCGCCCGGGAGGTCGTCGCCGGGGACAAGGCACACCAGGACCTGCCGTGGCTGGTCTACCTCCAGGGCGGCCCCGGCTTCGGGGCGAACCGTTTCGTCGGGAAGGGCGGCGCCTGGCTCGGCCGCGCGCTCAAGGAGTTCCGGGTCCTGCTGCTCGACCAGCGTGGCACCGGGCTCTCCACGCCCGCCAACCGCCAGACCCTCCCGCTGCGCGGCGGCCCCGCCGAACAGGCCGACCACCTCACGCACTTCCGCTCCGACGCGATCGTCCGCGACTGCGAGCTGATCCGCCGGGAGGTCACCGGCGGCGCCCCCTGGACCGTCCTCGGCCAGAGCTTCGGCGGCTTCTGCACGGTCAACTATCTGTCCACCGCTCCCGAGGGGCTGACCGCCGCCGTCATCACCGGCGGGCTGCCGTCCCTGGACGCGCACGCCGACGACGTCTACCGGGCCGCCTACCCGCGCATCGAGCGCAAGGTCGCCGCGCACTACGCCCGCTACCCGCAGGACGTCGAGCGGGCCCGCCGGATCGCCGACCACCTCCTCGCCCACGACGTCGTCCTGCCCAACGGCTACCGGCTGACCGCCGAGGCCTTCCAGTCGCTCGGCATCCTCCTCGGCGGCAGCGAGGGCAGCCACCGGCTGCACTACCTGCTGGAGGACGCCTTCGTCCGCACCCCGAACGGCACCGCCCTGTCCGACGCGTTCCAGGAGGAGGTCCAGGGCCTGCTGTCGTACGCCGGGCATCCGCTGTACGCGCTCGTCCACGAGGCGATCTACGGCCAGGACGCCCGGCCCACCGCCTGGGCCGCCGAGCGGGTGCGCGCCGAGTTCCCGCAGTTCGACGCGGCGAAGACGCTCGCCGGGGACGGGCCGCTGCTCTTCACCGGCGAATCGATCCACCCCTGGATGTTCGACTGCGACCCGGCGCTGCGCCCGCTGCGCGAGACCGCCGAGATCCTCGCCGCCCGCACCGACTGGACCCCCCTCTACGACCCGGCGCGCCTCGCCGTCAACGAGGTGCCGGTCGCGGCGGCCGTCTACCACGACGACATGTACGTCGACACCGCCCACTCCCTGGCCACCGCCCGCGCGATCCGGGGACTGCGCACCTGGGTCACCGACGAGTTCGAGCACGACGGCCTCCGCGCCGGCGGCCCGCGGGTGCTGGACCGGCTGCTCGCCCTCACCCGTGACGAGGCGTGACGCGCCGCCCACCGGTTAGGGTGCGGACATGACCGAGCCGACGCCTCCTCAGCTGCAGCCGATGCCCGAGGACTGGCGGCGGGCCCTCGCCGTCGTCGCCCACCCGGACGACCTGGAGTACGGCTGCTCCGCCGCCATCGCCGCCTGGACCGACGCGGGCCGCGAGGTCGCCTACGTTCTCGCGACCCGGGGCGAGGCCGGCATCGACACCCTGGAGCCGGAGAGGTGCGGCCCGCTGCGCGAGCGCGAGCAGCGGGCCAGTGCCGCGGTCGTCGGTGTCACGGAGGTCGAGTTCCTGGACCACGCGGACGGGGTGATCGAGTACGGGACCGCGCTGCGCCGCGACATCGCCGCCGCGATCCGCCGCCACCGACCCGAGCTGGTGATCACCCTCAACCACCGGGACACCTGGGGCGGCGTCGCCTGGAACACCCCGGACCATGTGGCGGTCGGGCGGGCCACGTTGGACGCGGCGGGCGACGCCGGCAACCGCTGGATCTTCCCCGAGCTCACCGAGCAGGGGCTCGCCCCCTGGGACGGCGTCCGCTGGGTCGCGGTCGCGGGCTCCAGCTCGCCCACGCACGCGGTGGACGCCTCCGCCGGCCTCGACCGCGCGGTGCGCTCCCTGCTCGAACACCGCACCTACATCGAGGTGCTGACCGACGAGGACCCGGAGACCTACGCCCGCCGCTTCCTCAGCGCGAACGCCACCGCCACGGGCGAACGGTTCGGCGGCCGCCCGGCGGTGGCCTTCGAACTCTTCCCACGCGGCTGAGGCGTCCGCCGCCGCATGAGCGCCGGTTCGCGGCGCCTAGGATGAGAGGCATGCACGATCACCCCGGTGCCCTCGCCGAGCTGCGTGGCGACTGCGCGAACTGTTTCGGGCTGTGCTGTGTCGCGCTGCCCTTCTCCGCCTCCGCGGACTTCGCGATGGACAAGGCCGCCGGGACGCCCTGCCGCAACCTCCTCGACGACCACCGCTGCGGCATCCACGCCCGGCTGCGGGAGACGGGCTTCACCGGGTGCACGGTCTACGACTGCTTCGGCGCCGGGCAGAAGGTCTCGCGGGTCACCTTCGGCGGGGAGGACTGGCGCACCGGGCCTGCCGACCGCGCCCGGCGGATGTCCGACGTGTTCCCCGTCGTCCGCCAGCTGCACGAACTGCTCTGGTACCTCACCGAGGCCCTGTCCCTGCCCGCCGCCCGCCCGCTCCGCGCCGACCTGCGCGCACTCCTGGACGCGACCGAGGCCCTCACCCTCGGGACCCCGGAGGAACTGGCCGCGCTCGACGTCGCCGCCCACCGGCAGCGGGTGAACGTGCTGCTGCTGCGGACGAGCGAGCTGGCCCGTGCCGGGGTGCGGGGCCGGGGGAGGAACCGCCGGGGCGCCGACCTGATGGGCGCCCGCCTCCGGGGTGCCGACCTGCGCGGTGCCGACCTGCGCGGCGCCTACCTGATCGCGGCCGACCTGACCGGTGCCGATCTGCGCGGAGCCGACCTCATCGGCGCCGACCTGCGCGACGCCGACCTCACGGACGCCGATCTCACGGACGCCTTCTTCCTGACCCAGCCGCAGGTGAACGCGGCGCGGGGGAGCGCCGGGACCCGGCTGCCCGGCTCAGTCTCCCGCCCGGCGCACTGGACAGCGCGGGGCTGAGTCCTCGACGGACATGGGGCCCTCGGCGGGCGCGGGCGCGGCCGTCCGCCGCTCCAGGCCCAGCCGCAGTCCGTCCGGCATCAGGGTCAGCCGTTCCGTGACCCGCAGCCGGTACGCGGGATCGGCGCGGAAGTCGTACCGCCGCAGCAGCAGACCCAGCACGAGCGTCGCCTCGTGCAGCGCGAACTGCCGTCCGATGCAGGCCCGCGCGCCCGTCCCGAACGGCTTGAAGGTGTGCGCCGCCCGCGTCCGCACGGCCTTCGGGTCGAACCGGTCCGGGTCGAAGCGCTCCGCGTCCGCGCCCCAGACCTCCGGGTCGCGGTGCACCGTCGGCGTGAGCACCAGCGCCCAGGCGCCCCGCCGCATCGGGTACTCCCCGCCCAGCATGGTGTCCTCACGGGCCTCCCGGGCGAAGGCGGGCGCCGTCGGCCACAGCCGTAGCGCCTCGTCCAGCACCCGGCGTACGTGACGCAGCCGGGCCACCTGCTCGTACCCGGGTGTGCCCGTGGCGCCCCAGACGCGGTCCACCTCGGCGCGGGCGCGGGCCGCGATGCCGGGGTGCAGGGAGAGGTAGTGCAGCGCGAAGGACAGCGCGCCCGACGTGGTCTCGTGACCGGCCACGAGGAAGGTGATCACCTGGCGGCGGACGTTGAGCGCGGACAGCCGTTCGCCCGTCTCCGGGTGCGCGGTCGCGAGCATGCGGTCCAGCAGGTCCCCGTCCCCGGGCCCGCCCGCCCGGCGCGCGCGGATCAGCTCGTCGACGGTGTGGTTGAGGAACGCGATGTCGGCGTCGTTGCGCCGGGCGGCCCGCCGCAGCAGCCACGGCACCGGTACGGAGTTCAGGCGCTGGGCGTGGGTGAGCGTGCCCACCATCGCCGTCACGAAGGGATGCGGCCGGGACCGCTCGAAGGAGCCGAAGTCATGGCCGAACCCGGTGCGGGCGATGGTCTCCAGGGTCAGCCTGGTCATGTCGCCGGGCACGTCGACCGTCCGGCCGGCCTCCCGCGCCCGGTCCCAGTGGTCCATGAGCCGGCCGGCCACGTCGAGCATCATCGGGTGGTACCCCGCCATGGCCTCCCGGCTGAACCCGGGGGCCAGGACGTCGTGCGCGAGCTGCCAGTTGGGCTCGTGGTTGTACGCCGTGAACAGCCCGTCGCCGGCGACCGGCCGAAGATTGGCGATGCCCAGGCCGACGTGCTTGGCGAAACGGGACTCGTCCGCCATGTCGGCGGCGAGCGCGGCGCCCGCCACGAACACGAACTCCCGGTTCAGCACCCGGCGCCGGAAGATCGGCCCGAGCCGCCGCGCGAGCCGCAGGGAGTCCTGCAGCGGGGTGTGCCGGCTGGCCCCGACCACATCGCCGAGCAGCGGGACGCGGTACGGGGGGTGGGGTATCCGCGACAGCTCCGGCCAGCCCTGCTCGGCACCGCGGAACCCCTTCGGCAGACCGGTGCCGGTCGTCGTCTCCGCCATGACGCGATCTCCCTCGGTGGGGCGGCAGTTCGGGCTCGTTGTACGTGGGTTCAATAACGGGCCACAGTCTGGGCCCGCCGTCGAAGCGCCGTCAAGTAAGGTGCGCGCATGGCCGGGAACCAGGGGGATCGCCCACGCCGCCGGCTCGGCACCGAGGAGCGGCGGGCCCAACTGCTCGCCGTCGGCGCCCGTCTGTTCTCGGAGCACCCGTACGACGAGGTGTGGATCGAGCAGGTGGCGGAGATCGCCGGCGTCTCGCGCGGGCTGCTCTACCACTACTTCCCGACCAAGCGGGACTTCTTCGCGGCCGTCGTGGAGCGGGAGAGCGAGCGCATGCTGCGGATGACCGCGGCCGAGCCCGGCGTCCCGGTGCGCGAGCAACTGGCGGCGAGCCTCGACACGTTCCTCGGGTACGTCGAGGCCCACGCCCACGGCTACCGGGCCTTCCACCGTGCCGACGCGGCGGGCGACCAGGCCGTGCGCTCGGTCTACCGGCGCGCCCTGGCCGCGCAGGAGAGGCAGATCCTGGAGGCACTGGCCGCCGACCCCGAGTTCGGCCCGGCCACCCGGGAGCGCCCGGAGGTACGCCTCGCCGTGCGGGGCTGGCTGGCGTTCACGACGGCCGTCTGCCTGGAGTGGCTGCGGCGCGAGGACCTGACCCGGGACCAGGTGCGGGACCTCTGTGTCCGCGCGCTGCTGGGCGTGCTCACCTCCTGATCCAGGACGGCCCGTACGTGCGGGGCCGGTCGACGTGCGCCCGGATCTCCGATAACTTAGGCAAGGCTTACCTAAGAGGAGGTTGGGGATGGGTGACAGCCAGACCTGGACGGCCGCTCCTTCCGCGGCACAACGGGCCCGCTCGGTGCTCGCCGCCGCGTGGTCCTGCGCGGTGACGACGGAGGGCTGCCGGGAGGAGCTCGTCGGCTCGCACCGGGTGGCCGGTGACGGACGGCTGCTGCTGGCCGTGCCGCAGGACAGCGCCCTGCGTACGGCCGCGATCTGCGCGCCCCGCGGGGAACCGTCCGCCGTCCTGGAGTTCGCCGACGTCGCCCCCGTGCCCGTCCGGACCCGTATCCGCGCCCGGCTCTGGCTCTCTGGCTGGTTCACCCCCGAGGGCGACGAACTCGCCTTCCGGCCCGTACGGGTGGTGCTGCGCCGGCCCCGCGGACCCGAGGTCGTCGACCTCGCCGAGTTCGCCGTGGCCCAGCCCGACCCGCTGGCCGAGGCGGAGGCCCGGCTGCTCACCCATCTCGCGGACTGCCACCCCGACGCCGTGGAGCGCCTCACCCGGCTCGTCGACCCCGGCAGCCTGCACGCCGCCGTCCGGGTGAGGCCCCTCGCGGTCGACCGTCATGGCCTGACCCTGCGCATCGAACGCGCCCGTACCCACGGCGACGTGCGCCTGATCTTCCATCGGCCCGCCGACGACCTCGCCCAGCTCACCGAACGCGTCCACGCCCTGCTCGCGCAGGCCGCCGCCGGCTGCCCGCGGACCCTACAGCGGCAGCGCGCAGACGGCGACGGGTGACGCGAACGGCTCGTCCGCGAGGCGCAGCCCGCCGTCCGCCGCGTCGACCTGGAAGACGGCGACGGTGCCCGACTTTTGGTTCGCGGCGAACAGCAGGGTCCCGTCCGGGGACAGCGTGATCTGACGCGGGAAGTCGCCGCCGGCCGGCACCGTGCCGAGCAGCCGCAGCCGGGCGCCGTCCTCCTCCACGGCGTAGCGCGCGAGGCTGTCGTGCCCCCGGTTGGCCAGCCACGCGTGCCGGCCGTCCGGCGCGACCGCGATCTGCGCCGGGTAGTTGGTGCCCCCGCCCGACCCCGTGGCCTGCCCCGGACCGATCGTCAGCCGTCCCGTCGGCGGGTCGTAGGCGCAGACCGCCACGGTGTCGTCGACCTCGTTCGCCAGATAGGCGTACCGCCCGCCCGGATGGAACGTCAGATGGCGCGGCCCCGCACCGGACGCGGCCCGCGCCCGGGAGACCTCGGTGAGCCTTCCGGCGTCCGGGTCGAGTCGGTAGGTGTACACGGTGTCGGTGCCCAGGTCGACGGCGAGGACATGGCGGCCGTCCGGGCTCGTGACGATCTGGTGGGCGTGCGGACCGTCCTGGTCCGGGCCGGGCGGCGGAGAGGAGTGCTGGACGAGGTCGCTGCGCTCCCCGAGCCCCCCCGACGCCTCGATCGGGTGCACGGCCACGCTGCCCGTGCCGTAGTTGGCACTCAGCAGCCACCGCCCGCTCGGGTGCACCGACAGATGGCAGGGCGCCGAGCCACCGGTGCTCCGGCTCCCCAGCACGTTCCGGTCGGCCAGGCGCACGGCGGTCACCGCGCCGTCGTCGCGCTCGTCGACCGCGTACAGCGTGCGCCCGTCCGGATGGACGGCCAGATACGACGGATCGGGGACGCCCTCGATCGTGCCGCCGCCCGTGACCCGGCCCGTGACCGGGTCGTACGTGGCGACGCCGATGCCCCGGCCGCCGCCGTCGACGGAGGTGTAGGTGCCGAGGTACAGCGGGCGCGGCCCCGAGGGCGCGCGGCTCTCGGCCTGTGGGCTCGGACGGGTTCCCGGGGCCGACGCCCGCGCGGCCGGCGTGTCCGAGGGGCCGGGCGCGCCGTCGCAGCCCGTGACCGCCGGCAGGGCCGCGCCGGCGGCCGTCCCCACGAGCGCCCCGACGAACCGGCGCCTGCTCAGCCCACCCGTGCCCATGTCCCACCTCAGGTCGTCGGTCGTCGTGGTCGCCCGGTCACCTTGACGCGCGGCCGCCGCCCGGCGCAAGGACGGCACCGGCCGTCGCGCGCGTCGCCCGCCTACCGGGAGCGTCCGCTCACCCCGGTACGGTTCCACAGCTTCTCCTGCACCCCCATGCGCTCCCGCACCCGGGTCAGCCGCGGCATCCTGGCGCGCTGCTCCTGCGACACGCGGTCCAGTTCCTCCAGCAGACGGCGGGAGCGGTGCTCGGTGTTCATCTCGTCGATGATCCGGTTCACCTCGGTGAGGACGGCGCCGTACAGCTGCCAGTGCTCCGGGCGGCGCTGCGCCTCCTCGTGCAGGAGCGGGGCCAGCCGGTCGCGGGTGGCGGCCGCCGTGTGCAGCTCCGCGGACAGGCGGGACTCCGCCGCGTCGGCGTTGCTGCTGACATGGGTGGTGACCAGGACGGCGAAGCTGACCACCGCGTCGGCGATCTCGGAGAGCAGTTGGTCGAGGACCGCGCCCGTCTCCTTCTCGAACAGCGAGTCGGGTTCGCGATCCTTGGCGAGGTCGGTGAGGGTGCGGGCGAGGACGCGCAGCACCACCGTGCAGATCTCCAGGGTGTCGAGCCCCGTGCGCAGCACCACGCGGTGCAGCAGGCCCTCGCGGACGCGCGGGTTCAGCCGCAGACTGTCCTCGGCCTGCCTGAGTGCCGCGTCCACCTCGATGATGTCGTGGTCGAGCCGGCGCGCCTCGTGCAGCCGGGCCGCCGCCTGCTCGTACGGCTGGCGGCCCGCCGCCTCCTCGCCGATGCGCAGCATCAACTGACGCAGCCGCCGGGACAGGTCCACCAGGGACTCACCGGCCTCGTCCACCCAGACGGGTGGTGCGAGCAGCAGGTTGAAACCGAGGCCGACGACGGCGCCGATCAGGGTCTCCAGCACCCGCGCCCAGGCCACGTCGCCGACCGAGGTGACGCCGAGGACCAGCATCGCGCTGATCGCGACCTCGGGGACGTACTCGTGGACCCGCACCAGATGGCCGACCCCCAGCGCCGCCACGATCAGCAGGCCGAGACTCCACCAGGTCAGACCCACCAGGAGGCTGAAGGCGATCGCCACCAGCACGCCGGCCACCACGGAGTTCACCCGGCGGATGCCGTTGGTGAGCGTGGCGTAGAAGGTGACCTGGACGACCAGCAGCGCCGTCAGGGGAGCGGTCAGCGGCGCCGCCTCGGGGCTCAGGCGCAGCGCGATGACATACGCGATCGTCGCCGCGGCCGCCGACCGCAGCGTCTGCACCACCACCGGGTCCCGGAGGGCCTTGGCCAGCCGCTCGCGGGACCACTGCCCCTCACGTGCCTCACGCATCCTTGGGCTGTTCCCCTCTCGCCGTCCCCGCACACCGCTCGCGGATCATGATGTTCCGCGAGAAACCCCAGGGTGGTCGCAGGGGCCGGGCCACAGCAAGGAGCGGGGCCGGTGACCGCCGACACCCGGGCCGGAGGTCGGCCGAACGGGCTCACGGGGGAGCGGGGCGAGGACTCAGGCGCCCAGCTTGTCGAGGAAGGCGTGCAGATTCCCGGTCGTGCGGGCGATCTGCTCCTCCAGGGTCAGGCTCTCCTCGAACCGCCCACCCGACGCGGGGACCTTCTTGCCGCGTACATAGAGGGAACAGGCCAGGTCGGTGCACATGTACAGACCGACCGAATTGCCCTCGCGCCCGGCGGGCCCCGCCTTGCGGGCCGTCATCAGGGAGACGCCCCCGCCCGGGTGCGTCGTCAGGCACAGGGAGCACAGGCTGCGGTGCGTGAAACCGCGCTGCTGCGACGGGAAGCGCAGCGAGATGCCCACCGGCCGCCCCTCGCGCTCGGCGACCAGATAGCTGCGGTCGGGGGCGCCCGGCTCGCGCCAGCCGAGGAAATCGAGATCGGCCCAGGGGCGTTCGTCCAGGTCGCGCGGGACCGACAGGCGCTTCGCCTCGCCTTTGGAGCAGTTGACGAACGAAGCGCGGATCTCTGCCTCGGTGAGCGACCTCATGGGAGCCTCCAGGGGGAGCTGGTACGGAAACGAAAACCTAGGGGCTCTAGGTTCAGGGCTAGGTTAGGAAGGATGACAGACCGGGGCCAGCGAATTTCCCCGGCCGCCGGGGCCCGGCCGAGCACCTGACGTCGTGGTTCACAATGGAGGCGTTCCATCGGGGCGGGAAACGGCAGGTCGGAAGGGAGCCGCATGGCGGGGCGGAACGGGCGAACGGTACGGGACCTCAGACGGGGCAACCGTACGGCCGTACTCCAGCGCCTCTACTTCGACGGGCCCCTCAGCCGCTTCGAACTCGGCCCGGCGACCGGACTCAGCTCCGGTTCCGTCAGCAACGTCGTCGCGGAGCTGATCGGCGACGGCCTGGTCGAGGAGGCCGGCAGTGTCGACTCCGACGGCGGCCGGCCCCGCATCCTGCTGCGGGTCGCCCCCGGCAGCGGCCACATGATCGGCGTGGATGTCGGCGAGACCCGGGTGCGCGTCGGCCTGTTCGACCTCACCCTCACCGAACTCGCCCGCGCCGAACGGCCGCTGGAGCAGCAGCGCTACGAGGTCGACGGCATCGTCCGCCATGTGCGGGACGGCGTCGCCGAGGTGCTCGAGGGCGCCGGCATCGGACCCGGGCGGCTCCTCGGCGTCGGCATAGGGGTGCCCGGCATCGTCGAACGCACCCCGGACCTCGGTGCCGTGGTGCACGGCCAGACCATCGGCTGGGACGCCGTCCCGCTGGAGCGGCTGCTGCGCGACGGCTCCGAACTCCCCGACAGCGTCCCCTACTTCATCGACAACGGCGCCCGGACGCTCGGCCAGGCCGAGATGTGGTTCGGCGCCGGCCGGGGCGCCGGGAACGCGCTGGTCGTCCTCTTCGGCTCCGGCGTCGGCGCCTGCCTCGTCACCCCGGAGGTGGAGCACGGGCGGGCCGTCGAGTGGGGCCATCTGACGGTACGGGTGCGCGGCCGGCGCTGCCGCTGCGGCGCCCTGGGCTGCCTGGAGGCGTACGCGGGCGCCGAGTCGCTGCTCGCCCGCTGGATCGAGGCCGGTGGCAGCGTTCCACGGGGCGCCGACGAGGAGACGGCGCTGTCCGTGATGCTCTCCGGTGCCTATCCCGCCGACGGCGGTCCGGCCGACCCGGTGGCGCTGGCCGTGCTGGAGGAGACCGCCGAGTACGTCGGCGCGGGCCTGTCCGACCTGATCAACCTCTTCCAGCCGGAACGGATCCTGATCGGCGGCTGGGCGGGCCTCCAGCTCGGCACCCGCTTCCTGCCCGCCGTCCGCCGTCACGCCGCCTCCTACTCGCTGCGGCACCCGGCCGAGAAGGTCGGCATCGAACTGGGCAGACTCGGCCCGGACGCGGTGACCGTCGGCGCCGCGATCCTGCCGCTCGCCGACTTCTTCGCGCACGGCGGGCGCCGCCCGGGCCCCGTGCCGGAGTCCGGCGGCACCCCGGCCCGGTCCGTGCCGCGCTGACGTTTGCCGGGGCCGGGGGACGGTACTCGCAGCGTCCGACACGCGGGAGGCGCACCATGGACGACCATCGCCGAGAGGCACCCGGCGAGAGCCCGGACCCCATCCCCAGGGACCTGCCGGACCAGCAGGCGCGCGACGGGGAGGACCCGTGGGAGGTGCCCGTCGGGCCCACCCGCGACGCCTCCGAGTCCGAGTCCGACGACGTCCCGGAGACGGACGAGGCGGGCACGGGCCGGCAGGGCGAGCCCCAGACCGGCGCGGTCCACCCCGAGCACCCGGCCCCGGAGGAGTCGGCGGGCTGATCCGCCCGGCGGCATCCGCCTCAGCCGACCTTCCGGCCCCGGAGGTTGGCCGTGTCCGCGCCCGCCCCCTCCCGCAGGCCCCCCAGGAACTCCTCGAGCACCTCGGGCGCCGTGCGGGACGGCTCCCAGCCCAGCTCCGAGCGGGCGCGGGAACAGTCCATCAGCGGCACCCTCAGCACCGCGTCGAACAGGTGCGGGGACGCAGGGAGCAGCCGCAGCCCCCACGCGGCAGCGATCGCCGAGCGGGCCGCGGTGCGGGGGAGCCGGACCGTGCGGGCGCCGAGCATCTCGCCCAGCAGCTCCGCGTCGACGGGTGGGTCGGCCGCCAGATTGAAGGCCCCGCGCACGTCGGACTTCACGGCGAGCCGGTAGGCGTGCGCCGCGTCGTCGGTGTGCAGGGCCTGCACCCGCAGCCCGGGGACGTCGGGCAGGAACGGCAGCAGGTCGGGCCGCAGGAGCGGTCCCGGCAGATAGCGGCCGCCGAAGATCCGCCGCTGTTCGCTCGCGGACGCGCGCTTGAACAGGAACGCCGGCCGCATCCGCACGACCCGGACCTCGGGATGCTCCCGCTCGAAGATGTCCAGGTTCCGTTCCAGGTACGCCTTCTCCCGGCAGTACGCGGCGTCCGGCCAGCCGTGCGTCGGCCACGACTCGTCGACGGGGTGGTCCTTGGGCCCCGGCGAGTACGCGCCCACCGACGAGGCGTGGACCAGCGCGGGCACCTTGGCCTCGGCCACCGCCTCGTACACGCGCAGGCTGCCCAGCACGTTGGTGCGCCAGGTCGTCGCCGGGTCGTGCGTCGGCTGGAAGGCCCAGGCCAGATGGACGACGGCGTCGGCGCCGGCGAAGATCCGCGCGAGGTCCGTGTGCCGCGACGCCAGGTCGGCCGCCGTCCACTCGGTCTTCGCCGGTCCCACGTCGGGTTTGCGGCGGGCGAGGCCCACGACGGACCCGACCTCCGGGTCCTCCGCGAGGAGCCGCACCACGCTGGTGCCGACGTTGCCGGTGGCTCCGGTGACCACGATCCTGCGTTCCGGTCCGCTGCTCACGTGCGGCTCCTCCCGGACGGTGGGGACGGGAGCGCCCGAGTACCCCGTGCGCCCGGGGGCACGCCGTCACCCGGCGAAGGCGTCCACGCCGGTCAGCTCCGCGGACAGGGCCCACAGCCGGGCCGCCTGCTCGGGGTCGGTCGCCCAGTCCTTCACCCCGACGCGCCGGCCGTCGGCCGGGGCCGGCTCGGCGACCTCGCAGTCCTCCAGGTACAGGCCGCCCAGGCCCGCCAGCTGGGGGGAGGTCGCCGCCCAGACCTGGGTCGCGGCGCCCTGCTCGGGCGTCTTGAAGCCGGGCTGGGGGATCTCGTTGCCGTCCTCGTCGATCCAGCCGTTGGCGATCATCTCCTCACGGGGGAGATGCCGCTGGAGGGGGGTGAGGATGCCGCCGGGGTGCAGTGAGAAGGCCCGGACACCGCGGTCGGCCGCGAGCCGGTCGAGGTGGACGGCGAACAGGGCGTTCGCGGTCTTGGCCTGCCCGTAGGCATGCCACTTGTCGTAGCCCCGGTGCCACTGGACGTCGTCCCAGCGGATGCCGGAGTAGTGGTGGGCGCGCGAGGACACCGACACCACCCGGGCGCCGCCCGGCTCGATCGCCGGCCACAGCCGGTTGACCAGGGCGAAGTGCCCGAGGTGGTTGGTGGCGAACTGGGCCTCCCAGCCGGGTCCGACCCGGGTCTCCGGGCAGGCCATGATGCCGGCGCTGTCGATCATGATGTCGATCGTCCGGCCGCCGGCCAGGAACCGTTCGGCGAAGCCGCGGACGCTGTCCTGGTCCGCCAGGTCGAGTTCGTCCACCTCGACGCCGCTCAGCCCGGCCAGCGCCTCGTCGGCGGTGGACCGGCGGCGGGCGGGGACGACGACGTGGGCGCCCGCGCGGGTCAGGGCCCGGGTGGTCTCCAGGCCGATCCCGGAGTAGCCGCCCGTGACGATCGCGAGCTTCCCGGTGAGGTCGACGCCCGCGAGGACCTCGTCCGCGGTGCTGGTCGCTCCGAAGCCGGAGCCGATCTTGTGCTGTGCAGTACTCATGTCCGGAACGCTACGAATTGGAGTGCTCTCGAAGTCAAGCGGACGGGGGCCGCCGTGCGCCCGGACAGGAAAAAGCCCCGGCCGGACGGGGGGTTCCGGTCGGGGCGTCGAGGGTGGGTGCGCATGGCGGTCGCCTCTCGGCGAAAGGCTCCACAGGGCTTCAGCCGAACGATCTTCCCTGTGGGCGAATGGTGAGGCCCGGGGACACTGTCCCATCCGCACCCACGGCTGGTTCAACGGTGAACTACGGGTGGATGTTCCCGGACCCGCCGCCTCGGACGGTGAGGTGCGTCACGCCCGGGAGTGCTGCTTCTCGCGCGTCCACGCCAGCAGCTCGTCGGCCGTCCACGTGGTGACGACGCGCTCGGCGGACACCCCGCACTCCTCGGCCCGCGCACAGCCGTACCGCTGCCAGTCGAGCTGCCCCGGGGCGTGCGCGTCGGTGTCGATCGAGAACAGCGTGCCCGCGGCCACCGCCCGGCGCAGCAGACGGCGGGGCGGGTCCAGCCGTTCGGGCCGGCTGTTGATCTCGACGGCCGTCCCGGACTCGGCGCAGGCGGCGAACACCGCGTCCGCGTCGAACTCCGACTCCGGGCGTCCCCGCCCGGTGATCAGACGGCCGGTGCAGTGCCCGAGGACGTCCGCGTGCGGGTTGCGCACGGCCGCGATCATGCGGCGGGTCATGGAACGGGCGTCCATGCGCAGCTTGGAGTGCACCGACACCACGACCACGTCCAGACGCTCAAGGAGCTCGGGCTCCTGGTCCAGCGAGCCGTCGTCGAGGATGTCGCACTCGATGCCGGTGAGCAGCCGGAAGGGCGCCCAGCGGGCGTTCAGCTCCGCCACCACGTCCAGCTGCTCGCGCAGCCGGCCGGCCGACAGCCCCCGGGCGACGGTCAGCCGGGGCGAGTGGTCGGTCAGCACCGCCCACTCGTGCCCGAGCTCCGCCGCCGTCCGCCCCATCTCCTCGATGGGGCTGCCCCCGTCGGACCAGTCGGAGTGCAGATGGCAGTCGCCGCGCAGCGCCTCCCACAGCTCCCGGCCTCCCTCGGGCGGGCCCGCGGCGGGCCGGTTCTCCAGGTCGGTGAGATAGCCGGGCACCTGTCCGGCCAGGGCCTCGCGCGCCACTCCGGCCGTCTTCGGGCCGACGCCCTTCAGCTTCTCCAGCGTCCCGGCCTCCGCCCGCGCCCGGACCTCGTCCGGGGGCAGCCCGGCCAGCACCCGGGCGGCCGTACGGAACGCCCGGACGCGATACGTCGGCTCCAGGGACCGCTCGAGCAGGAAGGCGATCCGGTTCAGGGCCTCGACGGGATCCATCGCCACCTCCTCCTCCAGGGTTCCCCGGCACCGCCGCCCCCGCACGGCGACGGCGGGCGGGACGTCGCGGACCCGGCCTAGGCTCTATGCATGACCGAAAGCGCGAGCCCGCACATCGCACAGCCGCGGATCATGGTGCTCGGGGTCCAGCCGGGCACGCCCCCGTTCCGCATCATGGAGATCGACGGTGAGGTCGTCTGCGAGGCCAGGACCATCACCGACGTCCTCACCACCGCCGCCCTCTACGGCATCACCGTCCACGACCTCGACGACCCGGACGTGGTCCGCTGGGTGGGTGGCGACAAGTTCACCTGGCACCACCGCTGAGGGACCGGCTCAGCCGACCGTCCACTTCTGGTTGGCCCCGCCCGAGCAGGTCCACAGCTGCAGCCGCGTGCCGTTGGCCGAGCTGTTCCCGGTGGCGTCCACGCACTTGTCGGCCTGCGGATTGACGATGTCGCGCGCCGCGGAGACGGTCCACTTCTGGTTGGCGCCTCCCGTGCAGTCCCACAGTTGCAGCGGTGTGCCGTCGGCGGTGCCGTTGCCGGTGGCGTCCAGGCACTTGCCGAGCGCCCGCAGCGAGCCGTCCGAGCCGGCCGTCCACCGCTGGGCGGCGGTTCCGTTGCAGTCGTAGAGCTGGACGGGGGTGCCGTTGGCGGTGTTCGCGCCCGCCACGTCCATGCACTTGCCGGCGATCCCGCGCACGGTGCTGCCGCCGGTCGGGGTGTCCCCGGTGGTCACCGAGACGTGGTCCACGACCAGTTGCTGCGGGAAGGCGGTGGAGCCGTCGGGGTCGCCGGGCCAGTAGCCGCCGACCGCGAGGTTCAGGATGAGGAAGTACGGCCGGTTGAACACCCACTGCCTGCCGCCGAGGTCGGCGGGGGTGCGCCGCTGGTAGACGTTGCCGTCCACGGACCAGGTGATCGAGTCCGGCGCCCAGTCGACGGCGAAGGTGTGGAAGGCGTCCGCGAACGCCTGCCCGTTCGGCAGCGTGTAGCCGGCGCCGATGCCGCCCGACCCGGAGTAGCCCGGGCCGTGGATCGTGCCGTGCACGGTGGACGGCTCGAAACCGACGTTCTCCATGACGTCGATCTCGCCCGAGTCGGGCCAGTTGACCGGTGTGCCGAGCATCCAGAACGCGGGCCACATGCCCTGGCCCCGCGGCACCTTCATCCGCGCCTCCACGTGCCCGTACTGGGCGGTGAACTTGCCGGAGGTGTTCAGCCGGGCCGAGGTGTACTGGCAGGTGCCGTACCAGCACTGGTAGTTGGCCGGGTTCTCGCGCCGGGCCGTGATCACGAGGTGGCCCTGGCCGTCCAGGGCCGCGTTCTTGTTGCCGGAGGTGTAGTACTGCCGTTCGTGGTTGTTGACGTTGTCGCCGGTCTCGATCTGCCACTTCGACCCGTCGACGGCGGCGCCCGCGGGACCGTCGAAGGTGTCGGAGAAGACGACCGCGGCGGCCGCGGCGCGCGGTGGTTCCGCCTGGGCGGGCGCGATCGCGGCGGCCGCGACCAGGACCGCCGAGAGGGCGGCGAGCAGGGCAGAGCGGATCAGCCGTGGGGAGGCCATCGTGCTCCCTTCCGTGCGACGCCCCGCTGGGCGGGCGCGTCGACCGTGGTGGGGGGTGAAGGTGTCGCCACTTGATTCAAGACGTGAGTTAAGGGGGCGTCAATACTTTGGTACGGACCAGTGGACAGGGGTCCGCCCCGCACCCGGCGGACCGGGGCGGGGCGGCACGGGATGTGTCAGGTCCGGACCCGCCTGGCGTGCACCGCACGGCTCAGCCGCCGGCCCAGTAGGAGGTAACCGATGAGCGCGCCCGACGTGTTGAGGATGACGTCGTCCACGTCGAAGGCGCGACCCGTCACCAGGGCGCCCTGCGCGAACTCCACCAGCAGCATCACGGTCGCCGTCAGCAGCAGCACCCGCAGCACCCCCCGGGTCCGCGGGGCAACGATGGGGACCAGGACGCCGAACGGCACGCCCAGCAGCAGGTTGCCGCCGATCTGCCGCACGGCGTCGCGCAGTTCGGGCTGGTCCAGATAGGCGCGCAGTGAGCGGCCGGGGTGCAGGTTGGTGTGGGTGAGGCTCTCCGACGCGGGGGAGGGCTGCAGGGTGAGTTTGGCCAGGACCACCGCGAAGGCGACCATGAACGCGAAGGCGCACACCATCGCCACACAGCGGGCGAGCAGACGCAGCGGGCCGCCCCCGGACCCGGGGCCGTCCCGGTCCGCCGCCTTGGACTCGGGTCCGGGGCCGGCGGCGCTCTTCGTCCTGGGTGCGCCGAGGCGCGACGCGACACGCGCTCGCGAGATCCCACCGGCCATCATGTCCTCCACTCGTCAAGGTCCGGGCGTGGTCACGCGCTTACCCCCGTACCGCCCCGGGATGCGGTCGCTTTCGGCCGCCGGCGGGCCGGGTCCGTCATGCCCCGTACGTCACCTTCACCTCCTCGAAGCCCAGGGAGTGCAGCAGTCCTTGGAGCATGTCGGTGGTGTTCTTCTCGGCCCGCGCGGTCAGTCCGCTCTTCTTCGCCGCGTCCCCGATGTGCCGTACCGCCAGCTTCTGCACGGCCTGTTCGCTGTTCGGGTTGTCGGAGAACAGGTCGCCGAGGCGGTCGAACAGCCCCCGCTGCTTGGAGACCGCGTAGGAGCGGTCGGGGTCGAGCGCCGGGGTGCCGAGCACGGCGTGCGGCAGACGCAGCGTGGCGGACGTACGGTCCTTGTCGACCGTGACGTCGTCCTCGCCGACCTTGCCGAGGTTCACATAGGCGTCCACGGTGCCCGCGCCGACGTACAGGGTGCGGGTGCCGCGGATCGCGTCGGGCAGGAACTTGGCGTCCTTCTCCAGATCCACGACGATCTGGAAGTTGCCGGAGGCGGCGTCGTAGCGGCTCATGTCCTGGATGGACCGGAGCAGCGCGGGTCCCGACCGGTCCCGGGTCTCGGTGCCGAACAGGTCCTTGAGCCCCGGGAGCACGCTCAGCCGGATCCCGGCGAAGAACACGCCCAGCACCAGGACGACGGCGGTGACCGCCTTGGCCCAGCGGGGCATGCGCCGGTCGATGCGCTTGATGGGAGTCGTCATGTCGACGTCCCTCCTTCCTGCTGACCGGATACCCCCAAATCCCGTACTGAGCGGGTCTGTTGGCCGAATTCCGGGGTGCGCCGGGCGCGGGCGGCGGCTGGACGGCGGGACCAACGTTTCTGCAGTCTCAGTAGCATGTGGCCGCCACCCGTGATGATCATGCGAGGAGCGGATCGTGCGAGAGATCGCCGTGTTCAGCGGCAGTGCCCATCCCGAACTGGCGGCGGAGGTCTGCGCCCAGCTCGGGGTGCCCCTCAGCCCCACCCGGGTCAGCCGGTTCGCCAACGACTGCCTGGAGGTGCAGCTCCAGGCCAACTGCCGGGAAAGGGACGTCTTCCTGATCCAGCCCCTGGTGCGGCCCGTCCAGGAGCACCTGGTCGAGCTGCTGCTGATGTGCGACGCCGCGCGCGGCGCGTCCGCGCGCCGGATCACCGTGGTGATGCCGCACTACTCCTACGCGCGGTCCGACAAGAAGGACGCGCCCCGCATCTCCCTCGGCGGCCGGCTCGTCGCCGATCTGATGGTGGCGGCCGGCGCGAGCCGCGTCCTCGCCATGACCCTGCACGCCCCCCAGGTGCACGGCTTCTTCTCGGTGCCCGTCGACCATCTGCACGCGCTGCGGGAACTCGCCGCGCACTTCCGGCAGTACGACCTGAGCCGGACCACCGTCGTCTCGCCGGACCTCGGCAACGCCAAGGAGGCGGCGGCGTTCGCCCGGATGATCGGGGCCCAGGTGGCCGCCGGCGCCAAGCAGCGGTTCGCGGACGACCGGGTCAGCATCTCCTCCGTGATCGGCGAGGTGAGCGGGCGCGACGTCATCGTCCTGGACGACGAGATCGCCAAGGGCAGTACCGTCCTCGAACTGCTCGACCGGCTGCGTGAGCTGAACCCGCGGTCGATCAGGGTCGCGTGTACGCACGGCCTGTTCGCCGCCGGTGCCCTCAAGCGGATCGGTGAGCAGCCGGACGTCCTGGAGATCGTCTGCACCAACACCGTGCCGGTGCCCGAGGAGGAGCGCACGGACAAGCTGCGGATCCTGTCGATCGCGCCCGCGCTCGCGGAGGCCGTGCGCCGCATCCACAACGGGGAGTCCGTGAGCGCCCTGTTCGACGCGGCGGAGGACTGACGGGGGGTCAGGAGGCGCCGGAGGCCGTCCCGGCGGTGTCGAGGGCGGCGTCCGGCGTCGGATGCGGGGGCAGCAGCCGGGACAGGCCGGTGATCCGCAGGATGCGTAGGATCAGCGGCTGGGTGCACACCAGGTGCAGCCGGCCGCCGTGGTCGAGCACCCGGCCGCGGGCCCGGTACAGCAGCCGCAGCCCCGAGCAGTCGAAGAACTCCACGCTCCGCAGGTCGATCACGACGCGCGCCTCCGGGTCCGTCGTCACCCGGTCCAGGTAGGGGCCGATCTCCGCGGCCGCGGCGATGTCGATCTCACCGAGCAGCTCCAGCACCAGATGGTCCCGGTGGCGGTGGGTGCGCAGATGCCGGGTGAAGGGCGCAGGTTCCTGCCGCACGACCACATCGCCTCCAACCCGTTCCCCTGCCGCGGGTGCCCAAGTCCGGCTCCCGCACTGCAAGTTACCCCCGATCGAGCGAATCTGAGCATGTTCGATTGACATATGTCTTGGATTTGCGACACAGGTTGCGCCCGATGGCGGGGCGGTGATCCTCGGCGAAGCCCAGCCCCCCGACCGCACGGCGCGGCCGGGGGGCTGGTCACGCGAGGCCGGCTCAGTCGACGGTCAGGATCAGCTTGCCCGTCACACGGCCCTGCTCTCCGAGGGCGTGCGCCTCGGCGGCGTCGGACAGCGGGAAGGTCCGCTCGATCGCGGCGCGCAGCTTGCCCTGCTCGATCAGGTCCACCAGGGAGCGCAGGTCGGCGCGGTCCGCGTCGACGAGCATCCGGACGGCCCGCACACCGAGCCGCGCCGCCTCCTCGGGGAACTCGTCCGACCCGACCGGGATGATGGAGACGACGACGCCGCCCGGACGCAGGACGCGCAGCGAGCGCAGGGCGGTTTCGCCGCCGAGCGTGTCGAGGACGACGTCGACGTCCTTCACGGCCTCGGCGAAGTCGGTCTCCCGGTAGTCGATCGTCTCGTCGGCGCCGATCTCCCGCAGGAAGTCGTGCTTGCCGGCGCTCGCCGTGCCGATCACGTACGCGCCCCGCGCCTTGGCGATCTGCACGGCCGCGTGCCCGACCCCGCCGGCCGCCGCGTGGATCAGCACCCGCTGCCCGGGCCGCAGGTCCGCGTGCTCGACCAGCGCCTGCCAGGCGGTGAGGGAGACCAGCGGCAGCGCGCCGGCCTGCGTGTGGTCGATCGAGTCCGGCTTGTGCGTCAGCGCGCGGACCGGGGCGATCACGTACTCGGCGTGCGAGCCGTGCCCGTACGGGTACGGCAGCATCCCGAAGACCTCGTCGCCGGGCTGGAACGCGGCGACGCCGACCCCGGTCGCCTCCACCACGCCGGAGACGTCCCAGCCGAGGACGAAGGGCGGGTCGCCGAGGAAGCCGCCGGTCGCCCGGTGCTTCCAGTCGGTCGGGTTGACGCCGGCGGCGCGGACCCGGACCAGGACCTGGTTGGGACCCGGCGCCGGCCGCTCCAGCCGTACCTCCTGGAGGACCTCGGGACCGCCGAGGACGTTCTGGCTGATGGCTCGCATCGTGTGCTCAGTGCTCATGGTTCCTCAGCCTGCCCGGAGCGAGCCCTCGGGAAAATGGCACGATTGCCAACCTTCGATATGATCGTGCCATGAGTGAGCGAGGAACCCCCGGGCGGACCGAGCGGGTCGTGGTGCTGGCACTGGACGGCGTCTACCCCTTCGAGCTGGGCATCCCCAGCCGGATCTTCGGCGCGGCCGACGGCCACTACCAGGTGCTGACCTGCAGCGTCGACGGCCGCCCGGTGCGCAGCAACGCCGACTTCACGATCGGCGTGCAGCACGGCCCGGAGATCCTCGCCACGGCCGACACGGTGGTCGTCGCCTCCATGGCCACCGCGTACATCCCCACCGAGCTGTCCCCCGAACTCGCCGGAGCGCTGGCGCTCATTCGTCCGGACGCGCGCATCGTGTCGATCTGCACCGCCGCCTTCGTCCTCGCCGCCGCGGGGCTCCTCGACGGGCGCAGGGCCACCACCCACTGGCAGGTCACCGAGGCGTTCAGCCGCATGTACCCGCGGGTCGACGTCGACCCGGACGTGCTGTTCGTCGACGACGGCCGCGTCCTCACCTCCGCCGGCGCCGCGTCCGGCGTGGACGTCTGCCTGCACATCGTGCGCACCGACCACGGCAGCGAACTCGCCAACGCGGTCGCCCGGCGCTGTGTCGTCCCGCCCTTCCGCGACGGCGGACAGGCGCAGTACATCGAGCAGCCGGTCCCCGAGAGCGGGGCCGCGAGCACCGCCGCCACCCGCACCTGGGCCCTGGAGCACCTGGAGGAACCCCTCACCCTGTCGGACCTCGCCCGGCACGCCCGGATGAGCCGGCGCACCTTCGCCCGCCGCTTCGGCGACGAGGTCGGCCTCAGCCCCGGCCGCTGGCTGATCCAGCAGCGGGTGGCGCGCGCCCGGCACCTTTTGGAGTCCACCGATCTGCCGGTCGACCAGATCGCCGCGCAGGTCGGCTTCGCCACCGGCGCCTCGCTGCGCCAGCACCTGCACGCCGCGATCGGGGTGTCCCCGCAGGCCTACCGCCGCACCTTCCAGTCCGCCACCGTCCGTTGACGGGCCGGACACGGACTGAAACCACCCCGGCGGGTTAGACGGGAGACACAGGGCAGCGGGGCAGGCCGCGCCCCGGATCTTCGGAGGAGCCATGCCGCTCGTGAAAGCCGGGTTCGTCGTGCTCGACTGTGCCGAGCCCGAGAAACTCGCCGAGTTCTACAAGGAGTTGCTGGAGGCCGAGCAGACCGGCGCCACCGCCAACCAGGTCGAGATCCGTGGCGCCGACGGCATCCGGCTGGCGTTCCGCCGCGACATGAACGCCACCCCGCCGAGCTGGCCGCGCCCCGAGAACTCCCTCCAGGCGCACCTGGACTTCGTGGTGGACGACCTGGACGAGGCCGAGCGCCGGATCGTCGGCCTGGGAGGGCGTCCGGTGGAGGCGAAGGACGCTCCGGGACCGTACGAGGAGCGCGGCTTCTCCGACCCGGCCGGGCACTCCTTCACCCTGCGCCGCACGCCCGGTACGGCCCCCAAGCAGGGCTGAGGCCCCGGGCGGACGTGTCACCCGGGGCCCCGGCCCACCGTCAGTCCCGTCCGCCCTTGTCGGCCGAGGGCCAGACACCGGTGGACCGCTCGACCGCCTTGGCGCCCGCGCGGTCCGCCAGGCTGCGGGCCATCGCGAACAGGGCGCCCTGGACCGCCGCGGCGAGCAGTACCTCACCCCAGCCGCGGTCCCGGTCCAGGGCGTCGGGGGCGTCCTCCTCGTGCCGGATCGCCATCCACGTCTTGCGGAAGGCGAGCCCCGCCAGGGCGCCGCTCGCCCAGCCGAAGGCGAACCCCAGCGGTTTGTAGGCGAGCGGGAGCTTCGCCTTCTTCTGCTTCTTCTTGCCCATGTGCCTGTGCCTCCTCGGTAGTTCAGGGACGGGCGTGCGCCGGCACCCGCTCGGCCTCGGGAACCGGACCGGGCGGCGTCCCGTCGCCGAACGGCCGGCCGCCCAGCTCCGCACGGTGATGCGGGGCCAGCCAGCCCGACAGGTCCGGTCCCACGGGGACGATGCCGGTCGGGTTGATCCCGGTGTGCACCTGGTAGTAGTGCCGTTTGATGTGGTCGAAGTCGACGGTGTCGCCGAACCCCGGCGTCTGGTAGAGATCACGCACGTACGCCCACAGCACCTGGTTCTCCGTCAGCTTCCAGCGGTTGCACTTGAAGTGACCGTGATAGACGGCGTCGAAACGGACCAGTGTGGTGAACAGCCGGATGTCCGCCTCCGTGATCGTGTCCCCGACCAGATAGCGCTGCCCCGCGAGCCGCTCGGTCAGCAGGTCCAGCCTGCGGAAGAGCCGCGTGTACGCGCTCTCGTACTCCTCCTGCCCGGTGGCGAAGCCCGCCCGGTAGACGCCGTTGTTGACGTCCTCGTACACGTCGGCCATGACCTGGTCGATCTCGTCCCGCAGCGCCTCCGGGTAGAGATCGGGCGCGCCCTGCCGGTGCAGGGCCGTCCACTCGGTCGCCAGGTCCAGCGTGATCCGCTGGTAGTCGTTGGTGACCAGCTCGCCGCTGGGCACGTCCACGATCGCGGGGACGCTGACGCCGCCCGGGTAGCCGGTCTCCCGCCGGTCGTACGCCTCGCTGAGGAACCGGATGCCGAGCACCGGGTCGCGGCCGTCGGGGTCCAGGGTGAACCGCCAGCTCCGGTCGTCCTGCACGGGATCGGTGATCGCCATGGGCAGAGCCTCCTCCAGGCCCAGCAGCCGCCGCGCGACCAGCGCCCGGCTCGCCCACGGACAGGCGCGGCTGACGACCAGTCTGTACCGGCCCGCCTCGACCGGCCAGCCGTCCCGGCCGTCCGCCGTGATCCGGTCCGTGAAGTGCGCCCTGGACCGCTGGAACGCCTTCCGGCCATAGGCGGTGTTGCCCCCGCCGCTCATGATCGCTCCCTTCCGCCGGCCGCCGGTCCGTCCGGCCGATGCCGGGTTCCTCCGTTCGCGCCCGCCATGCGGCGGGCCCGCCCGTACGCCGTCGTCGGGACCGTACGCCCGGTCTCCCACCGAGTCCCCCGTTTTCCGCCGACGGCACGGTGTGAGTGGGGGAGGCCGGGGCAGTCGGCGTTAGGTGAGCAGCACACCGGACACCTCGACATCGGACCGCAGGACCCGGATCACGGTCCTGGTCGCCCTCGCCGCCAACCTCGTCATCGCCGTGGCCAAGGCCGTCGGAGGGCTCCTCGCCCATTCACCCGCCCTGCTGTCGGAGGCGGCGCACTCCGTGGCGGACAGCCTCAACGAGGTGTTCCTGCTGGCCGCGCTGCGCCGCAGCCGCCGCCCCGCAGACGCCCGCCATCCCTTCGGCTACGGCAAGGAGCGATTCTTCTGGTCGCTGCTGGCCGCCGTCGGGATCTTCGTGATGGGCGGCTGCTTCTCCGTCTTCCAGGGTGTGGAGGCACTGCGCGGCGGCTCCGAGGAGTCGTTCGGCGGCTATGTCGCGGGCATGATCGTCCTCGGCGTGGCCTTCCTCGCCGAAGGGGCGTCGCTGGTGCGGGCGCTGCACCAGGTGCGCCGGCAGGGCGGACTCGCCGACGGGATGCGCGACCCGGCGCTGCGCACGGTCGTCGCCGAGGACGGCACGGCGGTGCTCGGCGTGAGCCTCGCCCTCGCCGGCATGGCCCTGCACATGGTCACCGGGCAGGTGGTGTGGGAGGCGTCGGCCTCGCTGGCGATCGGCGCCCTGCTCGTCTACGTCGCCTACCGGCTGGGCCGCGAGGCCCGCGACCAGCTGATCGGCGAGGCCGCCGACCCGGAGGCGGCCGCCCGGATCTGCGCGCTGCTGGAGGCGCAGCCCGAGATCGACAGCGTGGAGGCGCTGTTCACGATGAAGACGGGCCTGGAGAGCGCGCTGGTGGCGGCACGGATCGACCTCGTGCCGGGACTGGACAGCGAGCGGGTCGAGGAGGTCGCCGTCCGGATCAAGCGGTCCATCGGCCACACCGTCGCCGAGGCGGACCAGATCTTCCTCGACATCACCGAGCGGTCCGCGCGCGAGGCACACGGAAGCCCCGCCGCGACGGGGGAACGCGGCGGGGCCTGACGCTCGGGTGCCCCGCCCTCGCGGGGTCATGCGTCCCGATGAGAAAATACTTCGCAGTCCCCGGCCCTACTGCCCGTCGAGCGGCTCCAGGACGAACACCGGGATCTCCCGGTCCGTCTTCTTCTGGTAGTCGGCGTACGGCGGATAGGCGGCGACGGCCCGCTCCCACCACTCCGCCTTCTCGGCGCCGGTGACCTCACGGGCCCTCATGTCCCGCTTCACCGGACCGTCCTGCAGCTCCACATGCGGGTCGGCCTGCACGTTGTGGTACCAGACGGGGTGCTTCGGCGCCCCGCCCTGGGAGGCGACCACGGCGTAGAGGCCGTCGTGCTCGACGCGCATCAGAGGCGTCTTGCGGATCTTGCCGCTCTTGGCGCCGCGGGTCGTCAGCAGGATGACGGGCAGCCCGGTGTCCTGGAGCGTGGTGCCCTCGGTGCCGCCGGACCGCTCGTACAACTCCACCTGGTCGCGCACCCACTTGCTCGGGCTGGGCTCGTATTCGCCCTCGAGAGGCATGACATCCATCCCATCGTCGTGTACGAGAACTGACACTCCCTTCAACAGTGGCACAGGCGCCGATCATCCGTGCCCCGCCGCACCGCTAGGGGGCGTCTTGTCGATCAGGCCGGACGCCGGGAGCCCGCCCTGATCGACAAGACACCCCCTAGACCAGCATCCGCACCGCCAGCGCCAGCATCACCGCGCTCGACACCAGCGCGGTCACCAGTCGTCCCCTGAGCCCGGTCAGCAACCGCCCGAGCAGGGCGCCGCCCCCGGCGAGCAGCACCTGCCAGCTCGCCGAGGCGGCGAACGCGGCCAGGACGAACACGGCCTGCCCGGTGGCCGGCACGGAGTCCGCCGCGCGGGTGCCGAGGACCAGGGCCGTGAAGTAGACGACCGTGGTCGGGTTCAGCAGGGTGATGCCCAGCAGTGAGAGATAGGCGCGGCCCGGACCGGGCGGCGGGGGAGCGGAGCGGGTGGCCAGGCGATGGGCCCGGTACTGGCGGACGGCCAGGGCGGCGCCCCGCACGGCGAGCACCGCCAGCACCAGGGCCGAGGCCCAGCGCAAGGGCACCAGCACCGGGCGCAGGGCGGACGCGAGCGCGGAGCCGCCGAGGGTGGCCAGCAGGGCGTACAGTCCGTCGGCCGTCGCCACGCCGAGCGCGGCGCAGACACCGGTGCGCAGGGAGGTACGGGCCGTGAGGGAGACGAGGTAGGTCGCGACGGCGCCGACGGGTACGGCGATGCCGTACCCGGCCAGCAGGCCCGCGACGAGCGCCGCGGTCACGACGTGGGCGGCGTCGGTCCCCACGGTCGGCCGGGCTGCTGCTGGGACCGCACCGGACGGACGGCGGCGGTCGGCGGCAGGAAGGCGATGTTCTTCGGCATGGCCGGATTCTGTGGTCCCCGCCCTGCCCGCGACAAGCGAATTTCCCCCGGGAACGCCGCACGCGGAGATTCACGTCCCTTGTGGGCGAAGCCTTGTGCGACCATCCCCGGCCAGATTTCCGTGGCCGGAGTTCTGGCCGAACTTGACGTCGTCATGTAGGTGCCTCGGGCATCTAATAAAGATCGGCACGACGCACCCTTCGTCTGCGAGGTCTTTTCATGACGGACATGACGGAACCCCCCACCGTCGCCTTCCCCCAGAGCCGGACCTGTCCCTACCACCCGCCCGCCGCCTACGACCCCCTGCGCGACACCCGCCCGCTGACCCGCGCGCGGCTCTACGACGGCCGCGTCGTGTGGACGGTCACCGGTCACGGCCTCGCCCGCACCCTGCTCGCCGACCCCCGGCTGTCCACCGATCCCACCCGCCCGGAGTTCCCCGCCACCACGGAACGCATCGCCCGGATCCGGCGCCGGCGGTCCGCCCTGCTCGGCGTCGACGATCCCGAACACCGCGTGCAGCGGCGCATGATGATCCCCAGCTTCACCCTCCAGCGCGCCACCGCGCTGCGCCCGCACATCCAGCGGATCGTCGACGAACGCCTCGACGCGATGATCGCCGGCGGCCCGCCCGCCGACCTGGTCCCCGCGTTCGCGCTGCCGGTGCCCTCCATGGTGATCTGCGCCCTGCTCGGTGTGCCCTACGAGGACCACGACTTCTTCGAGGGGCAGTCGCGCCGGCTGCTGCGCGGCCCGACGGCCGCCGACTCCATGGACGCCCGCGCCCGCATGGAGGAGTACTTCGACGAGCTGATCGACCGCAAGCAGCGGCAGGACGCGCCCGGTGACGGCGTCCTGGACGAACTCGTCCACCGGCGGCTGGCCGAGGGCGAACTGGATCGCGAGGGGCTCATCGCGCTCGCCATCATCCTGCTGGTCGCCGGGCACGAGACGACCGCCAACATGATCTCCCTGGGCACCTTCACGCTGCTCAGGCACCCGGAACGGCTCGCCGAACTGCGCGCCGACCCCGACCTCGTGCCCGCGGCCGTCGACGAACTGCTGCGGATGCTGTCCATCGCCGACGGACTGCTGCGCGTCGCCGTCGAGGACATCGAGGTGGCCGGGGAGACGATCCGCGCGGGCGACGGCGTCGTCTTCTCCACCTCGGTCATCAACCGGGACGAGACCGTCTACGCCGACCCCGACACCCTGGACCTGCACCGCCCGGCCCGGCACCACGTCGCCTTCGGGTTCGGCATCCACCAGTGCCTCGGGCAGAACCTGGCCCGCGCCGAGATGGAGATCGCGCTGCGTACCCTGTTCGGCCGTCTCCCCGGACTGCGCCTCGCGGTCCCCGCGGAGGAAATCCCGTTCAAAGCCGGCGACACGATCCAGGGGATGCTGGAACTCCCCGTGACCTGGTAAGAGGCTCCGGTCATGCACAACGAAACGCATGAGACACACGAGACCACGGCGACCGTGCCCGGCGAGGCGTCCGGGACCCGCATCGACATCGACCACGACCTCTGCATCGGCGCCGGACAGTGCGCCCTGGCCGCCCCGTCCGTCTTCACCCAGGACGACGACGGCTTCAGCGCCCTGATCCCCGGCCGGGAGGACGGCGGCGGCGACCCGATGGTCCGGGAGGCCGCCCGCGCCTGCCCGGTCAGCGCCATCACCGTCTCCGAGGCCACCGCCTGACGGGCCGTCGGGGCTGTTGAGTAGGGTTTCCCGGATGACCGAACAGGCCGGGAAACCCTTCCTCTACGTCGTCGTCTGCGCCGCCGGGATCGCGGCGGACGTGGACAGGCTGGCCGGCGCCGCCCTGGAGCGGGACTGGGAGGTCGGGGTCATCGCGACCCCGGCCGCCCTGAACGGCTTCTTCGACACCACCGTCGTCGAGACCCTGACGGGCCGGCCGATCCGCTCCACCTGGCGCACTCCCGCCGACCCCCGCCCCTTCCCGCCGCCGGACGCCGTCGCCGTCGCGCCGGCCACCTTCAACACGATCAACAAATGGGCGGCCGGCATCGCCGACACCCTGGCCCTGGGCACCCTGTGCGAGGCGACCGGGCTCGGCGTGCCCGTCGCCGTCCTGCCCTGCGTCGCCGACGCGCTCGCCGCCCACCCGGCCTACCGGGACAGCCTGGAGCGGCTGCGCGGCATGGGGGTGCGGTTCGGGGAGCCGTACACGGGCGAGCCCGCGCCGGACGGCACGCGGCCGGACTTCCGGTGGGAGCGGGCACTGGACCTGCTGACGGGGCCGGGAGCGCCGTAGGCTCGCCGGGTAACGCCCTCCCGAAGGCAGGAGCAGCAACGATGCAGTATGTGAAGCTCGGTTCGACGGGCCTGGACGTGTCGCGGATCTGTCTGGGGTGCATGACCTACGGGCTCCCGGACCGTGGCGCGCACGAGTGGACCCTCGACGAGGAGGCGTCGCGGCCGCTGATCCGGCAGGCGCTCGACGCGGGCATCAATTTCTTCGACACCGCCAACGTCTACTCCGACGGCACCAGCGAGGAGATCGTCGGCAAGGCGCTGCGCGACTTCGCCCGCCGGGACGAGATCGTCCTCGCGACCAAGGTCCACGGCCGGATGCGCCCCGGCCCGAACGGCGCCGGGCTCTCGCGCAAGGCGATCATGACCGAGATCGACCACAGCCTCGCCCGCCTCGGCACCGACCACGTCGACCTCTACCAGATCCACCGCTTCGACCCGCACACCCCGGTCGAGGAGACCATGGAGGCGCTGCACGACGTGGTGAAGGCGGGCAAGGCCCGCTACATCGGGGCGAGTTCGATGTACGCCTGGCAGTTCTCCAAGATGCAGTACACCGCCGAGCGCAACGGCTGGACGACGTTCGTGTCCATGCAGAACCACTACAACCTCCTCTACCGCGAGGAGGAGCGCGAGATGCTGCCCCTCTGCGCCGACCAGGGCGTCGGGGTGCTGCCGTGGAGCCCGCTGGCCCGCGGCCGGCTCACCCGTGACTGGGGCACGGCCACCGACCGCAGCACCCACGACGAGTTCGGCAGCAGGCTGTACCCGGACAGCGACCGGGTCGTCGTGGAGGCCGTCACCCGGGTGGCGAACGAGCGCGGTGTGCCGCGCGCCCAGGTCGCCCTCGCCTGGCTGCTGCACCAGGACACGGTGACGGCCCCCATCATCGGCGCCGCCCGGCCGGGGCACCTTCAGGACGCGGTCGCCGCCGTCGAACTGGAGTTGAGCGACAAGGAGTTGGCGGCGCTCCAGGAGCCCTACACGCCGCACCCGGTCATCGGTCACTGAGCGCGCCGCGGACGGAGGCCCCGCCGGAGCGCGCCGCAAAGGTTGGCGCCCCGGTTGTGAAGGCCCGGTGAAGGGGCCTTCGTCCGCATGACCAGCGGAGAATGCCGTGGCGCGGCGGTTCAATGGTTTGCGATGAAGTCGGCGGAGTGGCGAGTGAATCCGTTTTCCCATTGCTTCGCCGATAGCCCGCAATGCGGATCACCCGGCTATTGACAATGCGTCAAACACTGCTGGCCGCGTATCCGGTGCACAATAAGCGGAGCGGCTTGTTCTCTGTCCCTGACCTGTGCAAAGGTGTGGCTCGCTCCTTTACGCCCTCGCGCTTCACCAGAGCCGCACCCGGAGCATACCCATTGGTATGGACCCTTCAAGCCGCAGTGCCCTCCGGAGGAATGCCCCCGTGCATGACGCAGGCCTGTCGAATTCACCAGGCGCCGCCCGCTTCTTTGAAGTGCCCGACGCTCAGCTGAGCGCCGAACTCAAGAAGTGGACGGGAGCGGCACCGGCGCTCCACCCCGTCGGGGAACTCCTCGACCGGCACTGGGAGGCGGGCTTCGCCTACGCACGGCTGTGCACCGCCGACACCCGCTCCGCGGGCATGCTCACCACGGCGGCGTTCACCCGCCTGTTCGGCGAGACCCTGCGGCAGACCGGGCCGAGCGCCGCCTGGCGCCCCCGGCTCCTCGTCACCGTCGGCCGGATCGCCGCGGAATGGGACGCCGACCACCGGCGGGAACTCCTCCACCCCGGGCTGCGCTCGGGCCCCGACGGCGTCGGAGCCGCCGCCCGCCTGCTGCCGCCGGAGCACCGCTGGCTGCTCTCCGAGGCCTTCGCACGGCTGCCCCAGGCGGCCCGCTGCCTGCTCTGGCACACCGAGGTCGAGGCCGAACCGGCGTCCGTACCGGCCGCGCTCCTCGGCATGGACGCGGAGACCGGACGCCTGGAGCTGGAGCGCGCCCGCGACCGGCTGCGCGAGGAACTGCTCCAGGTCCACCGCGAACTCGCCCCCGAGCACGAGTGCCGCCAGTACCTGCGGATGCTCGACGTCACCTACCGGCGCGGCGGTGTCGACGTCGACCCCGACCTGCGCGCGCATCTGAACCGCTGCGCCCACTGCAGCGGCACCGCGGATCAGCTGGGCGTCTTCAACGGCGGACTGGGCATCGCCCTCGCCGAGTCCGTGCTCGGCTGGGGCGCGCGGGCCTATCTGATCGCCCGCGTCAGCCCCGGCGCGCAGCCCCCCGTGTCCACGCCGGCCCCGCACCGCCCGATCGCGGGCGAGTCCTTCTTCGCCGACACCGGCGCCGCCGCCTCCGCCGCGCGCCCCCACCCTTCGGCGTTCGCCTCCGTCACGGCCCCGGACGCCGCCGGGACGCCCGCCGGCG
>NZ_JBHWJK010000023.1:0-110548 GCF_042731455.1 Streptomyces sp. NPDC059852 | reverse complement strand
GGCCGGAACCGTTCGGCTCCGGCCACCCCGGCGGCACGTTTCTGCTGAGAGCACCCAACCCAGGGACGTGCTCAGCTCTCCTCGGCGTGGGAGACCGCGCGGCGCGCGTCCGCGTCGAGGACACCCCAGCTGATCAGCTGCTCCGTGAGGACCGAGGGGGACTGGTCGTAGATGACGGCGAGTGTGCGCAGGTCGTCCTGGCGGATCGACAGCACCTTGCCGTTGTAGTCACCGCGCTGCGACTGGATCGTCGCCGCGTACCGCTGGAGCGGACCCGCCTTCTCGGCCGGCACGTGGGCCAGCCGCTCCAGGTCCAGGACCAGCTTCGGCGGCGGCTCGGCGGCCCCGCCCGGCGTCGTCCCCGGCAGCAGCTCCTGCACCGGGACGCCGTAGAAATCCGCCAGCTCTGCGAGCCGCTGCACGGTCACGGCGCGGTCGCCGCGCTCGTACGAACCGACCACGACGGCCTTCCAGCGTCCCTGGGACTTCTCCTCGACACCGTGGAGGGAAAGGCCCTGCTGGGTGCGGATGGCCCGGAGCTTGGCCCCGAGCTGTTTGGCGTATTCGCTGGACATATGGCTCCCCGGCACTGGGTCGACGCGACTGGCTTGGCTTCCATGCCGCGCGGTTGGTAACTCACTGTGAGGTTACGCAGCGTTACTCTCGTGCGTCAAGCCGAATGGTCCACACCGACGCTTCCGCTTCCGCCGTGGCCGATTGGGCCAGGGGGGTGACAGGAGGTGTACCGGCGGCCTGCTACCGTGGATGGCGCAAACCAGACGTCCTTTAAGGTCCGTCCCGTGAGGCGGAGAAGGAGGTCCCTTTCGTATGGACAGGCAGCAGGACACCTCGACGTCCGACGCCCGGCCCGTGCTTGAAGGCCCTGACATCGCGCGGGTGTTGACCCGCATCGCCCACGAGATCGTCGAACGCGCCAAGGGCGCCGACGACGTGGTGCTCCTCGGCATCCCCACCCGGGGCGTCTTCCTCGCCCGGCGGCTCGCCGCCAAGCTGGAGGAGATCACCGAGCGCAAGATCCCGGTCGGTTCGCTCGACATCACCATGTACCGGGACGATCTGCGCATGCACCCGCCGCGTGCGCTGGCCCGCACCGAGATCCCCGGTGACGGCCTCGACGGCCGCCTCGTCGTCCTCGTCGACGACGTGCTCTTCTCCGGCCGTACGATCCGCGCCGCCCTCGACGCCCTGAACGACATCGGCCGCCCACGCGCGGTCCAGCTCGCCGTTCTCGTCGACCGCGGTCACCGCGAGCTGCCCATCAGGGCCGACTACGTCGGCAAGAACCTCCCCACGTCGTTGCGGGAGACGGTCAAGGTCCAGCTCGCCGAGGAGGACGGTCGCGACACCGTGCTGCTCGGTGCCAAGCAGACCCCCCAGTAGCGCCGGACGGCGTACGCCGCAGTCGTACGCCCGCCCCGTGCGCCCAGGCGCACCCGTCTGCCCGAAATCCTTCATGAACTGCCTTACGGAGCCTGACAGATGCAGCGTCATCTCATCTCGGCCGCCGACCTCACCCGCGACGACGCCGTCCTGATCCTCGACACCGCCGAGGAGATGGCCCGGGTCGCCGACCGGCCGATCAAGAAGCTGCCGACCCTGCGCGGCCGCACCGTCGTCAACCTCTTCTTCGAGGACTCCACGCGCACGCGTATCTCGTTCGAGGCCGCGGAGAAGCGCCTGTCCGCGGACGTCATCAACTTCAGCGCCAAAGGCTCCAGCGTGTCCAAGGGCGAGTCCCTCAAGGACACCGCCCAGACCCTGGAGGCCATGGGCGTGGACGCCGTCGTCATCCGGCACGGGGCCTCCGGCGCGCCGTACCGCCTGGCCACCTCCGGCTGGATCGACGCCCACGTCATCAACGCCGGCGACGGCACCCACCAGCACCCCACGCAGGCGCTGCTGGACGCCTTCACGATGCGGCGCCGGCTCGTCGGCCGGGACGCCGGGCTCGGCCGCGACCTCGACGGGCGGCGCATCACCATCGTCGGCGACGTCCTGCACAGCCGGGTCGCCCGCTCCAACGTCGACCTGCTGCACACGCTCGGCGCCGAGGTCACCCTGGTCGCCCCGCCCACCCTGGTGCCGGTCGGCGTCGAGACCTGGCCCTGCGAGGTGTCGTACGACCTCGACGCCGTGCTCCCCAAGTCCGACGCCGTGATGATGCTGCGCGTCCAGCGCGAGCGCATGAACGCCGCCTTCTTCCCGACCGAGCGCGAGTACTCGCGGCGCTACGGCCTCGACGGCGACCGCATGGCCCGGATGCCGGAGCACGCCATCGTGATGCACCCCGGCCCGATGGTCCGCGGCATGGAGATCACCGCCGAGGTCGCCGACTCCGACCGCTGCACCGTCGTCGAGCAGGTGGCAAACGGAGTCTCCATCCGCATGGCCGTCCTCTACCTGCTGCTCGGCGGCAACGAACCGGCCGTCACCCACACCCGCACCGAGGAGAAGTGAAGAAGATGAGCAAGACCCTGATCCGTGGTGCGAAGGTGCTCGGCGGCGAGCCGCAGGACGTGCTGATCGACGGCGGCGTCATCGCCGAGGTCGGCACCGGGCTGAGCGCCGAGGACGCCGAGGTCGTCGAGGCCGACGGCAAGGTCCTCCTGCCGGGCCTGGTCGACCTGCACACCCATCTGCGCGAGCCCGGCCGCGAGGACTCCGAGACCGTCCTCACCGGCACCCGCGCGGCGGCCTCCGGCGGCTACACGGCCGTGTTCGCCATGGCCAACACCTTCCCCGTGGCCGACACCGCCGGCGTGGTCGAGCAGGTCTACCGGCTCGGCCAGGAGCACGGCTACTGCGACGTGCAGCCCATCGGCGCCGTCACCGTCGGCCTGGAGGGCCGCAAGCTCGCCGAACTCGGCGCCATGCACGAGTCGGCCGCCGGCGTCACCGTCTTCTCCGACGACGGCAAGTGCGTCGACGACGCCGTGATCATGCGCCGCGCCCTGGAGTACGTGAAGGCCTTCGGCGGCGTCGTCGCCCAGCACGCCCAGGAGCCCCGGCTCACCGAGGGCGCCCAGATGAACGAGGGCGTCGTCTCCGCCGAGCTCGGCCTCGGCGGCTGGCCGGCGGTGGCCGAGGAGTCGATCATCGCGCGGGACGTCCTGCTCGCCGAGCACGTCGGCTCCCGCGTCCACATCTGCCACCTGTCGACCGCCGGCTCCGTCGAGATCGTCCGCTGGGCCAAGTCCCGCGGCATCGACGTCACCGCCGAGGTCACCCCGCACCACCTGCTCCTCACCGACGAGCTGGTGCGCACCTACAACCCGGTCTACAAGGTGAACCCGCCGCTGCGCACCGAGCGGGACGTCCTGGCGCTGCGCGAGGCGCTCGCCGACGGCACGATCGACATCGTCGCCACCGACCACGCCCCGCACCCGCACGAGGACAAGGACTGCGAGTGGGCCGCCGCCGCCATGGGCATGGTCGGCCTGGAGACCGCGCTGTCGGTGGTGCAGGAGACCATGGTGGACACCGGGCTCCTCACCTGGGCCGGGGTCGCCGAGCGCATGTCCGTCAAGCCCGCCGAGATCGGGCGGGCCACGGGCCACGGCCGGCCCGTCTCGGCTGGTGAGCCCGCCAACCTCACGCTCGTCGACACGGCATACCGTGGGTCCGTGGACCCCGCGGGCTTCGCCTCGCGCAGCCGGAACACCCCGTACGAGGGGCGTGAGCTGCCGGGCCGTGTCACCCACACCTGGCTCCGGGGCAAGGCCACGCTCGTCGACGGGAAGCTCACGTGACACCTGCAACACTCCTCGCAGCCGGACTCGCGGCGGACCAGAAGTCGGCCGAGGTCACCGACTGGGCCGCCCGCGTCGGCTGGGTCGTCGGACTCGCCCTCTTCGTGGCGCTCGTCTACTGGCTGATGCGCGAGGGCTGGAAATGGCGCGGCACGCTCCAGAGCGACCTGCCCGCGCTGCCCAGCGCGCCGGACGACCCGGGCCCGGCGAGACTGAGCATGAGCGGCCGCTACCACGGTTCCACCACCGCCGGTCAGTGGCTCGACCGCATCGTCGCGCACGGCCTGGGCACCCGCAGCCGGGCCGAGCTCACGCTGACGGACGCGGGACTGGACGTCGTACGCCCCGGCGCGGCCGACTTCTACGTCCCCGCGGACCGGCTGCGCGGCGCCCGGCTCGACAAGGGCATCGCCGGCAAGGTCCTCACCGAGGGCGGCCTGCTCGTGGTGACCTGGGCGCACGGCGACCGGCTGATCGACTCCGGGTTCCGCTCGGACCACGCGGCGGAGCACACCGCGTGGGTCGACGCCCTCAACTCCATGACCAACGACACCAGCACGGAAGGCGCCGAACGATGACCACCTCCACAAGGGGAGCCGACAAGGTTCCCGCGGTACTCGTCCTGGAGGACGGCCGGATCTTCCGCGGCCGTGCCTACGGGGCCGTGGGGGCGACCTTCGGCGAGGCCGTGTTCTCCACCGGCATGACCGGCTACCAGGAGACCCTGACCGACCCGTCGTACCACCGCCAGGTGGTCGTGATGACCGCCCCGCACGTCGGCAACACCGGCGTGAACGACGAGGACCCCGAGAGCAAGCGGATCTGGGTCGCCGGGTACGTCGTCCGCGACCCCGCCCGCACCCCGTCCAACTGGCGCTCCCGCCGCTCCCTGGACGACGAGCTGCGCGCCCAGGGCGTCGTCGGCATCTCCGGCATCGACACCCGCGCCCTCACCCGCCATCTGCGCGAGCGCGGTGCCATGCGCGTCGGCATCTTCTCCGGCAACGCCCTGCCCGACGAGGGCACCATGCTCGCCGAGGTCCGCCAGGCCCCCGAGATGGAGGGTGCCGACCTCGCCGCCGAGGTCGCCACCAAGGAGGCGTACGTCGTCCCCGCGATCGGCGAGAAGAAGTTCACCGTCGCCGCCGTCGACCTCGGCATCAAGGGCATGACCCCGCACCGGATGGCCGAGCGCGGCATCGAGGTGCACGTGCTGCCCGCCACGGCGACCGTCGAGGACGTCTACGCCGTCAACCCGGACGGTGTCTTCTTCTCCAACGGTCCTGGGGACCCGGCCACGGCCGACCACGCCGTCTCCGTCATGCGGGGCGTGCTGGAGCGCAAGACCCCGCTCTTCGGTATCTGCTTCGGCAACCAGATCCTGGGCCGCGCGCTGGGCTTCGGCACGTACAAGCTCAAGTACGGTCACCGCGGCATCAACCAGCCGGTGCAGGACCGTACGACCGGCAAGGTCGAGGTCACCGCGCACAACCACGGCTTCGCCGTCGACGCCCCGCTCGACAAGGTCTGCGACACCCCCTACGGCCGCGCCGAGGTCTCCCACGTCTGCCTCAACGACAACGTGGTGGAGGGGCTCCAGCTGCTCGACCAGCCGGCCTTCAGCGTCCAGTACCACCCCGAAGCGGCAGCCGGTCCGCACGACGCCGCCTACCTGTTCGACCGCTTCACCTCTTTGATGAACACAGTCCTGATGGAGGGCCAGCGTGCCTAAGCGCACCGATATCCAGTCCGTCCTGGTCATCGGCTCCGGCCCGATCGTCATCGGCCAGGCCGCCGAGTTCGACTACTCCGGCACGCAGGCGTGCCGCGTGCTCAAGGCCGAGGGCCTGCGCGTCATCCTGGTCAACTCCAACCCGGCGACGATCATGACCGACCCGGAGATCGCCGACGCCACGTACGTCGAGCCGATCACCCCGGAGTTCGTCGAGAAGATCATCGCCAAGGAGCGCCCGGACGCGCTGCTGCCGACCCTGGGCGGCCAGACCGCCCTCAACACGGCCATCTCGCTGCACGAGGCCGGCACCCTGGAGAAGTACGGCGTCGAGCTGATCGGGGCCAACGTCGAGGCCATCAACAAGGGCGAGGACCGCGACCTGTTCAAGGAGGTCGTCGAGGAGGTCCGCAAGAAGATCGGCCACGGCGAGTCCGCCCGCTCGGTGATCTGCCACTCCATGGACGACGTGCTCCAGGGCGTCGAGACGCTCGGCGGCTACCCGGTCGTCGTCCGCCCCTCCTTCACCATGGGCGGCGCCGGCTCCGGCTTCGCGCATGACGAGGAGGAGCTGCGCCGCATCGCCGGACAGGGCCTCACGCTCTCCCCGACCACCGAGGTGCTCCTGGAGGAGTCCATCCTCGGCTGGAAGGAGTACGAGCTGGAGCTGATGCGCGACAAGCACGACAACGTCGTGGTCGTCTGCTCCATCGAGAACTTCGACCCGATGGGCGTGCACACCGGCGACTCCATCACCGTCGCCCCCGCGATGACGCTCACCGACCGCGAGTACCAGATCCTGCGGGACGTCGGCATCGCCGTGATCCGCGAGGTCGGCGTCGACACCGGCGGCTGCAACATCCAGTTCGCGGTGAACCCCGAGGACGGCCGGGTCATCGTCATCGAGATGAACCCGCGCGTGTCCCGCTCCTCGGCGCTCGCCTCCAAGGCGACCGGCTTCCCCATCGCCAAGATCGCCGCCAAGCTGGCCGTCGGCTACACCCTGGACGAGATCCCGAACGACATCACACAGGAGACCCCGGCCTCCTTCGAGCCGACGCTCGACTACGTGGTCGTGAAGGCCCCCCGGTTCGCCTTCGAGAAGTTCCCGAGCGCCGACTCCACCCTCACCACCACCATGAAGTCGGTCGGCGAGGCCATGGCCATCGGCCGCAACTTCACCGAGGCCTTCCAGAAGGCGCTGCGCTCGCTGGAGAAGAAGGGCAGCCAGTTCACCTTCGTCGGCGAGCCCGGCGACAAGGACGAGCTGCTGCGCGAGGCGGTCCGGCCCACCGACGGCCGTATCAACGCGGTCATGGGGGCCATCCGCGCGGGCGCCACCCCCGAGGAGGTCTTCGACGCCACGAAGATCGACCCGTGGTTCGTCGACCAGCTCTTCCTCATCAAGGAGATCGCCGACGAGCTGGGCGCGGCCCCCGAGCTGACCCCGGAGCTGCTGTCCGAGGCCAAGCGGCACGGCTTCTCCGACGTGCAGATCGCCGAGATCCGCGGCCTGCGCGAGGACGTCGTACGCGAGGTGCGGCACGCACTCGGCATCCGCCCGGTCTACAAGACGGTCGACACCTGCGCCGCCGAGTTCGCCGCGAAGACCCCGTACTTCTACTCGTCCTACGACGAGGAGACCGAGGTTGCGCCGCGCGAGAAGCCGGCCGTCATCATCCTCGGCTCCGGCCCCAACCGCATCGGCCAGGGCATCGAGTTCGACTACTCCTGTGTCCACGCCTCCTTCGCGCTCAGCGACGCCGGCTACGAGACCGTGATGGTCAACTGCAACCCGGAGACCGTCTCCACGGACTACGACACCTCCGACCGGCTGTACTTCGAGCCGCTGACGCTGGAGGACGTGCTGGAGATCGTCCACGCGGAGCGGCAGGCCGGCCCGGTCGCCGGTGTCGTGGTCCAGCTCGGCGGCCAGACCCCGCTGGGGCTGTCGCAGGCCCTGAAGGACAACGGCGTGCCGATCGTCGGCACGTCCCCCGAGGCCATCCACGCCGCCGAGGACCGCGGGGCGTTCGGCCGCGTCCTCGCCGAGGCGGGCCTGCCCGCCCCGAAGCACGGCACCGCCACCACCTTCGCCGAGGCCAAGGCCATCGCCGACGAGATCGGCTACCCGGTCCTGGTGCGTCCGTCGTACGTCCTCGGCGGGCGCGGCATGGAGATCGTCTACGACGAGACCCGGCTGGAGTCCTACATCGCCGAGTCCACCGAGATCAGCCCCTCCCGGCCGGTCCTGGTCGACCGGTTCCTCGACGACGCCATCGAGATCGACGTCGACGCCCTGTACGACGGCGAGGAGCTGTACCTCGGCGGCGTCATGGAGCACATCGAGGAGGCCGGCATCCACTCCGGCGACTCGGCGTGCGCGCTGCCGCCGATCACGCTGGGCGGCTTCGACATCAAGCGCCTGCGCGCCTCCACCGAGGCCATCGCCAAGGGCGTCGGGGTGCGCGGTCTGATCAACATCCAGTTCGCGATGGCCGGCGACATCCTGTACGTCCTCGAGGCCAACCCGCGCGCGTCCCGTACGGTCCCGTTCACCTCGAAGGCGACCGCGGTGCCGCTGGCCAAGGCCGCCGCCCGGATCTCGCTCGGCGCGACCATCGCCGAGCTGCGCGCCGAGGGCCTGCTGCCGCGGAACGGCGACGGCGGCGAGCTGCCGCTCGACGCGCCGATCTCCGTCAAGGAGGCCGTCATGCCGTGGTCGCGCTTCCGCGACATCCACGGCCGTGGCGTGGACACCGTCCTCGGCCCGGAGATGCGCTCCACCGGCGAGGTCATGGGCATCGACAGCGTCTTCGGCACGGCGTACGCCAAGTCGCAGGCCGGCGCGTACGGCCCGCTGCCCACGAAGGGCCGGGCGTTCATCTCGGTCGCCAACCGCGACAAGCGCTCGATGATCTTCCCGGCGCGCGAGCTGGTCGCCCACGGCTTCGAATTGATGGCCACCTCCGGCACCGCCGAGGTCCTCAAGCGCAACGGCATCAACGCCACCGTCGTGCGCAAGCAGTCCGAGGGCACCGGCCCGAACGGCGAGAAGACCATCGTCCAGCTCATCCACGACGGCGAGGTCGACCTCATCGTCAACACCCCGTACGGCACCGGCGGCCGCCTCGACGGCTACGAGATCCGTACGGCGGCCGTGGCGCGCTCGGTGCCGTGCCTGACGACGGTCCAGGCGCTCGCCGCCGCCGTCCAGGGCATCGACGCCCTCAACCACGGGGACGTGGGCGTCCGATCGCTCCAGGAACACGCCGAACACCTGACCGCGGCCCGCGACTAGCAGCCGACGAGGGGGACACCGGAAACGGTGTCCCCCTCTTCATGAGGGAATCATGTACAAGATCTTCTTCGCCTGCTTCTTCCAGCGGATGGACCCGGAGCAGGCCCATCACCTGGCCTTCCGGTGGATCCGCCTGGCGGCCCGCGTCCCCGTGCTGCGCACCTTCGTCGCCGCCGCGCTCGCGCCCCGCCACAAGGAGCTGCGCACGGAGGCCCTCGGGCTGCGCATGCACGGCCCCTTCGGGCTCGCCGCGGGCTTCGACAAGAACGCCGTCGCGATCGACGGCATGGCGATGGTCGGCTTCGACCACGTCGAGATCGGCACGGTCACCGGGGAGCCCCAGCCGGGCAACCCGAAGAAGCGCCTGTTCCGGCTCGTGCCGGACCGCGCGCTGATCAACCGCATGGGGTTCAACAACGACGGCTCGCTGGCGGTGGCCGCCCGGCTGGCGTCCCGTACGCCGGTCTTCCGGACCGTCGTGGGCGTCAACATCGGCAAGACCAAGGTCGTGCCCGAGGCCGAGGCCGCCGCCGACTACGTGAAGTCGGCCGAGCGGCTGGCGCCGTACGCCGACTACCTGGTCGTCAACGTCTCGTCGCCCAACACCCCCGGCCTGCGCAACCTGCAGGCCACCGAGTCGCTGCGGCCCCTGCTGACGGCCGTCCGCGAGGCCGCCGACCGGGTGGTGACCACCCGCCGGGTGCCGCTGCTCGTCAAGATCGCGCCGGACCTCGCCGACGAGGACGTGGACGCCGTGGCCGACCTCGCCGTCGAGCTGGGCCTGGACGGCATCATCGCCACGAACACCACCATCGCGCGCGAGGGACTCGGCCTGACGTCCGATCCCGCGCTGGTCGAGGAGACCGGCGGGCTCTCCGGCGCGCCGCTGAAGGCACGCTCGCTGGAGGTGCTGAGGCGCCTCTACGCGCGCGTGGGGGACCGGATCACCCTGGTGGGCGTCGGCGGCATCGAGAACGCCGAGGACGCCTGGCAGCGCATCCTCGCGGGCGCCACCCTGGTCCAGGGCTACAGCGCCTTCGTCTACCAGGGCCCCTTCTGGGCCCGCGCCATCCACAAGGGGCTCGCCGCGCGCCTGCGCACCAGCCCCTACGCCACCCTCGCCGACGCGGTCGGCGCCGACGTGAGGAAGACGGTATGACCGAGCCCTTCGGCAGTCGACTGCGCCGCGCGATGGACGAGCGCGGCCCCCTGTGTGTGGGCATCGACCCGCACGCCTCCCTGCTCGCCGAGTGGGGCCTGAACGACGACGTGGCCGGCCTGGAGCGGTTCAGCCGCACGGTCGTCGAGGCGACGGCCGACCGGGTCGCCGTGCTCAAGCCGCAGAGCGCGTTCTTCGAGCGCTTCGGCTCCCGCGGGGTCGCCGTGCTGGAGAAGTCGGTGGAGGAGGCGCGCGCGGCCGGCGCGCTCGTCGTCATGGACGCCAAGCGCGGCGACATCGGCTCCACCATGGCCGCGTACGCGGAGTCCTTCCTGCGCAAGGACTCGCCGCTGTTCTCCGACGCGCTCACGGTCTCGCCCTACCTCGGCTACGGCTCGCTGTCCCCGGCGGTGGCGCTGGCCCGGGAGAGCGGCACCGGTCTGTTCGTGCTCGCCCTCACCTCCAACCCGGAGGGCGGCGAGGTCCAGCACGCCGTCCGCGCGGACGGCCGGGACGTCGCCGCGACGATGCTCGCCCACCTCGCCGCGGAGAACGCGGGGGAGGAGCCGCTGGGCTCCTTCGGGGCGGTCGTCGGCGCCACGCTGGGTGACCTGTCGTCCTACGACCTCGCCGTCAACGGCCCGCTGCTCGCGCCCGGCATCGGCGCCCAGGGGGCCACGCCCGCGGATCTCCCCAGGGTGTTCGGCGCGGCGGTGCGCAACGTCGTCCCGAACGTCAGCCGGGGAGTGCTGCGGCACGGCCCCGACGTCGTGACCCTGCGTGATGCCGCGTCACGCTTCGCCGACGAGGTCCGCGAGGCGGTCGCGGGCGCCTGAGGGCCGGTGACGGCGTCCAGGTCGGCCGCGGAGTCCTCCGGCGAGGGGCCCGCGGCCGACTTGAGTCTGGATACATCCTCAAATCCGGGGCAGTATGTCTTAAATGTCCGGCCTGACGGAGGCTGACCAGGACTTTTCCGCTGTTCTCGCTGACTCTTGCGGACTTGCCCGCTAGTCTCCGACGAGAGTCAGTGGGCAAGCGTGTTGCTCGTGGCTCCCCAGGTGTGGGGCGACTAGGTTCCTCACCGGTCCGTATCCGACAGTTCGACATCCGAGGTGACGTAGGCGTGGCTCTTCCGCCCCTTACCCCTGAACAGCGCGCAGCCGCGCTCGAAAAGGCCGCCGCGGCTCGCCGGGAGCGGGCCGAGGTCAAGAATCGACTCAAGCACTCCGGCGCCTCCCTTCACGAGGTCATCAAGCAGGGCCAGGAGAACGACGTCATCGGCAAGATGAAGGTCTCCGCACTGCTCGAGTCCCTGCCGGGCGTGGGCAAGGTCCGCGCCAAGCAGATCATGGAGCGACTCGGCATCTCCGAGAGCCGCCGCGTGCGGGGCCTCGGCTCGAACCAGATCGCCTCCCTTGAGCGTGAGTTCGGCAGCACCGGCTCCTGAGTCCCGGCTCCCCGGGACCTCGGGTCCCGGGCGGTCCGCGATTGCTGGAATAATCGCCGCATGGCTGTAACACCCCGGGGGACGACCCCCGAGCCCCCGGACGCACGTCCGCGGCTGACCGTGCTCTCCGGCCCCTCAGGGGTCGGCAAGAGCACGGTCGTCGCTCATATGCGCAAAGAACACCCCGAGGTCTGGCTCTCCGTGTCGGCGACGACGCGCAAGCCCCGCCCCGGCGAGCAGCACGGAGTCCACTACTTCTTCGTCACCGACGAGGAGATGGACAAGCTGATCGCCAACGGCGAGCTGCTGGAGTGGGCCGAGTTCGCCGGCAACCGCTACGGCACACCGCGCGCGGCCGTGCTGGAGCGGCTCGACGCGGGCGAGCCGGTGCTTCTGGAGATCGACCTCCAGGGCGCCCGGCAGGTCCGCGAGTCGATGGCCGAGGCCCAGCTGGTGTTCCTGGCCCCTCCCTCCTGGGAGGAGCTGGTGCGCCGGCTCACCGGCCGGGGCACCGAGCCGCCCGAGGTGATCGAGCGCCGGCTGGACGCGGCGAAGATCGAGCTGGCCGCCGAGCCCGAGTTCCATGTGACCTTGGTCAACACCTCCGTCGAGGACGTGGCGCGCGAGCTGCTAGCCTTGATGGACGTTGTGTGATCGTGTCCGATCGCATGACTGAATCTTTCCCATCCATCGGAAGGTAGAGCGTGTCCTCTTCCATCTCCGCGCCCGAGGGCATCATCAACCCGCCGATCGACGAGCTCCTCGAGGCCACCGACTCGAAGTACAGCCTCGTGATCTACGCGGCCAAGCGGGCCCGCCAGATCAACGCGTACTACTCGCAGCTCGGCGAGGGCCTCCTCGAGTACGTCGGTCCGCTCGTCGACACGCACGTCCACGAGAAGCCGCTCTCGATCGCCCTGCGGGAGATCAACGCGGGTCTGCTGACGTCCGAGGCCGTCGAGGGCCCGGCGCAGTAAGTACGATCTTCAGCTTGCAGCTGACTTGTCCACAGGCCCGGCGGCGCGTCCGCCGGGCCTGTGGTGTGTAGTGGAGTCGTACGCAGCCGAGTGCGGGGAGAGACGGTGGACAAGCCGAAGGTCGTTCTGGGGGTCAGCGGGGGCATCGCCGCCTACAAGGCCTGTGAGCTGCTGCGCAGACTCACGGAGTCCGGCCACGACGTACGCGTCGTGCCGACCGCCTCCGCCCTGCACTTCGTCGGCGCCGCCACCTGGTCCGCCCTGTCCGGCAACCCGGTCTCCACGGAGGTCTGGGACGACGTCCACCAGGTGCCGCACGTCCGTATCGGCCAGCACGCCGACCTGGTCGTCGTCGCCCCGGCCACGGCCGGCATGCTCGCCAAGGCCGCGCACGGCCTCGCCGACGACCTGCTGACCAACACGCTGCTCACCGCCCGGTGCCCGGTCGTGTTCGCCCCCGCCATGCACACCGAGATGTGGGAGCACCCGGCCACCCAGGAGAACGTGGCGACCCTGCGCCGGCGCGGCGCCGTCGTCATCGAGCCCGCCGTCGGCCGTCTCACCGGCGTCGACACCGGCAAGGGCCGGCTGCCCGACCCCGGGGAGATCTTCGAGGTCTGCCGCCGGGTGCTCGCCCGGGGCGTCACCGAGCCCGACCTCACCGGCCGGCACGTCGTGGTGAGCGCGGGCGGCACCCGCGAGCCCCTCGACCCCGTGCGCTTCCTCGGCAACCGCTCCTCCGGCAAGCAGGGCTACGCCCTCGCCCGCACCGCCGCCGCGCGGGGCGCCCGCGTCACCCTGGTCGCCGCCAACACGCAGATGCCCGACCCGGCCGGTGTCGACGTGGTGCGGGTCGGCACGGCCGTGCAACTGCGGGAGGCCGTCGTCAAGGCCGCGGCGGACGCGGACGCGGTGGTCATGGCCGCGGCCGTCGCCGACTTCCGCCCGGCCACGTACGCCACCGGCAAGATCAAGAAGAAGGACGGCCAGGAGCCCGAGCCGATCGTGCTGGTGCGCAATCCGGACATCCTGGCGGAGATCGCGGGCGACCGGCCCCGGGCGGGCCAGGTGGTCGTCGGCTTCGCCGCCGAGACGGACGACGTCCTCGCCAACGGCCGCCGCAAGCTGGAGCGCAAGGGCTGCGACCTCCTCGTGGTCAACGAGGTGGGCGAGCGCAAGACCTTCGGCTCCGAGGAGAACGAGGCGGTCGTCCTGGGCGCCGACGGCAGCGAGACCCCCGTTGCGCACGGGCCGAAGGAAGCCCTCGCCGACATCGTGTGGGACCTCGTGGCGCGTCGCCTGGACGGCGCCGTCTGACCCACCCGGAAGGGTGTCGGGCAGCCGCCCGATTCGGGCGTGGCGCCTCTGGCCACCGCCGTGTGCGATTGGCAGAATGCCCGTGCCGCAGGTCACAGCCCTCCCGAGAGGCGAGACAGGGGGGTCCGTGACCGGGCACGACAGATAAACTGTCCACGGACGACGCCGGGCGCAGCCCCCGTCCCGTCCACCAATGATCAGCCAGCAGCCGCTGCAACCCCAGGGAGCGTTGTGTCCCGTCGCCTGTTCACCTCGGAGTCCGTGACCGAGGGTCACCCCGACAAGATCGCTGACCAGATCAGCGACACCATTCTCGACGCGCTGCTGCGCGAGGACCCCTCGTCCCGCGTCGCCGTCGAGACGCTGATCACGACCGGCCTGGTGCACGTGGCCGGAGAGGTCACGACCAAGACGTACGCGGACATCGCGACGCTGGTCCGCAGCAAGATCCTCGAGATCGGCTACGACTCCTCGAAGAAGGGCTTCGACGGCGCCTCCTGCGGTGTCTCCGTCTCCATCGGCTCGCAGTCGCCCGACATCGCGCAGGGCGTCGACGCGGCCTACGAGGCCCGCGTCGAGGGCGACGAGGACGAGCTGGACCGCCAGGGCGCCGGTGACCAGGGCCTGATGTTCGGCTACGCCACCGACGAGACGCCGACCCTGATGCCGCTGCCGATCTTCCTGGCACACCGGCTGTCCAAGCGCCTGTCCGAGGTCCGCAAGAACGGCACCATCCCCTACCTGCGCCCCGACGGCAAGACGCAGGTCACCATCGAGTACGACGGTGACAAGGCCGTCCGCCTCGACACCGTGGTCGTCTCCTCGCAGCACGCGTCGGACATCGACCTGGACTCGCTGCTGGCCCCCGACATCCAGGAGTTCGTGGTCGAGCCCGAGCTGAAGGCCCTCCTCGACGACGGCATCAAGCTCGACACCGAGAACTACCGCCTGCTGGTCAACCCCACCGGCCGCTTCGAGATCGGCGGCCCGATGGGTGACGCCGGCCTCACCGGCCGCAAGATCATCATCGACACCTACGGCGGCATGGCCCGCCACGGCGGCGGCGCGTTCTCCGGCAAGGACCCGTCCAAGGTGGACCGTTCGGCCGCCTACGCGATGCGCTGGGTCGCCAAGAACGTCGTGGCGGCCGGTCTGGCCTCCCGCTGCGAGGTGCAGGTCGCGTACGCGATCGGCAAGGCCGAGCCCGTCGGCCTGTTCGTCGAGACCTTCGGCACCGCCAAGGTCGACGCCGAGCGGATCGAGAAGGCCATCGACGACGTCTTCGACCTGCGTCCGGCCGCGATCATCCGCGACCTGGACCTGCTCCGCCCGATCTACGCCAAGACGGCGGCGTACGGCCACTTCGGCCGTGAGCTCCCCGAGTTCACCTGGGAGCGCACGGACCGCGTGGACGCGCTCCGCGAGGCCGCCGGGCTGTAGGCAGGCCCGTAGCTTCGTCACGCCGAGGCCCGGTGCCCTTCTCTGGGAGCCGGGCCTCGGCGTGTGCGCGGGGCGGCCCCGAGGGGGACGGGGGCGGCGCCGGATGTCAGTGGCGTTTGGTAGGAATGCAGGCGTGAGCAGCGAGGACGAGCAGCCGGGAGGCGGCACCGACGGGGCGCCGCCCGAGCAGCTTGCCCTCATCCGCGAGAGCGTGCGCAAGGCCAAGGTGCCCCGCGCCAAGCCGCGGACCTGGCGCGGGGCCAAGCTCGCGAACGAGCTGCCCGTGGCGCGGGTGCTGGTCGACAAGGGCGTGCTGCACCTCGACCGCTACTTCGACTACGCCGTGCCCGAGGAGCTGGACGAACAGGCACAGCCCGGGGTCCGGGTCCGGGTGCGGTTCGGTGCCGGGGCCCACAATGTGCGCGAGGGGCGCCGCGAGGGCGGCGGGCTGCGCGACGGGTTCATCGTCGAGCGCCTCGCCGAGAGCGACTACCAGGGGCCGCTGGCCGCCCTCGCCCAGGTGATCTCACCGGAGCGCGTCCTCGACCCCGAGTTGCTCGCCCTCGCCCGTGCCGTCGCCGACCGGTACGCCGGCAGCCTCGCCGACGTGCTGCAGCTGGCGATTCCGCCCCGGCACGCCCGGGCCGAGGCCCGCACCCTGCCGCCGCCCCCAGCGCCGCCCCCGGCGCCGGACCCCGGCCCCTGGCAGCGGTACGAGCACGGGCCGCGCTTCCTGGAGGCGCTGGCGTCCGGGCGGTCGCCGCGTGCGGTATGGACCGCGCTGCCCGGGCCCCGGTGGGCCCAGGAGATCGCCCTCGCCGTCCGCGCGACCCTCGCGTCCGGGCGCGGCGCGCTGGTCGTCGTGCCCTCCGGCCGCTCGGCCGCACGGGTGGACGCCGCGCTCACCGAGACACTGGGGGAGGGGCAGCACGCGCTGCTCACCGCCGACGCGGGCCAGGAGCGCCGCTACCTCGAGTGGCTGGCCGTGCGCCGCGGTTCCGTACGGGCCGTGGTCGGCACCCGGGCCGCGATGTTCGCCCCGGTGCGGGACCTCGGCCTCGTGGTGATCTGGGACGACGGCGACTCCGGTCACAGCGACGACAATGCCCCGTTCCCGCATGTGCGGGAGGTGCTGGAGCTGCGCGCCGCGGGCGGCAAGTGCGGTTTTCTGCTCGGGAGTTGGGGCTGCACGGTGGAGGCGGCGCAGCTCGTCCGCAGCGAGTGGGCCGTGCCGCTCATCGCGGATCGCGAGCGCGCCCGGCGGCTCACCCCGCTGGTTCGGACCGTCGGCGACGGGGACCTCGCCCGCGACGAGGCCGCCCGCGCCGCCCGGCTGCCGTCCCTCGCCTGGCAGACCGCCCGGGAGGGGCTGCGGCACGGCCCCGTCCTCGTCCAGGTCCCCCGGCGCGGGTACGTCCCCCGGCTCGCCTGCGACCGGTGCCGGGAGCCCGCCCGGTGCCGGCACTGCGCGGGACCCCTGGAGGCGAGCGGGGCCGGCGGTGCCCTGTCCTGCGCCTGGTGCGGGCAGGACAGCCCCGACTGGCACTGCCCCGAGTGCGGCGGGTTCCGGCTGCGGGCCCAGGTCGTCGGTGCGCGCCGGACCGCCGAGGAGCTGGGGCGGGCGTTCCCGGCCGTCCCCGTGCGGACCTCGGGGCGGGAGCATGTGCTGGACACCGTGCCGGGGGCGCCCGCGCTGGTCGTGAGCACACCGGGCGCGGAGCCGGTGGCCGAGGGCGGGTACGCGGCGGCGCTGCTGCTCGACGGCTGGGCGATGCTCGGCCGGGCGGACCTGCGGTCCGGTGAGGAGGCGCTGCGGCGCTGGATCACCGCCTCCGCGCTGGTCCGGCCGCAGGAGGCGGGCGGCACCGTGGTGATCGTCGCCGAGGCGACGCTCCGTCCGGTGCAGGCGCTGGTGCGCTGGGACCCGGTGGGGTTCGCCGTCCGGGAGCTGGCCGAGCGCGCCGAGCTGGGCTTCCCGCCCGTCTCCCGGATGGCGGCGGTCTCCGGACCGCCGGACGCCCTCGCGGAGTTCCTCGCGGGGGTCGAACTGCCGGGCGACGCGGAGGTCCTGGGACCGGTACCCGTGCCGGTCACCCCGGCGGGCCGCCCCCGGCGCCCCGGCGGCCCCCCGCCGGGCGAACAGTGGGACCGTGCCCTGATCCGGGTGCCCCCCGGCAGCGGGGCGGCCCTGGCGGCGGCGCTGAAGTCGGCCCGGGCGGCCCGGATGGCCCGGGGCGGCGGCGAGACGGTGCTGGTGCGGATCGATCCGCTGGACATCGGCTGACGGGGCCCTGCTGGGCGCCGGGTCGGGCGGAGGCGGACGGTATCGGCGTCCCCCGGGTGCCCCGGGCCGGAAAGTGGTCTGCCCTCCCGGGTGCGCTCCGGGAGGGCAGAGTCGAGGGGGTGTCAGCCCGTCGCGTCAGCCGTTGCGTGGGCCGGGGAAGGCCGTGGGGCGGGCCTCGTCACGGAGGGCGGGGCTGCCGGCCGTCGGCTGGGTCGGCATCGAGCGGGCGGCGGGGACCGTCGGCACCGTCGGCAGGGCGGTGGAGACGTTGACCGTGCGGGTGCCGGCCGGCTCGGCCGTGCGCTCCGCCTCGGCCGCGGCCTGGGCGGCGGCGCGGCGTGCGCCGTAGCGGCGGTGGACGGCCTGCTTGGTGACACCGAGGGCGGAACCGACCGCGTCCCAGGAGAAGCCCAGCGAGCGGTCGAAGTCGACGGCCGCCGTGACCAGGGTCTCGACGCTGTCCCGCAGCTCCTGGGCGAGGCGGACCGTCGGCGCGGGGGCGCGCCCGTAGACGACGAAGCCCGTGGACGGGCCGGAGCGGCGCGGGCGGTAGACGTTGCCCAGCTGGGCGGTGAGGGTACGCAGTGCGTCCACCTGCCGGCGGACCCGCTCGATGTCCCGCACCAGCAAGTGCAGGCTGGCCCGAGCCTGGGCGTCGTGGGTTGCGTGGTCGGCCATGAACAAGCCTCTCGAACCGGCGTGAAAAGGGACGGGCCGCCATGTCGGCGTATGCGGCCCGAAGGGGTCAACTCTTTCTTGACCAACGCGGCAGCGCCCCGCTGGTCACGCTGTGGGGGCGTGTGGGCATATGCCCACGCCCGGCGGAGGGGTGCGCGCCGCGGGCAGCGGCAGGTGGGACCGGCCTCCCGAACGGCCGGTGCTCCGGCGTGAGTCAGCGGCCCCCGCACCCATAGACTGGTGCGTCGCCCAAGCCGCCCCCGCCCGAGAGGCCCCGCCCACCCATGAAGCTCGTCTTCGCCGGCACCCCCGAGGTAGCCGTTCCCGCTCTGGACGCTCTGATCGCCTCCGGGCGGCACGAGGTGGCCGCCGTCGTCACCCGGCCCGACGCGCAGGCCGGACGCGGACGGCGGATGGTCGCGAGCCCCGTGGCCGAGCGGGCCGCCGAGGCCGGCATCGAGGTGCTCAAGCCCGCCAAGCCGAGGGACCCCGAGTTCCTGGAGCGGCTGCGGGAGATCGCGCCCGACTGCTGCCCCGTCGTCGCGTACGGCGCGCTGCTGCCGCGCGTCGCCCTCGACATCCCCGCCCACGGCTGGGTCAACCTGCACTTCTCGCTGCTGCCCGCCTGGCGCGGCGCCGCCCCCGTGCAGCACGCCATCATGGCCGGTGACGAGATCACCGGCGCCTCCACCTTCCTCATCGAGGAGGGCCTGGACTCCGGGCCGGTCTACGGGACGGTCACCGAGGAGATCCGGCCCACCGACACCAGCGGCGACCTGCTCACCCGTCTCGCCTTCGCCGGCGCGGGGCTGCTCGCCGCCACCATGGACGGCATCGAGGACGGCACCCTGAAGGCGGTGCCGCAGCCCGCCGACGGCGTCAGCCTCGCCCCCAAGGTCAACGTCGAGGACGCCCACGTCGACTGGGCCGCCCCCTCCCTGCGCGTCGACCGGGTGGTGCGCGGATGCACGCCCGCGCCGGGCGCCTGGACCACGTTCCGCGGCGAGCGCCTGAAGCTCATCCAGGTGCAGCCGGTGCCGGGCCGGGACGACCTCGCGCCGGGCGAGCTCGCCGCCGGGAAGAACAACGTGTACGTCGGGACGGGCTCGTACGCCGTCGAGCTGCTGTGGGTGCAGGCGCAGGGCAAGAAGCCCATGCGGGCCGCGGACTGGGCGCGCGGCGCCCGCATCGCCGCCGGCGAGCGGGTCGGCGCCTGACCGCGGGCACGCCGGGGCCGTGCCGGGACGTAGGCTGGTCGTATCTCTCGTCCAGCAATCCGGAGCACCTTTTTCGTGAGCGACACCTCTCGTCGGCCCCGCAGGCCCGGCAAGCCCTACCGTCGGCCCCAGAAGGACCCCGTCCGCATCCTCGCCTTCGAGGCGCTGCGCGCCGTGGACGAGCGGGACGCGTACGCCAACCTCGTGCTGCCGCCGCTGCTGCGCAAGGCGCGCGAGAAGGGCGACTTCGACGGCCGGGACGCGGCGCTCGCGACCGAGCTGGTCTACGGGACACTGCGCCGGCAGGGCACGTACGACGCGGTCATCGCCGCCTGTGTGGACCGGCCGCTGCGTGAGGTGGACCCGCCGGTGCTCGACGTGCTGAGCCTCGGCACCCACCAGCTCCTCGGGACGCGCATCCCGACCCACGCGGCCGTGTCCGCCTCGGTGGAGCTGGCCCGCGTCGTGCTCGGCGACGGGCGCGCCAAGTTCGTCAACGCCGTGCTGCGCAAGGTGGCCCAGGACGACCTGGACGGATGGATCGGGCGGGTCGCCCCGCCGTACGACGACGACCCCGAGGACCATCTCTCCGTCGTGCACTCGCACCCGCGCTGGGTCGTCTCGGCGCTGTGGGACTCGCTCGGCGGCGGCCGGGCCGGCATCGAGCGCCTGCTGGAGGCCGACAACGAACGCCCCGAGGTGACGCTGGTCGCGCGCCCGGGCCGGGCCACGACCGAGGAACTGCTGGTTGAGGAGGCCGCCGTGCCGGGCCGCTGGTCCCCGTACGCCGTGCGGCTCGCCGAGGGCGGGGAGCCCGGCGCGATCGAGGCCGTGCGCGACGGGCGCGCGGGTGTGCAGGACGAGGGCAGTCAGCTCGTCGCGCTCGCCGTGGCCAACGCGCCGCTGGAGGGCCCCGACCGGCGCTGGCTGGACGGGTGCGCTGGACCCGGTGGCAAGGCGGCGCTGCTCGGCGCGATGGCCGCCGAGCGCGGCGCGCTGCTGGTCGCCTCCGAGAAGCAGCCGCACCGGGCCGGGCTCGTGGCCCGGGCGCTGGCCGGCAACCCGGGGCCGTACCAGGTGATCGCCGCCGACGGGACGCGGCCCGCGTGGCGGCCGGGCAGCTTCGACCGGGTGCTGGTGGACGTGCCGTGCACGGGTCTCGGCGCGCTGCGGCGCCGGCCCGAGGCGCGGTGGCGCCGGCGGCCGGAGGACCTGGACGGGTTCGGTCCGTTGCAGCGGGGTCTGCTGCGCAGCGCGCTGGACGCCGTGCGGGTGGGAGGCGTCGTCGGGTACGCCACCTGCTCCCCGCACCTCGCGGAGACCCGGGCCGTCGTGGACGACGTCCTCAAGCAGCGCACCGGTGTCGAACTGATCGACGCGCGCGGTCTGCTGCCGGGCGTGCCCGAGCTGGGGGAGGGACCCGACGTGCAGCTGTGGCCCCATGTGCACGGCACGGACGCGATGTACCTGGCGTTGATGCGGCGCGTGGCCTGACGCGGCCTCACTCACGCTTGGGCGGAGCTGCCGCCGGTTCCAGCCGGTTCGGCCACCACACGGCCGGGCCCACGTCCAGGAACAGGGACGTCACCAGGACCGAGCGCACGATGAACGTGTCCAGGAGCACGCCCAGGGCCACCGTGAAGCCGATCTCGGCGAAGGCGACCATCGGCAGGGTGCCGAGGGCGGCGAAGGTGCCCGCGAGGACCAGACCGGCCGAGGTGATGACCGCGCCCGTCGCGGCGAGGCCCGTGACCACGCCGGGGCGGGTGCCCTGGTGCGTGGCCTCCTCGCGGATGCGCGTGGTGAGGAAGATGTTGTAGTCGATGCCGAGGGCGACGAGGAAGACGAAGACGAACAGCGGGAAGTCCGTCGCCTCGCCCGCGTAGTCGAAGACGTGGCGGAACGCCAGCGCGCTGATGCCGAGGGCGGCCGTGAACGACAGGATCACCGTCCCGACGAGCAGCAGCGGCGCGATCAGCGCCCGCAGCAGGACGCTGAGGATCAGCAGGACCACGACCAGCACCAGCGGGATGATCAGGATGTTGTCGTGGGTGGTCGCCCGGTCCGCGTCCAGCAGCGCCGCCGTGCCGCCCCCCACCTTCGCGTCGGCGTCCGGCACCGCGTGCACGGCGTCCCGGACCCGCTCGACGGTCTGTTTGGCGGCCTCGCTGTCGGCCGGGGAGCTCATCGTCGCCTCGAAGAGCACCTTGCCGTCCCAGGACGCTGCGGTGCCCGGCGGCAGGCCGAGCGACGTGGGCACCACACCCTCCGTCTCCGCCACCGCGCGGCCCACCTGCACGGCCTGCGCCTTGTTGCTGACGATGACCAGCGGGTCGCCGCTGCCCGCCGGGAAGTACCGGGCCGAGACCTCCTGGCCGGCGATCGAGTCCGGTTTGTCCGTGAACGCGTCGGCGTTGCTCAGGCCCTCCGCGCGCAACTGGATGAGGCCGAGCGAGCAGATCGCCAGGGCCACGGCCGTGGCGACCCAGGTCGCGCGCGGCCGGCGGGAGATACGCCGGCCGAGCCGGGCCCAGACGCCCCGGTCGTCGGGGTTCTCCGAGCCGAGCCGCGGGATCACGGGCCAGAAGATCCAGCGGCCGAAGACCACCAGCAGCGCCGGGAACAGGGTCATCATCGCGAGCAGCGCGACCGCCACGCCGATCGCGGCCACCGGGCCGAGGCCGCTGGTGGAGTTCATCTCCGCCGCGAGCAGCACCAGCATGCTCACCACGACGGTCGCGCCGGACGCGATCACCGCCGGGCCGGCCCGGTGCAGGGCGCGCGCCATGGCCTCGTGGCGGTCGTCGTGGCGGCGCAGTTCCTCCCGGTAGCGGGCGACGAGCAGCAGGGCGTAGTCGGTCCCGGCCCCGAACACCAGCACCGTCAGGATGCCCGCGCTCTGCCCGTTCACGGTCAGGCCCCCGTGCCGCGCGAGCAGGTAGATGAGGGCCTGGGCGGTGAACAGGGCGACGATCACGGAGACCAGCGGCACCAGCAGCAGGGACGGGCTGCGATACGTGATCAGCAGCATCACGATGACGACCGCCATCGCCGCGAACAGCAGTGTGGAGTCGATGCCCTCGAACGCCTCGGCGAAGTCCGCCGAGGTGCCGCCGGGCCCCGTGATGTGCACGGCGAGCCCGGCACCCCCGTCACCGACGACGTCCCGGATGGAGTCGACCGCCGACGAGATGCGCTGCCAGCCGTTCTCGTCCATGGTGATCGGCACCAGGACCTGTGCCGCGCGCGGGTCGGTCTCCCGGTCGAAGACGGGTCCGCGGGTCTCGGCGCCCCGGATGCCGTGGGCGGTCAGCCGCTTGAGCTCGGCCACGTCCTCGGCGATCTCCGCCCGGTCCCGGGCCGTCAGACCGCCGTCACGGGCGTAGACCACGACCGCGGGGATCTGCTCCGGCCGGAAGTTCTCGGACAGATGCAGGACCTGGGTGGACTCGGCGGAGCCCGGCAGCCAGGACGCCGCGTCGTTGTCCTGCGCGTCCGTCAGCTTCTGGGCCAGCGGTGCCGTCACGAACAGCACCACCAGCCAGAGGATCAGCACGACCCACTTCGCACGCCGCCCGCACACCAGGTGCGCCACGCCTCGCGTCCCGGTCATGGGCACCCCCGCAGCCGTCCGACGACCCGGTCGGCCGCCCAGCATGGCACGCGCGGCCCGCCCCGGGCATACGACGATCGTCTGAGGTCTGGACCGGGGGTAACAATCGCGCCCGGGCATGGCAGGCTTGGGTCATGGCCGCGCAGATCAACCCCAGCATCCTGTCCGCCGATTTCGCCCGCCTCGCGGACGAGGCGAAGGCGGTCGACGGAGCCGACTACCTCCACGTCGACGTCATGGACAACCATTTCGTCCCGAACCTCACGCTCGGCGTGCCGGTCGTGGAGTCCCTGGCCCGTGCGACGGACACACCGCTGGACTGCCATCTGATGATCGAGGCGCCCGATCGTTGGGCGCCGCAGTACGTCGAGGCAGGCGCATCCTCCGTCACCTTCCATGTCGAGGCCGCCGCGGCTCCCGTCCGGCTGGCCCGGGAGATCAGGGCCAAGGGCGCCCGTGCCTCCATGGCGCTCAAGCCGGCCACGCCCATCGAGCCCTACGAGGACCTGCTCCCCGAGCTCGACATGCTGCTGGTCATGACCGTCGAACCCGGCTTCGGCGGGCAGGCGTTCCTCGACATCATGCTTCCCAAGATTCGCCGCACCCGCGAGTTGATCAGCAAGCACGGTCTGCAGCTCTGGCTCCAGGTCGACGGCGGCGTGTCGGAGTCCACGATCGAGCGGTGCGCCGAGGCGGGCGCCGACGTGTTCGTCGCCGGTTCGGCGGTCTACGGGGCCGACGACCCGGCGGAAGCGGTCCGCGCGCTGCGGGCCCGGGCCGACGAGGCCACCAGGACGGCCGGCTGGGCGTGCGGCCACTGAACCAAGGGAACGTGAACGCCCGCCCATCGGGGCGGATCGAGTGCGCCGGATCTGCAAGGATGAACGGCGAATCCAGAGTGTGAACAGCAGTGAGGAGATCGCCGTGTCGGGTATGTCGGCGGGCCGGTCAGCCATGCGGATGGGACCCGCTGAGCTGGTGCAGGCGGCGGCCATGGCCCGCCGCTTCTACCTCGAGGGGAAGTCCAAGATCCAGATCGCGGAGGAGTTCGGCGTCAGCCGCTTCAAGGTGGCCCGGGTCCTGGAGACCGCTCTCGAACGGGATCTGGTGCGCATCGAGATCCGCGTGCCGGCCGAACTGGACGCCGAGCGCTCGGACGCGCTGCGCGCCCGGTACGGTCTGCGGCACGCCGTGGTCGTCGAGTCCCCGGCCGACGCCGAGGAGACGCCCGACCCGGAGAACCTGGGAGAGGTGGCCGCCGACCTGCTCGGCGAGCTGGTCGACGAGGGGGACGTGCTGGGCCTGGCCTGGGGCCGGTCCACCATCCACATGGCCGCCGCCCTCAACCGGCTGCCCCCGTGCACGGTGGTCCAGCTGACGGGCGTGTACGACGCCGGGACCGCCGAGCGCGGCTCGGTGGAGGCCGTCCGGCGGGCCGCGCAGGTCTCCGGCGGCGACGCGCACCCCATCTACGCGCCGATGCTGCTCCCGGACGCGGCCACCGCGAAGGCTCTGCGGCACCAGACGGGCATCGCCCGCGCCTTCGAGTACTTCGACAAGGTCACGGTCGCCTGCGTCTCCATCGGCTCCTGGGAGCCGGGCATCTCGACGGTGCACGACATGCTCAGCGACGAGGAGCGGGCGCACTACGCCTCGCTCGGCGTCGCCGCCGAGATGTCCGCGCACCTCTTCGACGCCCAGGGCCGCCGGGTCGGCCGGGACCTCGGCGAGCGGTGCATCACCGTCAAGGCCGACCAGCTCCGCCGTATCCCCGAGGTCGTCGCGATCGCGGGCGGGGCGCGCAAGGCGGCCGCGATCGACGCGGTGCTGCGCTCGGGGCTCGTCACCAGCCTGGTGACGGACACCTCCGCGGCGGACGTGCTGATGACGGCCGGTCCGGCGCCGAAGCCGGCGCTCAGCAGGTCGGACCCGGACGGCAACTGACGACACGTCGGAGAGGGGGCGGCCCGGTGCCGCCCCCTCCCCGTATCGACGAACATCGGAGCGGCACGCGTATGACGGAGCTCGTGGTCACCCTGGACCTCGACGGGGTCACCGACAAGGCGGCGCTGATGGACCGCTGCGCGAGGGCCCTGCGGCTGCCGGACTGGTTCGGGCGCAACTGGGACGCGCTGGCGGACTCCCTGTCCGACCGCACCGTCTGGCCCGAGGACGCCCGGGAGCGGGGCCTGTGGCTCGTCGTACGGAACTGGCGGGGCTACGCGGACGCGCGGCCCGAGGAGTGGCGGGTGGCGCGGGACGTCCTCGCCGAGGCGGCGGACCGCACCCGGGACCTGACCGTGCTGCTCGATCTCGGAGGTTCCTCCAAGTAGGCCTCCGACCTGCTTGGACGATGTGACCGTTCAGGGCGTTCCGGTCAGCATGGGACAATGAAGTACGTGCTCTTCCCCCGGGCTGTCCTGTCCGGGGGCCACCTCTGATCGACTGGGATGTGCAGCACGTGCGTTTCCTCAACGACATCCAGCCCGCGTACGACCTGACGTACGACGACGTCTTCATGGTGCCGAGCCGCAGCGCGGTCGGCTCGCGGCAGGGCGTGGACCTCAGCTCCCCGGACGGCACGGGCACCACCATCCCGCTGGTCGTCGCCAACATGACCGCCATCGCCGGCCGCCGCATGGCCGAGACGGTGGCCCGGCGCGGCGGCCTGGTCGTCATCCCGCAGGACATCCCGATCGAGGTCGTCACGGACGTCGTCTCCTGGGTGAAGAGCCGCCACCACGTGCTCGACACCCCGATCGTGCTGGCCCCCCACCAGACCGTCGCCGACGCGCTGGCCCTGCTGCCCAAGCGCGCCCACAACGCCGGTGTGGTCGTCGACGAGGACCGGCGTCCGGTCGGTGTCGTCACCGACAGCGACCTGTCCGGGGTGGACCGCTTCACCCAGCTCGAGGTCGTCATGTCCCGCGACCTGCTGCTCCTGGACGCGGACATCGACCCGCGCGAGGCCTTCAACAAGCTCGACGCGCACAACCGGCGCTATGCCCCCGCCGTGGACGCCGACGGCCGTCTCGCGGGCATCCTGACCCGCAAGGGCGCCCTGCGCGCCACCCTGTACACCCCGGCCGTCGACGCCGAGGGCAAGCTGCGCATCGCGGCCGCCGTGGGCATCAACGGCGATGTGGCCGGCAAGGCCAAGCAGCTGCTCGACGCGGGTGTGGACACCCTGGTCATCGACACCGCGCACGGCCACCAGGAGTCGATGATCGCCGCCATCAGGACCGTGCGGGCGCTCGACCCCCAGGTGCCGATCGCCGCGGGCAACATCGTCGCCGCCGAGGGTGTGCGCGATCTGATCGAGGCCGGCGCGGACATCATCAAGGTCGGGGTCGGCCCCGGCGCCATGTGCACCACCCGCATGATGACCGGCGTCGGCCGCCCGCAGTTCTCCGCCGTGATGGAGTGCGCGGCCGAGGCGAGGAAGTACGGCAAGCACGTCTGGGCCGACGGCGGTGTCCGGCACCCCCGCGACGTCGCCATGGCGCTCGCCGCCGGCGCGTCCAACGTGATGATCGGGTCCTGGTTCGCCGGCACCTTCGAGTCGCCGGGTGACCTGCAGCAGGACTCCAGCGGGCGGCTCTACAAGGAGTCGTTCGGCATGGCGTCCGCGCGGGCCGTGGCCAACCGCACGTCGGAGGAGTCCGCGTACGACCGGGCCCGCAAGGCGCTGTTCGAGGAGGGCATCTCGACCTCGCGGATGTTCCTCGACCCGGACCGGCCCGGGGTGGAGGACCTGATCGACTCGATCATCGCGGGCGTGCGGTCCTCCTGCACCTACGCGGGAGCCGCCTCGCTGGAGGAGTTCGCCGAGAAGGCCGTCGTCGGCGTCCAGAGCGCGGCCGGCTACGCGGAGGGCAAGCCGCTGCACGCCAGCTGGAGCTGACGTCTCGTCAAACGGCCCCGGTTCTCCCGTACTTCTCGGGAGGGCGGGGGCCGTTTTCGTGTGCCGTTGTCCGCCGGAGAGCCCGGGTCCTGCCGTGATCGGGCGGCTTCCGGTGCGTGCGGGGTGTTCGCGCAGTTCCCCGCGCCCCTCACGGCGCCGTGTGCAACGGTCGACAGCCTTCCTGCAACGAAACCCCACCGAGTCGCCGGACACGCAATGATCTTGCGGGTATGCGCAAGGTTGCTGCATTTCAACCGCAACGCCGATCCTCGTAGGCTGTCGCCTCGAACGTGGCGTGGCAGGGACCCCGCTCGGTGGGTCCCCGCCCTGAGGGGATGCCGCCGGTCCCTGCCCGTCTGACCGGCAGCGACAAGGAGCCAGCGCGTGCTCGACCAAGGCGCACCCCCGCAGGACAGACACCGGACGGCCGCCGCCGCCCCCCGTGGGACCGGCGCGCGTCTGATGCGCCGCAAGCCCGTGGAACACCTGGTCGCCGAGGGTGGCCAGGGCGAGGGAGGGTCCCTGCGGCGCTCCCTCGGGCTGTGGCAGCTCACCATGATCAGCATCGGTGCCACCCTCGGCACCGGCATCTTCGTCGTCCTCGGCGACGCGGTCCCGGAGGCCGGCCCCGCGGTCACCCTGGCCTTCGTGATCGCCGGTCTCACCGCCCTCTTCTCGGCCCTGTCCTACGCCGAGCTGGCGGGCAGCATCCCCGTCGCCGGCTCCTCGTACTCGTACGCATACGCAACGATGGGCGAGCTGGTCGCCTGGATCTGCGGCTGGTGTCTGGTCCTGGAGTACGGCGTCTCCGTGGCCGCCGTCGCCGTCGGCTGGGGCGAGTACCTGAACGAACTGCTCGACGGGACCATAGGCGTCACCATCCCGTCCGTGCTGTCCTCCGCCCCCGGCGAGGGCGGTTTCATCAACCTGCCCGCGCTGATCGTCGTCCTGCTGGCGATGGTGTTCCTCCTCGGCGGCGTCCGCGAGTCCGCCCGCGCCAACACGATCATGGTCGCGGTCAAGATCGTGGCGCTGGTCCTGTTCTGCGCGGTCGGCTTCACCGGCTTCAAGTCCGGCAACTACGCCGACTTCATGCCGCTCGGCATGGCCGGGGTCAGCGCCGCCGGCGCCACCCTGTTCTTCTCCTACATCGGCTTCGACGCCGCCTCCACCGCGGGCGAGGAGGCCAAGGACCCCAAGAAGGACCTGCCGCGCGCGATCATGCTCTCGCTGATCATCGTGACCGCGCTGTACGTCCTCGTCGCCGGCGTCGCCGTCGGCGCCTGGAACTGGACCAAGTTCGAGGGCTCCCAGGCCTCCCTTGCCGCGATCATGAACGACGTCAGCGGCCAGACCTTCTGGGGCACCCTGCTCGCCCTCGGCGCGGTCATCTCCATCGCCAGCGTGGTCCTCACCGTCCTTTACGGCCAGACCCGCGTCCTGTTCGCCATGTCCCGCGACGGCCTCGTCCCCAAGGCCCTCGGCAAGGTCCACCCGAAGACCGGCGCCCCCCGCCTCAACACGGTGATCGTGTCGCTGTTCTGCGGCGCGCTGGCCGCCCTCATCCCGCTGGGCAAGCTGGTCGACGCCACCAGCATCGGCACGCTGTTCGCCTTCGCGCTGGTCAACATCGCGGTGATCGTGCTGCGCAGGAAGCGGCCGGAGCTGGAGCGCACCTTCCGGGTGCCGTTCGGTCCGGTCCTGCCGGTGCTCGGCTTCCTGTTCTGCGTGTACAACATGGCCAGCCTCGACACCGTCACCTGGGTGGTCTTCGGGTGCTGGATGGCCGCCGGACTCGTGTTCTACTTCCTGTACGGGTATCGCCGGTCCCGTCTCGCCGTACCTGAAGTGAAGTGAACCGCCCGCAGTGCTGAACGATCTCGACGAACGCATCGTGCACGCCCTCGCCGAGGACGCCCGCCGCTCCTACGCCGACATCGGGCACCTGGTCGGCCTGTCCGCGCCCGCCGTGAAGCGGCGTGTGGACCGGCTGCGGGCCACCGGGGCCATCACCGGCTTCACGGTCCGCGTGGACCCGTCGGCCCTGGGCTGGGAGACCGAGGGGTTCGTCGAGATCTACTGCCGGCACAACACCTCGCCGGAGACGATCCGGCGAGGTCTTGAGCCGTACCAGGAGGTCGTGGCCGCGTCGACCGTCACCGGCGACGCGGACGCCGTGGTGCAGGTCTTCGCCTCCGACATGCGGCACTTCGAACGGGTCCTGGAGCGGATCGCCGGGGAGCCGTTCGTGGAGCGCACCAAGTCGGTGCTGGTGCTCTCCCCGCTGTTGCGCCGCTTCTCCTCCGGCTCGCCCACCTGAGAGCCGCCCCGGCGCCTATCATCGGTGTCATGACCTGGCGACATTGATCCACCAGCCGTGCCTCCCGAGGTCCGCCCCGGACGCCGTACCCCCGGTGTCCGCGACGTCCCTGCGGGAAGGCCCCATGACACTCTCACCCACGCGTGTGCCCACGACCGGCGTACGGCGCCTGACGGCCACGCTGTACGGCTACGCGTTCCTCGACGACTTCGTCCTGCTCTATCCGGTGTACGCGCTGCTCTTCGCCGACACCGGCCTGCCGCTCTGGCAGATCTCCTCGCTGTTCGCCCTGTGGTCGCTCACCGCCGTGCTCCTGGAGGTGCCCTCGGGCGTCTGGGCCGACACGGTCTCCCGGCGCCGGCTGCTGTGGATCGGCCCGCTGCTCACCGCCGCCGGCTTCGCGCTGTGGGTGACCGTGCCGTCGTACGCCGCCTTCGCGGTCGGCTTCGTGCTGTGGGGTGCGGGCGGGGCGCTCGGCTCCGGCGCGCTGGAGGCCCTCGTCTACGACGAACTGGACCGGCGTGAAGCCGCTGGCCGGTACGCGCGCGTCATGGGCCGGGCCCGGGCCGCGCGCCTGCTGGGCACCGTGGCCTCCCTCGGTCTCGCCGGGCCGGTGCTCGCCTGGGGCGGCTACCCGGCCGTCGGCGGCGCGAGCGTCCTGGCCTGCCTGGTGACCGCCGCGGTGGCCACCCTGTTCCCCGAGCGGCGCGAGCGCCCGGCCGGCGGCCATGGCGGCTGGGCCGGGACGCTGCGGTTCGGGCTCGCCGAGGTGCGCGGCGACCGGGCCGTGCGCGGCGCGCTGCTGCTGGTCCCGGCCGTCGCGGCGGTGTGGGGCGCGCTGGACGAGTACGTCCCGCTCCTGGTCCGCGACCTCGGGGTGGCCGAGTCGGCCGTGCCGTACCTGGTCATGCTGGTCTGGGCGGCCGTCACCGCCGGGAGCCTGCTGGCCGGGCCGGCCGAACGCCTCGGCACCAGGGGGCTGGCGGCGCTGCTCGCGGGCGCGGCCCTCGCGCTGGCGGTCGGCGCGGCGTCCCGCACCGTGGCCGGGATCGTCCTGGTCGGCGTCGCCTTCGCCGGGTTCCAGCTGGCCGAGGTGCTCGCCGACGTCCGCCTCCAGCACCGGATCGACGAGTCCCGCAGGGCCACGCTCACCTCGGTGGCGAGCCTCGGCACCGAGCTGGCCACGATCGCCGCGTTCGGTGTGTACGCCCTGCTCGGCACGGACCTCGCCCACGGCACCGTCTTCGCGGTGCTGGCGGTGCCGTATCTCGTGACGGCGGCCGCGCTGACCAGGGCCAGGACCTCCCGAAGGTGACCGATGAGGGTGCGGGGGACGGTCCCCGCACCCGGGTCGCGCAACGAATCGCCGCGAAGCCGTCCTGGAACGCAACGAACCGCTCACCGGCGCGCAACGGCTCCTTCTTGTCCCTGCCAGCCGGCCGACCGTACCTTCTTCATGGCCCCCACAACCCCCCTTTCGCCCCGGTGAGGACACATGCGCACCGCCCTGCTCCAGAGCTCCGGCCGCCCCGGCTCCACCGTCGAGAACCTCAAGGTCCTCGACGAGGCCGCGGGCCGCGCCGCCGCCGCGGGCGCCGGGCTGCTGGTGACGCCGGAGATGTTCCTCACCGGGTACGCGATCGGCGACGACATCGCCCGGCTCGCCGAGCCCGCCGACGGCGCGTACGCCGACGCGGTCGCCGGGACCGCCGTACGGCACGGGCTCGCGATCGCCTACGGCTACCCCGAGCGGGCCGGCGACGCCGTGTACAACTCCGCGCAGCTGGTCTCCGCCGACGGCGCCCGGCTCGCCGACTACCGCAAGACACACCTGTTCGGCTGCTTCGAGCGCGACCACTTCACGCCGGGGGACCGGCAGGTCGTCCAGACCGAGGTCGACGGCGTCCGGGTCGGGATCCTGATCTGCTACGACGTCGAGTTCCCCGAGAACGTCCGCGCCCACGCGCTGGCCGGCACCGAGCTGCTGATCGTCCCGACCGCGCAGATGCACCCGTTCCAGTTCGTCGCCGAGTCGATGATCCCGGTGCGGGCCTTCGAGAACCAGATGTACGTCGCGTACGTCAACCGCGTCGGCCAGGAAGGGGAGTTCGAGTTCGTCGGCCTCTCCACGCTCGCCGGCCCCGACGGCATCGCCCGCACCCGCGCGGGCCGCGCCGAGGACCTGGTCCTCGCCGACGTCGACCCCGCCCTCGTCGCCGCCTCCCGCGAGGCCAACCCGTATCTGCGGGACCGCCGCCCCGGCCTGTACGGGTCCCTCGTCTGAACCTCCCCGCTCTTCCCCCGCAGTCGCAGTCGCAAGGAGTCCGCACCCCATGACGTCCACGGTGCCCACCGCCGTCCAGCACGCCGACGAGCAGCAGCCGCCGATCACCATGTTCGGCCCGGACTTCCCCTACGCGTACGACGACTTCCTGAACCACCCGGCCGGCCTCGGCCAGATACCCGCCACCGAGCACGGCACCGAGGTCGCCGTCATCGGCGGCGGCCTGTCCGGCATCGTCGCCGCCTACGAACTGATGAAGATGGGCCTCAAGCCCGTCGTCTACGAGGCCGACCAGATCGGCGGCCGGCTGCGCACCGTCGGCTTCGACGGCCCCAGCACCGAGGGCCTGACCGCCGAGATGGGCGCGATGCGCTTCCCGCCGTCCTCCACGGCCCTCCAGCACTACATCGACCTGGTGGGCCTGGAGACCCGGCCCTTCCCCAACCCCCTGTCGGAGGCCACCCCTTCGACCGTCGTCGACCTCAAGGGCGAGTCGCACTACGCCGAGACGATCGACGACCTGCCGCAGGTCTACCGCGACGTCGCCGCCGCCTGGAACAAGTGCCTGGAGGAGGGCGCCGACTTCTCCGACATGAACCAGGCCATGCGCGAGCGGGACGTGCCGCGCATCCGCGAGATCTGGTCCAAGCTCGTCGAGAAGCTCGACAACCAGACCTTCTACGGCTTCCTCTGCGACTCCGAGGCCTTCAGGTCCTTCCGGCACCGTGAGATCTTCGGCCAGGTCGGCTTCGGCACCGGCGGCTGGGACACCGACTTCCCCAACTCCATCCTGGAGATCCTGCGTGTCGTCTACACGGAGGCCGACGACCACCACCGCGGCATCGTCGGCGGCTCCCAGCAGCTGCCGCTGCGCCTGTGGGAGCGCGAGCCGGAGAAGATCGTCCACTGGCCGTACGGGACGTCCCTGAAGTCCCTGCACGTCGACGGCGCCCCGCGTCCGGCCGTCACCCGGCTGAACCGCGCCGCCGGCAACCGGATCACCGTGACCGACGCGACCGGCGACATCCGTACCTACCGGGCGGCGATCTTCACCGCCCAGTCCTGGATGCTGCTCTCCAAGATCGCCTGCGACGACTCGCTCTTCCCGATCGACCACTGGACCGCGATCGAGCGCACCCACTACATGGAGTCCAGCAAGCTCTTCGTGCCCGTGGACCGGCCTTTCTGGCTGGACAAGGACGAGGAGACCGGGCGGGACGTCATGTCGATGACGCTCACCGACCGGATGACGCGCGGCACCTACCTGCTGGACGACGGCCCGGACAGGCCCGCCGTCATCTGCCTCTCCTACACCTGGTGCGACGACAGCCTGAAGTGGCTGCCGCTGTCCGCGCAGGAGCGGATGGAGGTCATGCTGAAGTCGCTCGGCGAGATCTACCCGAAGGTCGACATCAGGAAGCACATCATCGGCAACCCGGTGACGGTCTCCTGGGAGAACGAGCCCTACTTCATGGGCGCGTTCAAGGCCAACCTGCCCGGCCACTACCGCTACCAGCGGCGCCTGTTCACCCACTTCATGCAGGACCGCCTGCCCGAGGACAAGCGGGGCATCTTCCTCGCCGGCGACGACATCTCCTGGACCGCCGGCTGGGCCGAGGGCGCCGTCCAGACCGCGCTGAACGCGGTGTGGGGCGTCATGCACCACCTGGGCGGCACCACGGACGCCACCAACCCGGGTCCGGGCGACGTCTACGACGAGATCGCGCCGGTCGAGCTGCCGGAGGACTGACCCGGCTCAGAGTCCGGCGGCCCGCACCTTCTCGTACACCTCCGCGGCGGCGTCCTTGAGCTCCTGGGCGTCGCGCGTGTTCGTCTGGAGGTCGAGCAGGGCCTCGTCGACGCCGACCTCGGCGTACGCGGCGAGGTCCGCCACGATCTGGTCGGCGCTGCCCTGGAAGGGCTGGCGGTCCGCGCCGTCGTAGGGCGTGGCGGAGTACAGGGCGTTGACCCGCGGCACCCGCTCGATCGGCCGGGTCCGCCCGCGCTCGGCCGCGAGCTCCTGCAGTCGCCGCCACCCGGCGGCGTACGCGTCGACGTCCATGGCGACCGGGATCCAGCCGTCGCCGAGGTCGACGACCCGCCCGAGGGCCCGGTCGCCGGCCGCGGCCACCAGGACCGGGATCGGGCGGGCGGGCTTGGGGCCGATCACGGCCGCGTCGATCTTCGCCGTACGGCCCTCGAAGGACACCGGGTCCGGGCCCCACACCGCCCGGCACACCTTGATGACCTCCTCCAGGAGGCCGCCGCGCCGGTTGTGCGGTCCGATGGCCGCGGCGGCGAACTCGTCGGTCGACCAGCCCGTGCCCAGTCCCAGGACGACCCGACCGCCGCTCGCCGCGTCCAGCGTGGCGAAGGCCTTCGCGAGCTGGACCGCGCCGTGCAGCGGGGCGACCGTCACCCCGGTGCCGAGCCGGACCCGTTCGGTGACCGCCGCGGCCAGGGCCAGCGTGACCAGGGGATGGGCCATCCCGCGGTACCAGTCAGGCCAGGGCAGCCCCGGCACGTCGTACAGGCCCTGGGTGGGCGACTCGGGGACCAGCAGCCGCTCGTAGACCCAGACGCTGTCGTAGCCGGTCCGCTCGGCGGCGCGGGCCACGTCCGTCACGTCCTTGGTCAGGTCGTACTGCCGCAGCTGGGGAAGACCGAGTCCGAGGCGGATGGCCATGGCGGAGAGCTCCTTCGCGATCGGCGGACCCCCACCGGCCAACGTACTGAAGGCCCGGGGAACCGCCACTCGGCGGCCGCTCAGTCGCGCAGCGGGGTCAGCAGCATGCGCCCGGCCAGTCCCACGGCCGCGTCCAGCCGCTCGGTGAACTCCCCGGCCAGATCGGGGAGTCGGCGCAGCGCCCACAGGGCACGCGCCGCCGCCCAGGTGGCGTCCCGCGCCCGCTCCAGACTCCAGGAGCCGAGCAGATGGGTGAGCGGGTCCGCGATCCGGAACAGGTCGGGCCCCGGCATCAGCTCCTCGCGGATCTGCTCCTCCAGCGAGATGAGCAGATCGCCCACCCGGTCGAACTCGTCCTCCAGGTCGGTGGGTTCGCAGCCGAGGCTACGGCAGGCGTCCACCACGGCGAGCGCGAGATCGTGCCCGATGTGCGCATTGATGCCCGCGAGCGCGAACTGCAGCGGCCGTACGCCCGGATGGCGGCGCATCTGGAACAGGGGCCGCCAGCAGGCGGGCGGACGCCGGCTTTCCTCCGCCGTCTCCACGGCCGTGAGATACCGTTCCGCGAACCGCACGTCCAGGGTGATCGCGGCGCGCGCGTCGGGGAACCGCCCGGCGTCGATGTGCCGGTCGACGGCCTCGGTGACGGTGAGGTAGACGCGGTTGAAGACGGCGACCCCGTCGCGCTCGGGCAGCCTCGCGTCGAGGGCGCGCATACGGGAGAGGACGGCGTCCACGGGGGTGGTGAATTGTTCGCATTGCGCCATGGGGGCAGAGTCCCAGCTTTAGGCTGACCGGAGTGACGGCGGGCCCGGCGCTTCCCCAGAACGGGGGAACGCGCCTGCCGTGGGGGAGGGGGAGCAGGACGGTGCCAGGCACACGCGCCCGGCGACTGGCGTCACGCAGGGCCGCGCGCAGGAGGACCGGACGGCGCAGCGCCATGGTCGCCGCGGCCTCGGTCGTGGTGGCCGTCGGCACGACGACCGGGCTGATCTCCGCCCTCGACGGTGGGCCGGACCCGACGGAGGCCGGGCCGTCCGAGAAGACGCGTTCGGTGCGCCTCGACGCGCTGCCCGTCGCGCCCTCCGCGTCGCCGTCGCCCACCGCGTCCCCCTCCGCCTCGGCCTCGCCGAGCCCGCGGCGGACGGCGTCCGCGACGCCCTCGAAGACCCCGGAGCGGACGCGGCGCGCGGCGCCGGTCTCCACCGGGCTCTACCGCCACCCGGACTCCCAGGTGCAGGAATGGGTCCGCGACCACCCCGGCGACCCCCGGTACGCCGTCATCCAGTCCCGGATCGCCGCCCAGCCGGCCGCGGTGTGGTTCGCCGACTTCACGCCGGACACCATCACCGCCCGGGTCCGCGCGGTCACCTCGGCCGGCGCGGCGCAGGGCCGCACCCCGGTGGTCGTGCCGTACGTGATCCCGGACCGTGACTGCGGCGGGTACTCCGAGGGCGGGGCGCCCGGCCTGGCCGCGTACGACGCGTGGATCGACCGGTTCGCCGCCGGGCTGGGCTCCGGTGACGTCGTCGTCGTCCTGGAGCCGGACTCCGTGGCCCAGTCCGAGTGCCTCTCCGCGGGGGAGCGCGCCGCGCGCTTCGCGTCGCTGGCCCGGGCCGGCCGGGTCATCAAGTCCGCCAACCCCCGGGCCCGCGTGTACTACGACGCCGGGCACTCCGGCTGGCACACGCCGGCCAGGCAGGCGGGATGGCTGCGGCAGGCGGGTGCCGCCTCGGCCGCGTCCTCCGACGGCGTCTTCAGCAACGTCTCCAACTTCCACACCACGGCCGCCGAGATCGCCTACGACCGGCGGGTCCTCGACGCCCTCGGCGGCGGGCCGGGCCTGGGCGCCGTCATCGACACCAGCCGCAACGGCGCCGGCGCCCCGCCGGACGGTGAGTGGTGCGACCCGTCGGGCCGCAAGCTGGGGCGGGCGCCCACCCTCGCGACCGGCGAGGCCCGGATCGACGGCTATCTGTGGGTCAAGCTGCCGGGGGAGTCGGACGGCTGCAAGGGGGAGCCCGGCACCTTCACCGCCTCCTACGCCTACGAACTGGCGCGCTGAGGCCCCTCGCCGGCGCTTCCCTCGTCGTACGACGACGTGCCCTCGTCGAGCAGCGGCTGCTGCGTCCTGAGGTGGGCCGGGGCGAACGCCCGCAGCGCGTGGTAGCCGGTGATGACGACCAGGGTGCCCAGCGCGATGCCGCTCAGCTCGAAGGTGTCGGTGATCTCCAGCGTCACGTTGCCGACACCGATGATGATGCCCGCGGCGGCCGGCACCAGGTTCAGCGGATTGCGCAGGTCGACCTCGGCGTTGATCCAGATCTGCGCGCCGAGCAGGCCGATCATGCCGTACAGGATGACGGTGATGCCGCCGAGGACGCCGCCGGGGACGGCGGCCACCACCGCGCCGAACTTGGGGCAGAGCCCGAAGAGGAGGGCGAAGCCGGCGGCGGCCCAGTAGGCGGCCGTCGAGTAGACGCGGGTCGCGGCCATCACGCCGATGTTCTCGGAGTACGTGGTGTTGGGCGGGCCGCCCACGGCGGTGGACAGCATCGAGGCGGCGCCGTCCGCGGAGATCGCGGTGCCCAGCTTGTCGTCGAGGTTGTCGCCGGTCATCTCGCCGACGGCCTTCACGTGCCCGGCGTTCTCGGCGACGAGCGCGATGACCACGGGCAGCGCCACGAGGATCGCGGACCACTGGAACGACGGGCCGTGCAGCTCGGGCAGGCCGATCCAGTCGGCCTTCGAGACTCCGGACAGGTCGAGCCGCCAGTGGTCGGTGAGCTTGCCGCTCGCGTCGACCGAGTGGATACGGCCGAAGACCCGGTCGAACACCCAGGACAGGGCGTATCCGAGGACCAGGCCCAGGAAGATCGCGATCCGGGACCAGAAACCGCGCAGGCAGACCACGGCCAGACCGGTGAACAGCATCACGAGCAGGGCCGTCCACTGGTCCTGCGGCCAGTAGGTGGAGGCGGTCACGGGGGCGAGGTTGAAGCCGATCAGCATGACCACCGCGCCGGTCACGATCGGCGGCATCGCGACATGGATGACGCGCGCTCCGAACCGCTGCACGGCGAGGCCGACCAGGAACAGCGCCGCGCCGACCACGAGGACCGCGCCGGTCACGACCGCGCTCGACCCGCCGTCCGCCCGGATGACGGCGGCGACGCCCACGAAGGACAGCGAGCAGCCGAGGTAGCTGGGCACCCGGCCGCGCGTGGCCAGCAGGAAGATCACCGTGGCGACGCCGGACATCATGATCGCCAGGTTGGGGTCGAGTCCCATGAGGACCGGTGCCACGAAACTGGCGCCGAACATCGCGACCACGTGCTGGGCGCCGAGCCCGACCGTGCGCGGCCAGGACAGCCGCTCGTCCGGGCGGACCACCGCGCCGGGCGCCGGAGTGCGTCCGTCTCCGTGCAGTTTCCAGCGGACGCCGAGATCCATGGTGCGGTTTCGCTTTCGTCGTGCGAACGAGGGGTCCGGACCATTGTCCGGTACACCGACCGGGCCGCCGACCCGGGGCCACCTCGGATTCTGAGCGTCCGCTTAGGATGGTGGGGTCCTCTCGTACGTCCCAGGAGTCCCGCCGTGACCGCCGAAGCCCTGCCCCTGTCCGCCCCGTCCCACGGCCGGCTCGTGCCCGTCACCGTGCACTTCGACGACCTCGACGCGCTCGGGCTGCTGCACAACGCCCGCTACCCGCTGATGGTCGAGCGGGCGTGGACCGAGCTGTGGCAGGAGCACGGATTCCGCTTCGAGGGCGACTGGGTGGCCGCGGGTGACGCCTGCAACGCGGTCAAGGAACTGCGCATCACCTACGAGGCGCCGGTGACGAAGCCCGGCGCCTACGCGGTGCACCTGTGGCTGGAGCGCCTCGGCACCACCGGGCTGACGTACGGCTTCCGCTTCTGCTCGTCCGACGGCTCGGTGACCTACGCGCACGGCAGCCGGGTGCTGGTCCGGCTCGACGCCCGGACGCTGCGCCCGGCGCCGTGGAGCGAGGAGTTCAGGGCCGCGGGCCGGGAACTGCTGCGTCCGGCCGGCTGACCTTCGGGCGGTCGCGGTCGGCGGTGCGCAGGACGCCCGCGAACGCCGCGAGGCCCGAGGCGAGCAGGGTGACCAGGCAGAACGACACCACCAGGCTGGTGAGCTGGGCGAGCCCGCCGATCGCGCTGGGGGCGACCAGCCCCGAGGTGTAGGTGATGGTCGCGACGCCCGCGATGGCGAGCGAGGGGTTGGAGCCGCTGCGGCCCGCCGCCGCGAAGCACAGCGGCACGACCACCGCGATGCCGAGGCCCAGCAGCGCGAACCCGGTCATCGCCAGGGCCGGGGCGTCCGCGACGACGACCAGCAGCCCGCCGAGCGTCGCGAGGACGCCGCTGGCCCGGACCGTGCGCACCGAGCCGAAACGGTCCACGACCCGGTCGCCGGCGATCCGGGCGATCGCCATCGTGAGCGTGAAGCCCGTGGTGCACGCGGCCGCCAGGCCCGCAGAGGTGTCCAGCTGGTCCCGCAGATACACCGCCGACCAGTCCAGGCTCGCGCCCTCCGCGAAGACCGCGCAGAAGCCGACGGCCCCGATGAGCAGGGCGGACCGGGGCGGCAGCGCGAACCGGGGCGGCGGGTCCTCGTCCTCGGCGGGCTGCAGGTCCAGCACCCACCGGCAGGCCGCCACCCCGAGCACGGTCAGCACCGCCGCCGCGAGCGCGTGGTGCAGGCGCGCGTCCGAGCCCAGGTGCGCCGCGAGGGTGCCGGCCGCGGAGCCGATCAGGGCGCCGGCGCTCCACATGCCGTGCAGCCCGGACATGATCGAACGGCCCAGGCGGCCCTCCACCTCGACGCCGAGGGCGTTCATCGCCACGTCCGCCATGCCCGCCGTGGCGCCGAAGGCGAACAGGGCCAGGCACAGGGCAGGGAGGTTGGGCGCCAGCGAGGGCAGGGCCAGGGCGAGCGTCCACAGCGCCATCAGCCCGCGCAGTGCGTTGCGGGCCCCGAAGCGGTGCGTGACCCGCCCCGCGAGCGGCATCGCGAGGGAGGCGCCGAGCGCCGGGAACGCCAGCGCCAGACCGAGCTGGCCGGCGCTGACCCCGGCGTGGTCCTGGATCCACGGCACCCGGGTCGCGAACGACCCGGTGACGGCGCCGTGCGCGGCGAAGACGGCGGCCACGGCGTACCGGGCACGCCTGACCTCCCGCAGGTCGTAGACCTTCCCAGCGGTCCCGCTCATGAAGTGACCCCCTCCTGGCCCTCGCCTCCGCGCGGTCCGGCCGTAAACTATCAGGAACCCTGCCTGATAGATAGGGTGCCGGGACGCCGCCCGTCGCCGCGCGCGGCCCCGCCGATCTGGAAGGATCCCGGCATGCCCGCATCCCCGAGCACCGCCCGGGCCATCAACGACCGGGTCGCCCTGCGCCTGCTGCAGCAGGAGGGCCCGCTGACGGCCGGCCAGCTGAAGCAGCTCACCGGGCTGTCCCGGCCGACCGTCGCCGACCTCGTCGAGCGCCTCACGGACGCCGGCCTGATCACCGTCGTCGGCGAGGCGGGAGAGCAGCGCCGCGGCCCGAACGCCAGGCTGTACGGCATCGTCGCGGACCGCGCCCATCTCGCCGCGCTGGACGTCCGTACCGAGGGCGTCTCCGTGGCCGTGTCCGACCTGATCGGCACCGTGCTCGCCGAGGCGTCCGTGCCCATCGGCGACGGCACCTCGACGGGCCCCGCCGTCGAGCGAGCCGTCGCCCTCGTCGAGCGGGCCGTGAAGGAGGCCGGCGCGGACCGGCTGCACACCGTGGGCATCGGCGCCCCCGGCCTGATCGACCCGGCCAGCGGCGACCTGCGCGACTCCTCCGGCCTGCCCCCGTGGCACCGCGGCCTCGTCGCGACCCTCCAGGAGCGGTTCCCCGAGGCCCGCGTCAGCGTCGAGAACGAGACCAACCTCGCCGCCCTCGCCGAACAGCGCGACGGCGCGGCCCGCGACGGCGACACCTTCGTCCTGCTGTGGCTCGGGCACGGCACCGGGGCCGCCGTCGTCCTCGACGGGGCGCTGCGCCGCGGGGCGTCCGGCGGCACCGGCGAGATCGGCTTCCTGCCGGTGCCCGGCACCACAGGGCTGCCGTCCGCTACGGACTGCGCGGGCGGCTTCCACTCGCTGGCGGGCTCGGCGGCGATCGCACGGCTGGCGGCGGAGCACGGCATCCCGGCCGAGGACGCCCACGCATCGGCCGCCGCCCGCCTGGTGGGGGAGGCGGTGGCGCGTCCCGGCGAGGCCCAGCCGTTCCTCGACGCCCTCGCGGACCGCATCGCGCTCGGCGTGGCCTCGGTCGTCGCCGTCCTCGACCCCGGCTGTGTGGTCCTCGGCGGCGAGGTCGGACAGGCCGGCGGCCCGCCGCTCGCCGCTCTGGTCGAGGAACGGGTACGGCGGATGTCGCCCCTGCTGGTCGCGGTCCGCCCGAGCGCCCTCGGCGGCACGGCGGTCCTGCGCGGAGCCCTCCTGACGGCCCGCGACCGGGCCCAGGAGGTCCTGTTCGCGCCGCCGCCGGGGCGCTGAGACGCCCTAGGACCGGTGACCGGAGCGCCGGTCCAGGTACTCCTCGAACGTCCCCTTGCCCACCGCGTGTTCGGGCGCGAGGTGCCCGCCGGAGCGGAAGGCGCGGTACGCCCGGCCCCACAGCGGCACGCTCACCACGAGACGCCTGCGGCCCGTGGCCTTCAGATAGGCGCGGGCCAGCGAGTCGAAGGTCCGCACCTCCGGGCCGCCCATGTCCGTGACGCGTCCGGCGGGCTCCCCCTCGGCCAGTCCGGCCAGCCGGTCCGCGACCTCGGCGACCTCGATCGGCTGGTCCTTCACCCGGGCCGGCAGCAGTACGACCGGCAGTTTGGCGAGGGCGCCCAGCATCCGCGCGGGCAGATCGTGGAACTGGGTCGCGCGCAGCACGGTCCAGCCCAGCCCCGACTCCTCGACCAGCCGCTCCACGGCGAGCTTGCTGCGGTAGTAGCCGAACGGCACCCGGTCCACGCCGACGATCGAGATGTAGACCAGGTGGCGCACCCCGGCCCCGCGCGCGGCGGCGATCAGATGCCGCGCCGCGTCCTCGTCGCCGCCGTTCGGTGAGCTCGCGCAGTGCACGACCGTGTCCACGCCGGCCATCGCGGTGTCCAGCCCCGGCCCGCCCTTGCGCAGGTCGACGGCGTACGGCTGCGCGTGCCGGCTGAGCACCCGCACCTCGTGCCCGTCCGCCCGCAGCCGCTCGGTGACGAGCCGGCCGAGCGTTCCGGTCCCGCCGGTCACCAGCATCGTGGTCATCGTGTTCAGCCCCTTCGCGACGCGGACACTCCCGGTTCGGAGCATCCCTCGCAGTACCTGACGGAGCATCCCGGGGAGATGTGACATCCGGTCGTGGCCGAAGGGGCGAGCTTGGGGAGACCCGGCGGCGGGCAAGGGCCGTCGTCACCGCCGCCGGGCGCTCTCGTGGGTGCGGCGGGGCGCCGAGTCCCCGCCGCGCACCGCTGACAGTAGAGAGGACTAGACCACAGCGTCAATAGGTATGGACCAATCGCAAAGCTCCGCCGGCGCGGGGGAGTTGAGAGCCTCGCCGCTCGCCTGGAAAGTCCGGGGAAGTGTCCTGTGAGCCACCCCACACCCTTCGCCCGTATGGACGTCCATCGGTCGTGGCACACTGGCCATGTACCACAAGCAGCGCACTCCGGGGTCGGTGAAAGTCCGAACCGGCGGTTACAGTCCGCGACCCGGTCGCCTCCAGCGACCGGTTGACCAGGTGAAATTCCTGGACCGACGGTTAAAGTCCGGATGGGAGGCAGTGCGCGGCGGGCGAGCCTTGTGCGCGCCGCCGTACCGGTTCGTCCATGGGGCGGACCCTCGTCCGGCGTCGCCCCCAGTGCCCTCGCTCGTACATTCTGTCGTCATCGACAGCCCCGGAGTCCGTGCCCCTATGAGGCAGGAGGACCCGGGAAGTGTTCACCGGAATCGTCGAAGAGCTGGGCCACGTCACGGCCGTCGAGACCCTCGGCGACGCCTGTCGCTTCCGACTGCGCGGCCCTGTCGTCACCGACGGCGCCAAGCACGGCGACTCCATCGCGGTCAACGGCGTCTGCCTGACGGTCGTCGACCACGAGGGCGACGAGTTCACCGCCGACGTCATGGCCGAGACCCTCAAGCGCTCCAGCCTGGGCGCCCTCACCGTGGGCTCCCGCGTCAACCTGGAGCGGCCCACCGCCGTGGGCGACCGCCTCGGCGGGCACATCGTCCAGGGACACGTCGACGGCACCGGCCAGGTCCTTCAGCGCACCCCCTCCGAGCACTGGGAGATCGTGAGGATCTCCCTGCCCGCGGACCTCTCCCGCTACGTCGTGGAGAAGGGCTCCATCACGGTCGACGGCATCAGCCTCACCGTCGTCGAGGCCGGAGCCGACTTCTTCACCGTCAGCCTCATCCCGACCACCCTCGACCTGACCACGCTCGGCCACAAGCAGCCCGGCGACCCGGTCAACCTCGAGGTCGACGTCATCGCCAAGTACGTCGAGCGGATGCTGGGCGACCGCCTCTCCTCCGAAGGGACGGCCACGCGGTGAACTCGCTGAACTCCGAGGCGTTCACGCTGTTCGGCCAGCACATCCTCTGGTCGGACATGATCGGCAACCTCTTCGGCCTGGCCGCCCTCGCCCTCGGCTGGCGGCGCTCCCTGTGGACCTGGCCCGTGCAGTTCCTCGCCGGGCTGATCCTCTTCGGCGCCTTCTTCGGGCACCTCACCGGCAGTGCGGGCAAGCAGGCCGTCGTCATGGTCGTCGCCCTGTACGGCTGGTGGCAGTGGCAGCGCGGCAAGGGCCGCGGCGAGGACGGCCACATCGCCCCCCGCTTCGCCACCTGGCCCGAGCGCGCGGCCATGCTCGGCGCCGCCGCCATCGGCACCGTCGGGGTCGCGCTGCTGTTCAAGGCGTACCCGACGCTGTCCTGGGACCCCTGGCCGGACGCCTACATCTTCGTCGGCACCGTCGTCGCCATGTACGCCCAGGCGCGCGGCATGGTCGAGTTCTGGTTCGCCTGGCTCCTCGTCGACCTGGTCGGCGTCCCCCTCAACTTCGCCAACGGCTACGCCTTCTCCGGCTTCGTCTACGTCATCTACGGCGCACTCGTCCTGTGGGGCATGCGCGACTGGTGGCTGCGCTCCCGCAACGACGCGCGGCCCGTCCTGGAAGGAGCGCCGGCATGACCGCGGCACCGATTCTGTACAGCGCCGAGAGCGCCGAGGACCTCCGACTCGACCCGATCGAGCGGGCCGTCGCCGACATCGCGGCCGGCCGCCCCGTCGTGGTCGTCGACGACGAGGACCGCGAGAACGAGGGCGACCTCGTCATCGCCGCCGAACACGCGACGCCCGAGATCGTCGCCTTCATGATGAGCGAGTGCCGCGGACTGATCTGCGCGCCCATGGAGCCCGACGAGCTCGACCGGCTCGAACTGCCCCAGATGGTGGCGGACAACACCGAGTCGATGAAGACGGCGTTCACCGTCTCCGTCGACGCCTCCGGCGAGCACGGCGTGACCACCGGCATCTCCGCCTCCGACCGGTCCACCACCCTCCAGCTCCTGGCGAGCGGCACGGCCCGGCCCTCGGACCTCGTCCGCCCCGGCCACATCTTCCCGCTGCGCGCCCGGCCCGGCGGTGTCCTCGTCCGCAACGGGCACACCGAGGCCGCCGTCGACCTCGCCCGGCTCGCCGGACTGCGCCCGGCCGGCGCCATCGTGGAGATCGCCGGCGAGGACGGCGAGATGCTGCGGCTGCCCGAGCTGATCCCGTTCGCCCGCAAGCACGGCCTGACGATCGTCTCCATCGCCGACCTCGTCGCCTACCGCCGCGAGTCCGAGCACCCCCAGCCCGTGCAGCCGACCGCCCCCGACGAGGACCGGCTCGCCGCCGACTCCACCGTCCGGCGCGAGGCCGAGGTCCATCTCCCCACCGCCCACGGCACGTTCACGGCCTACGGCTACCGCTCCACCGTCGACGGCGTCGAACACGTCGCCCTCGTCCACGGTGAGATCGGCGACGGCGAGGACGTCGTGGTCCGCGTCCACTCCGAATGCCTCACCGGTGACGTCTTCGGCTCCCAGCGCTGCGACTGCGGACCCCAGTTGGAGGCCGCGCTGGACCGCATCCAGGACGAGGGCCGCGGTGTCGTCGTCTACCTGCGCGGCCACGAGGGCCGGGGCATCGGCCTGATGTCCAAACTGCGCGCCTACGAACTGCAGGAGCGCGGCCGCGACACCCTCGACGCCAACCTCGAACTCGGCCTGCCCGCCGACGCCCGCGACTACGGCGCCGGCGCGCGCATCCTCGCCGACCTCGGCGTGCGCAGCGTGCGTCTGCTGACCAACAACCCCGACAAGTCCGACGCGCTGCTCGCCCACGGCATCCAGGTCGGCCAGCGCGAGCCGATGCCCGTCCAGGCGGGCGAGCACAATCTGCGGTACCTGCGCACCAAGCGCGACCGGATGGGGCACGACCTGCCCTGGCTGGACCCCGAGCCCGCGGTCCCGGCCCCGTCCGCCCTGTCCACCTGCACCACCCAGTAAGACCACACCGAGGAGACACGAGAACGTGAGCGGCAAGGGCGCACCGGAGCTGTCCGTACGCAATGTGGGTGACCTGCGGGTCGCCGTCATCGCGGCACAGTGGCACGAGAAGGTGATGGACGGACTGGTCGACGGCGCGCTGCGCGCCCTGCACGACCTGGGGATCGACGAGCCGACCCTGCTCAGGGTCCCCGGCAGCTGGGAGCTCCCGGTCGTCGCCAAGGTCCTCGCGGGCCGGGGCTACGACGCGATCGTGGCCCTGGGGGTCGTCATCCGCGGCGGCACCCCCCACTTCGAGTACGTGTGCCAGGGCGTCACCCAGGGCCTCACCCAGGTGTCGGTCGACACCGGCGTGCCCGTCGGGTTCGGCGTGCTCACCTGCGACACCGAGGAGCAGGCCCTCGACCGGGCCGGCATCGAGGGCTCCAGCGAGGACAAGGGGCACGAGGCGGTGACCGCGGCCGTGGCGACGGCGGCGACCCTGCGCTCAGTATCCGAACCCTGGCGCTGACGAACGGCACATGTGGCATAGGCTGAGCGTCACCATGTCCAAGAAGACGTTCGAGGAGCTCTTCACCGAGCTCCAGCACAAGGCCGCCCAGGGCGATCCCGCCACCTCCCGCACCGCCGAACTCGTCGAGAAGGGCGTCCACGCCATCGGCAAGAAGGTCGTCGAGGAGGCCGCCGAGGTCTGGATGGCCGCCGAGTACGAGGGCAAGGACGCCGCCGCCGAGGAGATCTCGCAGCTGCTCTACCACGTCCAGGTGATGATGGTCGCCCGCGGGATCTCCCTGGACGACGTCTACGCCCACCTCTGAGCACCACCACCCCACCCCACCGCCGAGCCAACGAAGGAAGCCGACCTCATGCTGCGCATCGCCGTCCCCAACAAGGGTTCACTCTCCGGCCCTGCGGCGGACATGCTGCATGAGGCCGGCTACCAGCAGCGGCGGGAGTCCAAGGAACTGCGGATCGTCGACCCGGTCAACGAGGTCGAGTTCTTCTACCTCCGCCCCCGCGACATCGCGATCTACGTCGCCTCCGGCCAGCTCGACATCGGCATCACCGGCCGTGACCTGCTGATCGACTCCGGCGCCGACGCCGAGGAGATCCTGCCGCTCGGCTTCGCCCGCTCCACGTTCCGCTTCGCCACCAAGCCGGGCACCGTCGGCGGCGACCTCGCGGACCTCAAGGGCAAGACGATCGCCACCTCCTATGAGGGCATCGTCGCCAAGTACCTCGCCGACCACGGCATCGACGCCTCCGTCGTGCACCTCGACGGCGCCGTCGAGACCGCCATCCAGCTCGGCGTCGCCCAGGTCATCGCCGACGTCGTCGAGACCGGCACCTCGCTGCGCAACGCCGGCCTGGAGGTGGTCGGCGACCCGATCATGAAGTCCGAGGCCGCCGTCATCCGCCGTACCGGCGCGGACGCCGAGGACCCCAAGGTGCAGCAGTTCCTGCGCCGCCTCCAGGGCGTCCTCGTCGCCCGGACGTACGTGATGATGGACTACGACTGCCGCGTGGAGCAGCTGGAGAAGGCCGTCGCCCTCACACCCGGCCTCGAGTCGCCGACCGTCTCGCCGCTGCACAACGAGGGCTGGGTCGCCGTCCGCGCCATGGTCCCCGCCCGCGAGGCCCAGCGGATCATGGACGACCTGTACGACATCGGCGCCCGCGCCATCCTGACCACGGCCATCCACGCCTGCCGCCTCTGACACCCACCGAGATGTCCTCCGAGAGCCCCGTCATGTCCGAGCTGCCCACCCTCCCCGTCACCTTCCGGCCGGGGCGCACGCGCGCGATCCTGCTCAGCGCGGGCGTCGCGATCTTCGTCGTCATCACGGCGGTCGCGCTTCTGCTGGACAAGCTCGGCCCGGGGGAGCGGCTCAGCTTCGTCCTCACCGGCGCCCTGATGTTCGGCGTGCTCGCCCAGCTGGCGCGCGTCCGCGTGGTCGCCGACGAGGCCGGCGTCACCGTGGTGAACATCGCGTCCCGCCGCCGGCTGGCCTGGGCCGAGATCGTCCGGGTGAACCTGCGGCCCGGCGACCCCTGGGTGTTCCTCGACCTCAGCGACGGAACCAGCCTGCCCGCGCTGGGCATCCAGCCCGGTATCGCCAAGGAGAAGGCCATCGCCGACGCCCGCGCCCTGCGCGCCCTCGCCGAGACCCGCGCCGTCCAGGACCCCGAGGGCCCTCAGGGCCGTCAGGGCTGACCGACCCCCATCGGGGCGCACTCGGGGGCGTTCGCCCTGCCGCAAGTGCCCCGGTCTTGATTAATCTGTTGGCGGAGGCGTTTTTTCGACGCCTCCGCCTCTCGTGGGTCCGCCCGGTCCTTCGAAGGCCCCTGCTACCCGAGGAGTGATTCCCTCCAGCGATGGACGGATCGTCCTGTAGTACCTGCGCCGCCCGCCCCCGACATACCGGGGCGGCGGCATCATGAGTACCCCCCTGCTGCTCCTGGCAGCCGCGTTCCTCCTCATCCTCGCCAACGGCTTCTTCGTGGCCGCCGAGTTCGGCCTGGTCACCGTCGAGGCCACGGACGCCGAGAAGGCCGCCGCCGAGGGCGACCGACGGGCCCACCGGGTCGTCGCCTCCCTCCGGGAACTGTCCTTCCAGCTCTCCGGCACCCAGCTCGGCATCACCATCACCTCCCTGGTCGTCGGCATGCTCGCCGAACCGGCCCTGGCCCAGCTGCTGGGCGGCCCGTTCGGCGCGATCGGCGTCCCCGAAGGGGCCGTGTCCGGTGTCGCGGTCGTCGTCGGCATGCTGCTGGCCTCGGCCGTGCAGATGGTGATCGGCGAGCTCGTGCCCAAGAACTGGGCGGTGTCGCGGCCCCTGCAGGTCGCGCGCTTCGTCGCCGGACCCCAGCACGTCTTCGCCCGGCTGTTCCGCCCGGTGATCGCCGCGCTGAACTCCGTCGCCAACCGGCTCGTGCGGGCCATGGGCATCGAGCCCGCCGAGGAGCTGGCGTCCGCCCGCACCCCCGGCGAGCTGGTCTCCCTGGCCCGCCACTCCGCCCAGGCCGGCGCCCTGGAGCAGGACACCGCGGACCTGTTCGTCCGCACCCTGTCCCTCGGCGAGCTGACCGCGCAGCACGTGATGACCCCGCGGGTGAAGGTCAGCGCCCTCCAGTCGTCGGCCACGGCCGAGGACGTGGTGAACCTCACCCGCGCCACCGGCCTGTCCCGCTTCCCGGTCTACCGGGAGCGGATCGACGAGATCGTCGGCATGGTCCATCTCAAGGACGCGCTCGCGGTCCGCTCGAGCGACCGGCTGCGCACCCCCGTCGGCCGGATCGCCCGGCCGGCCCTGCTGGTCCCCGAGACCCTGCCGGTCCAGCCCCTCCTCGCCCGGCTGCGCAGCGAGCAGCCCATCGCCGTCGTCGTCGACGAGTACGGCGGCACGGCCGGCGTGGTGACGCTGGAGGACATCGTCGAGGAGATCGTCGGCGAGGTCCGCGACGAGCACGACGGGCAGGACCTGCCCGAACTCGCCGCGGCCCCGCCCGAGGACGGCCGGCCCGCCTGGGACGCCGACGGCAGCTGCCGGGTCGACATCCTCCAGCGCATAGGTCTCGACGTGCCTGAGGGGCCGTACGAGACCGTCGCCGGACTGGTCGCCGACCTGCTCGGCCGGATCCCGGCCGTCGGAGACAAGGCGGAGCTGCCCGGCTGGCGGCTGTCCGTGCGCCGGGTCGGTCACTACCGGGCCGAACGGGTCCGGCTGGTGCGCACCGGCGCCGTCGTGGAGGTCGCCCGATGAGCGTGCTCCAACTTCTCTTCGCCGCCCTGCTCGTGCTCGCCAACGGCTTCTTCGTGGGCGCCGAGTTCGCCCTGGTCTCGGTCCGCCGCAGCCAGGTCGAACCGCTCGGCACCGCCCGCGCCCGCCAGGTGCTGTACGGCCTGGAGCATCTGCCGCAGATGATGGCCGCCGCCCAGTTCGGCATCACCGTCTGCTCCCTGACGCTCGGCGCGGTCGCCGAGCCGACGGTGGCGCATCTGCTGGAGCCGGTGTTCGAGTGGGTGCGGCTGCCGGACGGCATGATCCATCCGCTGACGTATGTCATCGCGCTCGCCGCGGTCGTCTTCTTCCACCTGGTCATCGGCGAGATGGTGCCGAAGAACCTGGCGATGGCGGCACCGGAGAGGGTCGCGCTGTGGCTGAGCCCCGGCCTGGTGTACTTCGCCCGCTTCTGCCGGCCGATCACGGTCGCCCTGGGCGCGGTCGCGCAGGCGATCCTGCGGCTGTTCCGCGTGGAGCCGAAAGACGAGGTCGAGGCGGTGTTCACCAGCGAGCAGCTCAACCGGCTCGTGGAGGACTCCGGCCAGGCCGGACTCCTCGACCCCGAGGAGCAGGAGCGCCTGGAGGACGCCCTGGAGCTGGGCTCGCGCCCGGTGACGGACGTCCTGCTCCGGCGCGAGTCGCTGGTCACCGTCAGCCCCTCGGTCACCCCCGGACAGATCGTCGCCCTCACCGCCCGCACCGGCTACTCCCGGTTCCCGGTCGCGGCCGAGAACGGCGCCTTCATGGGCTATCTGCATGTGAAGGACGTCCTGGACCTGGAGGAGTCCGAGCGGGCGGTGCCGCAGCACCTGTGGCGCCCGATGACGACCCTGCGCTCCGAACTGCCCCTGGACGACGCCCTGACGGTGATGCGCCGGGCCGCCACCCATCTGGCCCAGGTGGCCGACGCCTCCGGCCGGGTCCTCGGCCTGGCCGCCCTGGAGGACGTGCTGGAGCTGCTGGTGGGCGAGGTCCGCGACCCGGCCCACCGGGAGCTGCCGGAGGTACGGGTGACCGCTCCCCGGATCGGCACGGGGGAGCCGGAGGGAGCCCTGGCCGGCTGAGCCGGCCGCAGGCCGCGGGACCCGTCAGTGCGCCGACGGGTCCTGCGGCCCCCGCCCCGACAGCACCTCGCCGTACGCCTGCATCAGATCGGGCAGCCTCAGCGTCGCCAGCTCCTCCCGGGTCAGCGCGCCCGGGTAGGCCGACAGCCGCAGGTCCCGGTAGGCGCAGCTCTTCTCGTAAAGGGTCCGCAGGAACCGCCCGTTGCCGAGCTCGTCGATCCACCCCTGGTCGACCACGTGCCCGGCGATGGACCGCAGCTCGTCCAGCGCCTCCTCGTCCCACAGGTCGCCGTTCTCGGCGGCGAGCACCTCGCCGATCGCGGTCAGCTCCAGGGGGCGGTACGAGGGGAAGTCGACGCGCGTGGTGAACCGGGAGGACAGCCCGGGGTTGGCGGCCAGCAGCCGGTCCATGCCCTCGGGATAGCCGGCCAGGATGACGACCAGGTGGTCCCGGTTGTCCTCGGCCCGCTTCAGCAGCACCTGCAGGGCCTCGTCGCCGTAGGCGTCGCCCTTGCCGTAGCCCGTGTTGGACAGTGCGTACGCCTCGTCCACGAACAGCACCCCGCCGAGCGCCGAGTCGATGAGCTCGTTGGCCTTCACGGCGGTCTGGCCCAGGTACTCGCCGACCAGGTCGGCGCGCTGGGCCTCCACGAGGTGGTCGCCGCCGAGCAGCCCGAGCGCGTAGAAGACCCGGCCCAGGATGCGGGCGACCGTGGTCTTGCCGGTGCCGGAGGGGCCGGAGAAGACGAAGTGCCGCTTGGGCGGCTGCACCGGCAGGCCCTGCCCGGCCCGCAGCCGCGCCATGTTCAGCTGCGCGGACAGCGCCTTGACCTGGCGTTTGACGGGCTCCAGCCCCACCATGCGCTCGAGTTCGGTCAGCGCCTCCTCCAGTAACGCGGGGTCGGTCGGCCCGGCGGGCAGCGGCTGCGACGACACGGCCGCCTTCTCCCGCACCGCCGGGTCCGCCACCGACGGCAGGGGAGCGGCCGGCGGCTCCGGGTCCGGCAGCCTCAGGTCGCGTCCCTCGACGCCGAACAGCGGGTCGAGCCCGTCGGTGCCGTCGACGTCCTGCCCGAACCCGGCCAGCGTGATCGCGGCCAGGTCGGCGTTGTCGTCGTATCCGTCGCCCTCGGCGATGGCGGCGAGCCGGGCCGAGGTGTCCATGAAGGCCGGGTCGACGCGGTGCACCGCCCGGTACAGGGGGAGCGCCGCCGCCGAGCGGCCGGTGCCCTCGTGCGCCCGGGCGAGCCAGTACCGCAGTTCCTTGCGCTGCGGCTGCTCGCTGCGGCACCGCATCAGCGCGGCCGACAGCAGCGGTTCGGCCTGCCCGTACATCTCCAGCCGCACCCGTGCCATGCCGCCGAAGAGACCGGCCTCGATGCCGAGCATCGGATCGTCGAGCAGCGGGTCGGTGTGCCGGACGAGCTGCTCCCAGTCCTTGACCAGATAGGCCCGGCAGGCGTGCAGGAAGCGGACCTGGTGGTCGGTGTCCACGGGCGGCAGCCCGGCGAGCGCGCGGTCCAGCTCGGGGACGTGCCGTCCGTCCAGCCAGTGCGAGGCGTGGGCCAGCAGCAGATCGCGCGGGCTCTCCAGCACCGGCTGCACCCACCAGCCCAGCCAGTACCAGGAGTTGAGCGTACGGCGGTGCCGGGCGCGCTGCTCCCCGAAGCGGTCCCGGTGCCGGAACATCCGCAGCAGCGCGGTCGTCGTGTCGACCCGCAGCGCGTGCAGGCCGAGCCAGCCGTCGGCCATCCCGGGATCGATCCGCACCGCGGTGCGGAACTCCTCCTCCGCCTGCGGATACGCCCCCATCGTGTACGCGTCCACACCTCGCAGCCAGGCGAGGTCGGCCGGGGCCTCGGGGCCCCGCGTGCCGAAGTCCATCACGTCCCCCACAAACCGTGCCCCCCGTCGGTTGACCGACCGCTCGCCCCCGGCCGCCGGTATCGAACCGCCGTACCGCGGACCGGAGTTGTCACGGTGCGCAGAGCAGCCGTCCGTAGGTCGCACCAGGGGCATCGTACCTGCGGGGGCGTGGCGCGCCCCAGGGTGCCGCACAGGCCATCGGGGGAGGTGGGAGCACATCGGGGAGCGCGCGGCGGTGACCGAGGGTGATCGGATCGCCCCTCTCGGCGCCCGGGAAACGGCGTCCGGGCAGAACGAAGCCCCCGATCACGGGGGAACAACCGGGGGCTTCGCGTCTGGAGAGCGGTTTCTCATGACCGCACATTCAGAACGTAAGACCTGTACGGCCCTTGGGTCAAGCCGAGTTGGGGCACTCCGGGAAGTCGCCGAGGGGCCCTCTTCACAAGGTCAGCACATTGCCGATGGGTCGTCACGGTGGGTGACGGAGCGGTTCGTTCCAGGGGTCGCAGCAGGCCCGGGAGTCACCTCATATCCCGTCGTCCCCTCCTTTTTCCGCCGGACCAGGAGGTCGGCGAAGGGCCGGGACGGGTCCGCGGCGAAGTGCGCGCGTTCCGCCGTGACCCAGCCGTCCCAGAACTCCCGCTGCTCCTCCCCGTCGCGGGCGCGGCCGCGGGCCCACGACTCGTCGGCCGGCAGCTCCATCCACAGCAGCCGGGCGAGATACGGCCGCAGGACGCGCCGGCCCGCGCCCACCCCCTCGACGACGACCACCGGCTCGGGCGGCAGGGCGACCGGGGGGCCGAAGCGCCGCGCGCGCCAGTCGTAAGGGGTGTAGCGGGCGGTCCCGCCGCGGGCGAACGGCTCGATCACCTGGGCGGTCAGGCGCGCGGTCCAGCCGAACAGCTCGTCATGGCTGGCGATGTCGTCGAGGTGCAGGACCGGGGCGTCCCCGAGGGAGCGCGCCAACTCGGCGGCGAACGTGGACTTTCCGGAACCGGCGTGCCCGTCGACGGCGATCAGGCGGACCGGACCGCAGGAGGGGGGCAGCCGGCGCAACCGGGAGGCGAGCTCGTGAATCGTTCTTCCCGAAGTCGAGGTCGGAGGGAGCGGAGGGAACGGAGGGAGTACCGGTGCGACACCCCGGCACATTCTAGTGCGCGGCCGGAATCGAGTCCGGACGTGATGGGAAAACGTGTCGCTTTGAACTACTCCCAGTTTTCATCATTGCCGTCGAAAAACTCCGGCCACCACGGGTGAAATCCATGTTCCGGAGACGGGCGACGCTGAGTAGGGTGCCAGGTGCGCAACGGTGAGGTGTCACAACGGGGGATGGGCCGGGACAGATGACCGCTGGGTTATTCGAGGGGCAGTACGTGTGGCATCCGGCGGCCGACGACCGGGTGCTCGCGCGGGTTTGCGTCGAGGTGCGCGCCGGCCGATATCTGGGCGCCCGCGAGGCATTGGCACAGACCCGCGGCGACTTCGCGCTGCGGGCCCACCGCTCGCTGGTGCTCGCCTCGGAGGCCGCCGACTCCGACCTCGTGGAGCGCTGGCTCGCCGAGGAGCCCGGCCCGGAGGCGAGGCTGCTGTGGGCGCGCGTCGCGGTGGTGCGGGCCCTGCGCGCGGCCGACGCCCGGGACCCGCGGGCCGAGGCCCTGGAGCGGATCGCGCTGGCCGCCTGCGACCGGGCCGCGCGGGCCGACCCCGCCGACCCCACGCCCTGGGTGGCGAAGCTGGCGATGGCCCGCCTGCACCGGCTGCGCGACACGGCGCCGAGGGGCCTGCTCACCGCGCCGCCCGGTCCCTGGCGCCTGTTCGCGCACGTCCTGTCGCTCGACCCCTGGCACCGCGAGGCCCACCACCGCTTCCTCGCCTGCTTCTTCCCCCGCCACGGCGGCTCCCTGACCGCCGCCTGGGACGTGGCCGCCTTCCTCGGCCAGCGGGCCCCGGCCGGCTCGGCCCTGGGACTGCTGCCGCTGGTCGCCCTCGTCGAGTGCTACGACCCCACCCGGCTGCTCGCCGGCCGCGTCTGGGAGCAGCCGCAGTGGCGCGCCACGGCGGTCGCCCTGCACCACGACTGGCTGCCCACGGTGGCCGACTACGCCTTCACGCCGGTCCTCGACCTCGCGTACCTCGCGCACGCCCTGGTCATGGCCCGGCGTGCGGAGGAGGCGCGGACGGCGTTCACGGCCATGGGGCCGTACGCCTCGCGCATGCCCTGGGCCGTCTTCGGCGACCCGGCCGACGAGCTGTCCCGGGCGCGCCGCGCCTGCGGTCTGCCCGTCCCCGGTGCCTGACGGCCTCCACCCCCCACCCAGAGGAAGGTCAGAACCGTGTCCTCACGGATACCGGCCCCGCGTGCCCGGGCGCGCGGGGCAGCGGATCCGATCGCGCTGGACGACGACGCGACCCTGCACGCGATGGGTTATCCGAGGAAACTCACACGTCGTTTTCAGGCGTTCGACAATTTCGCCATATCGTTCACCGTCATCAATGTGGTCGCCGGAATCTTCTCCGGTTTCGGATTCGGCCTCTCCGCGGGCGGTCCCGCGATTCTCGTCTTCGGCTGGATCGGCGTGTCCGTCATGGTGCTCTTCGTGGGGGCATCGATGGCGGAAGTCGCCTCGGCCTATCCGACGAGCGGCGCCCTGTATTTCTCCGCGGGGAAACTCGCCCGCCGGCACAAAGGCGCCTGGTCCTGGTACACGGGCTGGCTCAACTTCGTCGGCCAGGTCGGCGGTACGGCCGCCACCGGGTACGCCGCCGCCACCTTCCTGCAGGCCCTGATCGCCCTGCAGTGGCCGGGCTACGAGCCGACCGGCCACCGGACGGTGCTGCTCACGGCCCTGATCATCGTGGCGCAGGGGCTCGCCAACACGTACACCGTGCGGCTGGTCGCCGTGCTGAACCGGATCTCCGTGTGGTGGCTGCTGTGCGGGCTGGCCGTCATCGTGACCGCCCTCGCCGCCGTGCCCGACCGGCACCAGCCGGCGTCGTTCGTCACGCATTTCGCCAACAACACCGGTTTCACGAGCGGCCTTTACGGCGGCATGCTCGGACTGCTGGTCACCAGCTGGACCTTCACCGGCTTCGACGGCAGCTTCCACATGTCCGAGGAGACCGTCCGGGCGACCGTCAACGCACCAAAAGGGATCACCCGTTCGATAGCGTCCTCGGCGCTGGCCGGCCTCGTCCTGATGTGCGCCCTCGTCTACAGCATGCGGGACTACGACCGGGTGGCCGCCTCCGACGCCCCCGCCGTACGGGTCCTCATCGACGGGGTCGGCCTGGCCGCCGCGAAGGCGCTGCTGCTCATCGTGATCGGCGCGATGCTGTTCTGCGGACTGGCCAACCTCACCAGCAACGCCCGGCAGATCTTCGCCTTCTCCCGGGACGGCGCGATGCCGGGGTCCCGCTGGTGGCACTCGGTCTCTCCGCGCACCCGCACCCCGGTCAACGCGGTCTGGCTCGCCGTCGGCTGCTCGCTGGTGCTGGTCCTGCCCGGCTGGTGGTCGCACACCGCGTTCACCGCCGTCGTCAGCGTCAACGTCGTCGGGCTCTTCCTCGCCTACGGCATCCCGATCCTGCTGCGGCTGCGGCTCGGTGACGCCTTCGAGCCCGGCCCCTGGCACCTGGGCCGCTGGGGCCGCCCGGTCGGGACGGTCGCGGTGACCTGGATCGTGCTCAGCAGTGTCCTGTTCGTGCTGCCGCACGCCGCGCCGGTCACGGTGACCTCGTTCAACTACGCCCCGGTCGTCCTCGCCGCCGTCCTGGGCGTGGCCACGCTGTGGTGGTTCACCTCGGCGCGGCGCCGCTTCCACGGCCCGGTGAGCTACGGCCGTCCCGACGAGGTCGCCGCCATGGACCTCGTCTGAGGGGGTGTGCCGCGTACGCCGTCCCGGTGTACGCGGCACACGGGACGCCCGCCCCTCCGTGCGCACGCCAAGGGTGTCCCCGCGGACAACCGCAGGTCATGCCAGTGGTCGAGACCAATATTGGCAGGCGCGCCCTGGGTCGAAGTGCTGGCAGACGCCGCCCGGGACGGCCATAGTTGGCGCACACCCGTGCACCGGACCCACCCGACTCGACACCTGGGGGTCTCCCGCCCATGAGCACAGCCGAACAACCGTCCCGCAGAATCGTTCTGGCGGCAGCGGTGGCCGCAGCCTTCACCGGCACCGCGGGCTCCGCGACCGCCGCCGCCGGAGCCGCCGCTGAGGCCGGCGCCGACACCGACCGCACCGCCGCCCGCCAGGTCGACTACCGCGCCTGGACCTCGTACACGGACTGGCGCGGCGGAACGGCCGCGGGCGCCCGCGCCGTCGCGGGCTCCCGCCCCGGCCTGGTGATCGGCACGCCGGCGGGCACGACCGAGTACACGGATCCGCACACCGGGACGAAGGCCCGCTGGGAGTACGCGACCTGGACGTCCCCCGTCCACCGCCTCGCCGTCCCGGCGACCGAGGTGATCGCCTCCTGGAACGCGCACACGCCCGCCGGGAGCTGGCTCCAGATCGAGCTCAAGGGCACCTACTCCGACGGCACGGCGACCCCCTGGTACGTGATGGGCCGCTGGGCGGCCGGCGACCAGGACATCCGGCGCACCTCGGTCGACGACCAGAGCGACGGCCGCAGCAGCATCTGGACGGACACCTTCGCGATCGACGACCCGGCGACCGGGCTGCGCCTCGCCTCGTACCGGCTGCGGCTGACCCTGTACCGCACGCCCGGCACCAAGGTGACGCCGAAGGTCTGGCGGGCCGGTGCGATGGGCTCCGACGTCCCGGACCGCTTCACCGTCCCGGCCTCGAAGCCCGGGATCGCCCGTGAGCTGACCGTCCCGCGCTACTCGCAGGAACTGCACGTCGGCCAGTACCCCGAGTACGACAACGGCGGCGAGGCCTGGTGCAGCCCCACCTCCTCGCAGATGATCATCGAGTACTGGGGCGGCAGGCTCACCCCTGAGCAGCTGTCCTGGGTGGACCCGGCGTACGGCGACCCGCAGGTCTGCCACGCCGCCCGCTTCACCTACGACCACCAGTACGAGGGCTGCGGGAACTGGCCGTTCAACGCCGCCTACGCGGCCACCTTCGACGGCCTCCAGGGTGTGGTCACCCGGCTCGGCTCGCTGACGGACCTGGAGACGCTGATCGCCGCCGGCATCCCGGCCATAACGTCCCAGTCCTTCCTCAAGGAGGAGCTGACCGGGGCGGGGTACGGCACCGCCGGGCACCTCATGACCGTCGTCGGGTTCACCGCCGAAGGGGACGTGATCGCCAACGACCCCAACTCACCGACCAACGAGGCGGTGCGCCGGGTCTACCGGCGGCGCGAGTGGGAGAACATCTGGCTCCGGACCAAGCGCTACAACGCGAGCGGCAAGGTCGTCTCGGGCACCGGTGGCGTCTGCTACCTGTACTTCCCGGCCCGGCCGACGCCCCGCCAGCGCGCCGCGCTGGCCGCCGTGGGCGTGCGCTGACCTCGCCCCACGCGACCGTGGCAGGGCCCCGGGCGACCGGGGCCCTGTCGCTGTGAGCAAGGTCTCGGCCGCAGGAAGCGCCGGCGGTGGCAAGGTGGCGCATATGACCGCGCACTCCACCTCGGCGGGCCGCGTCCGCACCGGCGGACCCCGGGAAGACGGCCCCAAGATCCTCGAACACCTCATGGGCTGGACCCTCGTCGTGGTGCTCGCGATGCTCGTCACCCAGCTCGGACTGCTGTGAGCTGACCCACATCGGGCCACCGGGCCGGACATATACCGACCCCGCCGTGAGCGGACCCGTCAGCCTCGATCACACTCGAACAAGCAGCTGGCGCCCGTCTGCCATACTGCCGGATGTCCCGCCGCCCGTTGGATAACAGGGTCGAAATTGAATATGAGTCAGCAGCGCGACGTGGCCCGTCCCAGGGCCCGCGGCACCGAACGCTCCATGGCGCGCCGTGCCGAACTCATCGCCATCGGGCGGAAGCTGTTCGCCGACACGTCCTACGACGCGCTCTCCATGGACGACATCGCCCGGCAAGCCCATGTGGCCAAGGGGCTCATCTACTACTACTTCCAGTCCAAGCGCGGCTACTACCTCGCGATCATCCAGGACTCCGTGGCCGAACTCGTCACCTTCGCGGCGAGCGGCGGCGAACTGGAGGCCGTCGACCGGGTGCACCGCACCATCGACAGCTATCTGCGCTACGCCGAGCACAACCAGGCCGCCTACCGCACCATCGTCAGCGGCGGCGTCGGCTTCGACACCGAGGTGCACTCCGTCCGGGACGGCGTGCGCGAGGCGATCGTCGCCACCATCGCGGAGGGCGCGTACGGCCGCGCCGACATCGCCCCGCTCGCCCGCATGGGCCTGCTGGCCTGGGTGTGCAGCGTGGAGGGTGCCACCCTCGACTGGATCGACCACCCCGAACTGCCCCGCGACACGATGCGCGAGCTGCTGGTGAAGACCCTGGGCGGCGCCCTGCGCGCCATCGAGGAGCTCGACCCCGCCTACCGCGCCCCGCAGGCGGCCCGCCGCGAGGGCTGACCCGCACGGCAAGGGGCGGAGGCTCGTGGTCCTCCGCCCCGAGTCCCCCGTCGGACCGGTTACCTGATGGCCTTGATCAGCTCGCCGTTCGCCGTGTCGCCGCTCAGCTCCCAGAAGAAGGTGCCGCCGAGGCCCTGCTGCTCCTTGTAGGTCATCTTCGTGCCGACGGTCGCCGGGGTGTCGTAGCTCCACCACTGGTCACCGCACTTGGCGTACGCCGTGCCGCCCACCGTGCCGGTCGCCGGGCACTTGGCCTTGAGCACCTTGTAGTCCTCGATGCCCGCCTCGTAGGTGCCGGGCGCCGCGCCCGTCGCGGTGCCGCCGGGCTCCGCCTGGGTGACGCCGGTCCAGCCGCGGCCGTAGAAGCCGATGCCGAGCAGCAGCTTGGACGACGGGACGCCGAGGCCCTTGAGCTTCGCGATGGTCGCCGAGGTGTGGAAGTCCGCCTTCGGGATGCCGGAGTACGAGGTCAGCGCCGAGTGCGGAGCCGTGGGGCCCGCGGCGTCCCAGGCGCCGAAGAAGTCGTACGTCATCGGGTTGTACCAGTCGACGTACTGGGCGGCGCCCGCGTAGTCCGCGGCGTCGATCTTGCCGCCGCTGGTCGCGTCCGCGGTGATCGCCGCGGTGACCAGGTTGCCGGAGCCGAACTTGGCGCGGACCGCCGACATGAGGTTCCTGAACGCGTCCCGGCCGCTGGTGTCGCAGGTGGCGCCGCAGGCGTTCGGGTACTCCCAGTCGATGTCGATGCCGTCGAAGACGTCGGCCCACTTGGAGTTCTCGACCAGGTCGTAGCAGGACTGCGCGAACGCGGCCGGGTTGCGGGCGGCCTCACCGAACCCGGTCGACCAGGTCCAGCCGCCGAAGGACCACAGGACCTTCAGGCCCGGGTGCTTCTTCTTCAGCTCGCGCAGCTGGTTGAAGGTGCCGCGCAGTGGCTGGTCCCAGGTGTCGGCGACGCCGTCCACCGACTCGGCGGCGGTGTAGGTGCGTTCCGTCGCGGCGTAGGAGTCGCCGATCGCGCACTTGCCGCCGGTGACGTTGCCGAAGGCGTAGTTGATGTGGGTCAGCTTGTCCGCCGAACCGGACGTCTCGATGTTCTTGACGTAGTACTTGCGGTCGTACGTACCCCATTCGGTGAAGTAGCCGACGACCTTGGAGCCGGCGGAGAGCTTCGGGGCGGAGGCGGGCTCGGCGCCCGCCGGGGCTGCGCCGGCGAGCAGCCCGGCGCCGAGGACCGCCGCGCAGGCGGCCGACACGAGCGCGAGGAGCCGGGGGCGTGGGGGGTGCGGAATGTGCATCGGGGTGCGTCCTCCGTGGGGGGAGAGGGAAGCTGGGCCGATTGGCATGAACGCGATGATGAACCGCCCCGTCAAGGTAGGAGGACTAGACCAGTACGTCAATGGTTCGGACCAATTCCGGGCCGCGATAACGTGCTGGACACGTTGTGGAGTGAGCGGTCGTTAACTGGTGACGGCATGCGTCCGATCGGGCATACTCACTGCGCACAGCCGCTGGTCAGCAGCCTCCGAGACCCGGAGTCGGCGAGCATCGGACTGGGCTCAGAGAGACCCGGCGGAGCCGCCGCACCCAAGGCGACACGTCCGCCGACGTGCCCGACAGGGAGGATCGTCGCCATGCCCGACCGCGCCCCGCAGACGGTGGACCGTCAACTGCCCACGGACGAGGCCCGGGACCTGATCTCGCTCGTCCGCGACATCGCGCAGCGTGAGATCGCCCCGAGGGCGGCCGAGGAGGAGGACGCGGGACGCTTCCCGCGCGAGGTCTTCACCCTGCTCTCCGAGTCCGGCCTGCTCGGCCTCCCCTACGACAGCGAGTACGGCGGCGGCGACCAGCCCTACGAGGTCTACCTCCAGGTCCTGGAGGAGCTCGCCTCGGCCCGCCTCACCGTCGGGCTCGGCGTCAGCGTGCACACCCTGGCCTCCTACGCCCTCGCCACCTACGGCAGCAAGGAGCAGCAGGTCGAGCACCTGCCCGCGATGCTCGGCGGCGGCCTGCTCGGCGCCTACTGCCTGTCCGAGCCGGCGTCCGGGTCCGACGCGGCCTCCCTGCGCACCCGCGCGGTCCGCGACGGCGACGACTGGGTGATCACCGGCACCAAGGCGTGGATCACGCACGGCGGCATCGCCGACTTCTACACCGTCATGGCCCGCACCGGCGAGGAGGGCCCCCGCGGCATCAGCGCGTTCCTGGTGCCCGGCGACGCCGACGGGGTGAGCGCGGCACCGCCCGAGAAGAAGATGGGCATGAAGGGATCGCCCACCGCGCAGGTCCACTTCGACGGGGTCCGGGTCGGCGACGACCGGCGCCTCGGCGAGGAGGGCCAGGGCTTCGCCATCGCCCTGTCCGCGCTCGACTCGGGACGGCTCGGCATCGCGGCCTGCGCGATCGGCGTGGCCCAGGCGGCACTGGACGAGGCCGTCACGTACGCCACCGAGCGCCGCCAGTTCGGCAAGCCGATCGCCGACTTCCAGGGCCTGCGCTTCCTGCTCGCCGACATGGCCACCCAGATCGAGGCCGGCCGCGCCCTGTACCTGGCGGCGGCGCGGCTGAAGGACGCGGGCAGGCCGTTCGCCAAGCAGGCGGCCATGGCGAAGCTGCACTGCACCGACACCGCGATGAAGGTCACCACCGACGCCGTCCAGGTCCTCGGCGGCTACGGCTACACCGCCGACTTCCCGGCCGAGCGGTACATGCGCGAGGCCAAGGTCCTGCAGATCGTCGAGGGCACCAACCAGATTCAGCGGATGGTCATCGCCCGTCACCTAGCGGGTCCCGAGTCACGCTGAACTGGCCACGCTTGACCTGCGGCGCCGCGAGCCGGATCCACTCCGGGTCGTGGTGCCCGGGCAGCGTCCGGCCGCGGTCCGCCCACATGCGCATCAGGTCGCGGTAGATGGGCGGATCCGGCTGCTGGGGCGGCGCCGGCGGCTGAAGCGTTCCTGCGGGACGCGGCACGAAGACGCGCCGCTGGGGCCCGGTCGCGGAGTAGGTGGAGGGCATACCCGGGCAACGCGGAGGTCGCCGGACAAGTCACCGCTGCCGTAAATCGGGCGTGAGTTCGCGGACGCACCCATGCGGCGCGCGGCGGCGCGTCGGGTCAACACAACCGAACGGCACGGTGGTTGACGGTCCTCATACGCAACTCCCGCACCATGGCGGACAGAACAGAGCCATGGCGCGGGGGCGACGAGGATCAGACGCGGAGCGCTCGCTCAGGCGGCGTGGCGCCGCATGACCGGCACCCGCATGGGCCGCGAGCCCGGACCGCCGACGTGCGAGAAGGGCTGGGTCCGCCAGTCGAGTCCCTGAGGGAGCGTCAGCAGCAGGGCGGTGTCCTGCTCCTGCGGCTCCGCCGACTCGTCCGCGGAGCGGGCCTCGGAGGCGAGGCGGCCGGTCCCCGCGCACACGGTGAGACCGAACGGGTTCCACGGCGAGGCGCACAGCGCGTGCTCCGGCAGGACCTCCTCGTCCGCCAGCAGCGCGATGGGCTGCGCGCAGTCCGGGCAGATCACCCGGTACATCTCGAAGGTGTCGTACGCGTCGAGTTCGTCGTCCTCCAGGGCGTCGGGTTCGACGCCCTCCGGAGCGGGCTCGACCACAAGCTGCCGGCGCTTGGGCGCCGTTCGACCGGGACGCTTAAGACTCTGCATGGGATTCTCCCCCTCGGGCTGGGCCGTTCAGGCGCTGCGGCCTCGACCACAGCAAGCACTTCCCTCAGGTCCACGGCGTTAATCACGGCGCCATCACGGAGCCTGCTCGACGCCTGTGGCCTTCGTCACATGCCGTCCGCAGGTGCCCACGGCGGCCGGTTTGTCCCCCGGCGGACCGGCGGCGACCCGGCGACGACATCACGAACCGGCCATGACCTGGGCCGCCGAGGTATCCGAGGAGATCACGATCCCTGTAGGTTCATGCCATGGAGGAGCTGGACCGACAGATCGTGCAGCTGCTCGTCAAGGACGGGCGGATGAGCTACACCGACCTGGGCAAGGCCACCGGCCTGTCCACGTCGGCGGTGCACCAGCGGGTGCGCCGGCTGGAGCAGCGCGGTGTCATCCGCGGCTATGCCGCGGTCGTGGATCCGGAGGCCGTGGGACTGCCCATGACCGCCTTCATCTCGGTGAAACCCTTCGACCCCAGCGCCCCCGACGACATCGCGGACCGGCTCGCGGGCGTCCCCGAGATCGAGGCCTGTCACAGCGTGGCCGGCGACGAGAACTACATCCTCAAGGTCCGGGTGGCCACCCCGCACGAGCTGGAGGAGCTGCTCGCCCGGCTGCGGTCGCTGGCGGGCGTCTCGACCCGGACGACCGTGGTGCTCTCCACCCCGTACGAGGCACGGCCGCCGAGGATCTGACCGCCGCACCGGCGACCCCGGTCCGAAGGCGGCCCGGCGAGGCGCGAGACTGTTCCTATGAGTGAGTCCTCCGCCCAGCCGCAGACCGTCCTCCTCCGCCGGGGGGAGGTCCACAGCCCCGCCGACCCCTTCGCCACCGCGATGGTCGTGGAGAGCGGCCAGATCGCCTGGGTCGGTTCCGAGGGGGCCGCCGACGCCTTCGCGGACGGCGTGGACGAGGTCGTCGACCTGGACGGCGCGCTGGTCACCCCCGCGTTCACCGACGCGCACGTGCACACCACCGCCACCGGCCTCGCGCTGACCGGCCTCGACCTGTCCGGCGCCCCCTCCCTGGAGGCCGCCCTCGCCCTGGTGCGGGACTTCGCCGCGGCGCGCCCCGGCGACCGCGTCCTGCTCGGGCACGGCTGGGACGCCGCCCGCTGGCCCGGCGGCCGTCCCCCGACGCGCGCGGAACTCGACGAGGCCACCGGCGGCCGTCCGCTGTACCTCTCCCGGATCGACGTCCACTCGGCGGTCGTCACGACCGCGCTGCTCGAGATGACGCCGGGCGCCACCGGCGCGCCGGACGCCCCGCTCGTCGCCGACGCCCACCACGCCGTCCGCGCCACCGCGCTGGCCGCCCTGACCGGCGCCCAGCGCACCGAGGCCCAGCGCGCCGCCCTCGCGCACGCCGCGTCCCTCGGCATCGGCACCGTCCACGAGTGCGGCGGGCCCGACATCTCCTCCGAGGACGACTTCACGGGCCTGCTCCGGCTCGCCGCGTCGGAGCCCGGCCCCCGCGTCGTGGGCTACTGGGCCGAACAGGACGTCGACAAGGCGCGCGAGCTCGGCGCCGCCGGCGCCGCCGGGGACCTGTTCGTCGACGGCGCCCTCGGCTCGCACACGGCCTGTCTGCACGAGCCCTACCAGGACGCCGCGCACACCGGCACCGCCTACCTGGACGCGGCCGCCGTCGCCGCCCATGTGGTCGCCTGCACCGAGGCGGGCCTCCAGGCGGGCTTCCACGCGATCGGGGACGCCGCCGTGACCGCCGTGGTCGACGGGATGCGCGCCGCCGCCGACAAGGTCGGCCTCGCCCGGATCCGCGCCGCCCGCCATCGGATCGAGCATGCCGAGATGCTCACCCCCGAGACCGTCGCCGCCTTCGCCGAACTCGGTCTGACCGCCTCCGTGCAGCCCGCGTTCGACGCGCTGTGGGGCGGCGAGGACGGGATGTACGCCCAGCGCCTGGGCGCCGAACGCGCCCGTGCGCTCAACCCGTTCGCGGCCCTGCTGCGGGCCGGCGTGCCGCTCGCGTTCGGATCGGACAGCCCGGTCACCCCCCTGGACCCCTGGGGCACGGTCCGCGCCGCCGCCTTCCACCGCACGCCGGAGCACCGGGTGTCCGTGCGCGCCGCGTTCACGGCGCACACGCGGGGCGGCTGGCGGGCCGTCGGCCGGGACGACGCGGGCCTCCTGGTGCCGGGCGCGCCCGCGGACTACGCGGTGTGGCGCACCGGCGCTCTGGTGGTCCAGGCGCCCGACGACCGGGTCGCGCGCTGGTCGACCGACCCGCGCTCCGGCACCCCCGGCCTTCCCGACCTCTCTCCGGGCCGTGACCTGCCGGTCTGTCTGCGCACGGTGATCGGCGGACGCACGGTCTTCGTACGGCCGGGCGAGTGATCTACCGGGGTGGCGTGCGCGGACGCGGTGCGCGCCGGTGCCTCGTACGACCTGGGAATCCTCGGCGCTGACCTGGGACGCTTCCGAAAAGCCGCAGGTCGCACGCCTGTTGACAGGCGGAGGTCCGGGGCCGGTAGGTTCGGCGGCGTCCACCACCGGACGCCCGAGCAGACCACCGGGGAACTTCCGGGAAACGGTCGCAACGCCGCTGGGTCAGGGACGGTGTGCCGCATCGGCGCACCGCCACTGGGAGCCAGGCTCAGCGCCGGCGCGGCGACGACGGATCGTTCCGGCCTGCCGGGGAGGTGTGACCCGGGTGGGGCCCGGGCGCTCAGTAGACAACGGCTTCAGGTCGACCCGCAGCCGGCGGGTCCCAGGTCGGCCCGAAGGGCGCCGGGCCCCCATCCGCAGACGGCCGCGCACCGCCGTCCTCCGTGCGAGGCCCCCCGCTCGCGCATCCCATGGCGCCGTACGCCCGTGCTGTCACGTCGGCGCAGGCCGCGCCCACTATGGTGGTGCTCTGCGTACGGACATGAAGGGGCAGCAGTGAACGACGGCGACGGGACCCTCGCGGCACAGGACCGGGGGAGACAGTTCGGGCCGCTCGGCACGGCATTGGTGATCATTCCGACCTACAACGAGGCGGAGAACATCAAGAGCATCGTCGGCCGGGTCCGCGAAGCGGTCCCCGACGCGCACGTGCTCGTGGCCGACGACAACAGCCCCGACGGCACGGGCAAGCTGGCGGACGAGCTGGCCGCCCAGGACGACCATGTCCGGGTCCTGCACCGCAAGGGCAAGGAGGGCCTCGGCGCGGCCTATCTCGCGGGCTTCCGATGGGGCCTGGAGCACGGCTACGGCGTGCTGATCGAGATGGACGCCGACGGCTCCCACCAGCCCGAGGAGCTGCCGCGTCTGCTGACCGCCCTCAAGGCGGCCGATCTGGTGCTCGGGTCGCGCTGGGTGCCGGGCGGCCGGGTGGTGAACTGGCCCAAGTCCCGCGAGTTCATCTCGCGCGGCGGCAGCCTCTACTCCCGTCTCGCCCTGGATCTGCCGCTGCGGGACATCACCGGCGGCTACCGCGCCTTCCGCCGCGAGACCCTGGAGGGGCTCGGCCTGGACGACGTCGCGTCCCAGGGCTACTGCTTCCAGGTCGATCTGGCCCGCCGTGCCGTGAAGGCCGGCTACCACGTCGTCGAGGTCCCGATCACCTTCGTGGAGCGCGAACTCGGCGACTCCAAGATGAGCCGCGACATCCTGGTCGAGGCGCTGTGGCGGGTCACCACCTGGGGCGCGCAGGAGCGGGCGGGCAAGCTCCTGAGCCGGGGGAAGCCGTCGGCGCCCAAGGGGAAGCAGGCGTAGGCGCGGGCGGCCCCGGCCGCCCTCTTATACCGCTCTGAACCGGGCCCAGGCACACTGGACGCATGACGACTGGCGCACCGACCCCCACCTCACCCGCCCGGCCCCGGCGCTCCCGTCTGCGCGGCTTCCTGCCGCTGGGCGTCGCCGCGTGGCTGGTGCTGGAGATCTGGCTGCTGACGGTGGTCGCCGGCGAGGCCGGCGGGCTCACGGTCTTCCTGCTGCTCGTCGCCGGGCTGGTGCTCGGCTCGGTGGTCGTGAAGCGGGCGGGCCGGCGCGCCTTCCAGGCGCTCAACGAGGCGCTCCAGCGCGGCGGCACCCCGGAGCGCGGCGGGGGCAACGGGCTGATGATGCTGGGCGGCCTGCTGATCATGCTGCCGGGTCTGCTCTCCGACGCGCTCGGACTGCTCCTGCTGATCCCGCCGGTGCAGAAGGTGGTGAGCCGTTACGCGGAGCGGACCTTCGACCGCAAGCTGCGCGAGGCGGGGGCCGGGTCGTTCGGCGACGCCTTTCAGCAGGCGCGCATCCACCGCCCCGACGGCAAGGTCGTGCAGGGCGAGGTCATCCGCGAGCGGCCCGGGGACGAGCCCCAGGAGCCCCGCCCGCCGCTGACGCGCTGAGAAGAGGACGACGCACAAAACCGCAGGTGCCGTAGGGCACCTGCGGTGTATGCGCGCTCGTAGCCGGTGTCCGCTAGGCGGACTTGCGGCTGTCCCGGGGATGAACGGCGATGTTCATCGCCCCTGACCGGAGAACGGCGAGACGCTCCTCGAGGACCTCTTCGAGTTCCTCGCGGGTACGCCGCTCCATCAACATGTCCCAATGCGTACGCGCGGGCTTGGCCTTCTTCTCCTCAGGGCCGTCGCCGTCCACGAGGAGTGCCTGGGCTCCGCAGACCTTGCACTCCCACTCCGGCGGAATCTCCGCCTCGACCGAGAAGGGCATCTCGAACCGGTGCCCCTTCTCGCATGCGTACTCCACGGCCTGGCGCGGGGCCAGGTCGATGCCGCGGTCCGTCTCGTAGCTGGTCACCACGAGGCGCGTGCCGCGAAGAGCTCGCTCACTCATGAATCGTGCCTCCCGGGCTTGTCGCCCACAGGACAGGTGTCGCTGTCGTCGTCATCCGGTCAACGTCCGGTCGGCGGTAAAGATTCCCGTTCCGAGTCACGTTCCGGGTCATGCGTCGCCGTCGTAGCCGCAGCCTTGCTGACCAATGTCGTACCCACCGGCGCCCGGTTTGTCACATCTGCGAGGAGATGTGACCCAGCGTTTCGGCATCTTTGACGCGCAGTAACGGTACGCCTGGTAGGCCAAACGCGTACACTACCGCCCTTTCACTCCGAACGCTAAATCGTGGGCGGGACGCGGTTGCCCGCGTCGCTGATCGCCCGCCGTACGGGTACCCGCGCGAGCAGGATGAATCCGATCACGAAGAAGGCCACCAGCGAGATGATCGCGTCCCGGTAGCTCCCGGTGAGCTGATAGGTCAGACCGAACAGCAGCGGACCCAGCCAGCTCATGCCCCGGTCGCTCATCTCGTACGCCGAGAAGTACTCGGCCTCCTTGCCGGGCGGCACGAGATGGGAGAACAGGGACCGCGACAGCGCCTGGCTGCCTCCCAGGACCAGGCCGATCCCGGCCGCCAGCACGAAGAACCACACCGGAGCCCCGGCGGGCAGGAAGTACCCGGCCGCCAGCGTGAGCGTCCAGGCGACCAGCGATCCGAGGATCGTCCGTTTCGCCCCGTGGACCCGCGCCAGACGTCCCATGGTCAGCGCGCCGGCGACCGCGAGGATCTGCACCAGCAGCACGGCCCCGATGAGAGTGGACTGGCTCAGTCCCAGCTCCTCGGAGCCGTAGACCGACGCCTGCGTGATCACCGTCTGGATGCCGTCGTTGTAGACCAGATAGGCCAGCAGGAAGGCGAGCGTCAGCGGGTGCCGGCGCATGTCGCGCAGGGTCGCCGCGAGCTGCCGGAACCCGGAGGCGGTGCCCTGCCCGGCGGCCCGCTCGGCGGCCGGTCCCCGGTCGCGCAGCCGCAGCAGCGGGACCAGCGCGAACCCGCCCCACCACAGACCCGCCGAGGCGAGGCAGATACGGACCGCCATGCCCTCGGAGACCCCGAAGGAGTCGTGCCCCAGATACAGGGCGAGGTTCACGACCAGCATCAGCGAGCCCGACGCGTAGCCGAACGCCCAGCCCCGGGAGGAGACCGCGTCCCGCTCCTCGGGGGCGGCGATCTGCGGCAGATAGGAGTTGTAGAGCATCATCGCGACGGACTGCGCGGCGTTCGCCACCACGAGCAGCAGACCGCCCAGCAGATAGCGGTCCCCGTCCAGCAGGAACATCGCCGTGGTCGCCGCCGCGCCCGTGTACGCCGCGGCCGCCAGGAGCGGCTTCTTGCGCCCCGTCCGGTCGGCCGCCGCCCCGACGAGCGGCATCACCAGCACCGCCACGACGACCGACAGGGACACCGAGTACGCGAAGAACGACCCCGCGCGGACGGGGATGCCCAGCGGATGGACGAAGCCGTCCGCGTCCGCCGCCGCCTCGGCGACCGATGTCAGATAGGGGCCGAGGAACACGGTGAGCACGCTCGTCGAGTAGACGGAGCACGCCCAGTCGTAGAAGTACCAGCCGCGCTGTTCGCGGCGCCGTCCGGCGGCCTCGTCGGCCGCCCCCGTGCGCACGGTCTCGATGCCCACCCCGTGCCCTCGCTTCCCCGTGGAGATCCCGCGCGAGGGCGGAGCCAGGACGGGGGTCAGACCCAGACGCCCCGGTCCTCCATGACCTTGCGCAACGTGTCGATGTGATCGGTCATGATGCCATCCACTCCCAGGTCCAGGAGCCGGTGCATCCGCTCCGGATCGTTGATGGTCCACACGTGCACCTGAAGACCGCGCGCGTGGGCCGTCCGCACGAAGCGGTGGTCGACCACCTGGATGCCGGACTGGGCCTCGGGAACCTGCGCCGCCACCGCCGAGCGGCGCAGCGCCGCGGGCACGCCCCAGGAGCGCAGCCGCAGATTGAGCACTCCCCGGGTCCCGTACGACGTCGCAAGGCGCGGGCCCGCCAGCCGCTGGGCGCGGACCACACGCGCCTCGGAGAAGGAGCCGACGCAGACGCGGTCCCAGGCGTTCGCGCGCTCGACCAGCTCCAGGAAGGGGTGGAGCGCGGGCTCCGCCTTCAGATCGACGTTCCAGCGCACCTCCGGGAACGTCTCCAGCAGCTCCTCGAACAGCGGCACCGGCTCCTGGCCCGCCACCCGGGCCTGCCGCACCTCCGCCCACGGCAGGTCCGCGATCCGGCCCGCGCCGTCCGTCACCCGGTCCAGCGTGGCGTCGTGGAAGGCGACCAGCCGGCCGTCGCGCGTGGTGTGGACGTCGGTCTCGATGTACCGGTAGCCCTGCTCCACGGCCCGCCGGAACTGCAGTGCCGTGTTCTCCAGGCCGTCCGCCGCGCCGCCCCGGTGGGCGAAGGGGATCGGGCCGGGGTGATCGAGGTAGGGGTGGCGTATCCGCGTGGTGCTCACGGACGCAGTATCGCCCCTTCGGGGCGCCCGGCGGCAACGACCGTGCTGCCGCCGGACGCGGGTGGGACGGCGAACACCCGCAGGAACAGCTGGGCGAGCGGGCCGATGGACAGCGCGTACAGGATCGTGCCGGCGCCGACGGTCCCGCCCAGCGCGAAGCCGGTCGCGACGACCGCGACCTCGACGGCCGTCCGCGTCAGCCGGATGGAGCGCCCGGTCCGCCGGTGGAGGCCGGTCATCAGGCCGTCGCGCGGTCCCGGCCCGAAGCGGGCGGCGATGTAGAGGCCGGTGGCCACGCCGTTCAGGACGATGCCGGCCACGAGGAGCGGGACGCGCGCGGCGAGGCTGTGCGTCTCGGGGAGCAGCGCCAGGGTGCCGTCCATGGCCAGGCCGACCGCGAACACGTTGGAGACGGTGCCGAGACCGGGACGCTGGCGCAGCGGGATCCACAGCAGCAGCACGATCGCGCCGACGATGATCGAGACGACCCCGATGGTGAGTCCGGTGCGCTCGGCGAGACCCTGGTGGAGTACGCCCCAGGGCTCCAGGCCGAGACCCGCGCCGACCAGCAGCGCCGAGCTCACCCCGTAGAGGGCGAGACCCGCGTACAGCTGGGACAGCCGTCGTACGAGATGCCGCTGCCTGGACAATGTCGCCCCCTTGTGGTGGTCGTGGCCTGCCACATGACACCCTGTGGCTTGGGATGCAACGCCATCCATGGCCAATTCGAAGTAGGTGGACTGGAAATCATGGCGCAGTGGACCTCCGCGGTGGGTGCCGCGCAGCTCGCCCGACTCCTCACCTCGCAGCAGGACCGCCCCGCAGGCCCTGGTACCCGGCGTCCGCCCGCGTACCGGGCGCTGGCCGACGGCATCCGGCTGCTCGTCCTCGAGGGCCGGGTCCCCGTCGCCGCCCGGCTGCCCGCCGAGCGGGAGCTCGCCCTGGCGCTGTCCGTGAGCCGTACGACCGTGGCGGCGGCCTACGAGGCGCTGCGCGGCGAGGGCTTCCTGGAGTCGCGGCGCGGGGCCGGCAGCTGGACGGCCGTGCCCGCCGGCAACCCGCTGCCCGCGCGCGGCCTCGAGCCGCTGCCCCCCGAGGCGCTCGGCTCCGTCATCGACCTGGGCTGTGCGGCGCTGCCCGCCCCCGAGCCCTGGCTGACCCGAGCCGTCCAGGGCGCCCTGGAGGAACTGCCGCCGTACGCCCACACGCACGGCGACTATCCCGCCGGGCTGCCCGCGATGCGGGCGATGATCGCCGACCGGTACACGGCGCGTGGCATCCCGACCATGCCGGAGCAGATCATGGTGACGACCGGGGCGATGGGCGCGATCGACGCGATCTGCCAGATGTTCGGCGGGCGCGGCGAGCGGATCGCGGTGGAGTCGCCCTCCTACGCCAACATCCTCCAGCTGATGAGGGAGGCCGGCGCCCGGCTCGTGCCCGTCGCCATGGCGGAGGGGCTGGCCGGCTGGGACATGGACCGGTGGCGGCAGGTCCTGCGGGACGCGGCCCCGCGCCTCGCCTACGTCGTCGCCGACTTCCACAACCCGACCGGCGCCCTCGCCGACGAGGACCAGCGCCGCCGGCTGGTGGACGCGGCCCGGTCCGCGGGAACCGTTCTGGTCGCCGACGAGACCATGAGCGAGCTGTGGCTCGACCCGGAGCTGGAGATGCCCCGGCCCGTGTGCGCGTTCGACCCCGCCGGATCGACCGTCATCACCGTCGGCTCGGCCAGCAAGGCCTTCTGGGCCGGCATGCGGATCGGCTGGGTGCGGGCCGCCCCGGACGTCATCCGCAGCCTCGTGGCCGCACGCGCCTACGCCGACCTGGGCACGCCCGTGCTGGAGCAGCTCGCCGTCAACTGGCTGTTCGGCACCGGCGGCTGGGAGGAGGCCGTGGAGGCGCGGCGCGGGCAGGCCCGGGAGAACCGGGACGCGCTCGTGGCCGCCGTCCGCCGCGAACTGCCCGGGTGGGAGTTCGAGGTGCCACGCGGCGGCCTCACCCTGTGGGTCCGCACGGGCGGACTGTCGGGGTCGCGGCTCGCGGAGGCGGGGGAGCGCGTGGGCGTCAGGGTGCCGTCCGGGCCCCGCTTCGGGGTGGACGGCGCCTTCGAGGGCTACGTCCGGCTGCCGTTCACCGTGGGCGGCGCGGTCGCCGAGGAGGCCGCGACCCGCCTGGCCGCGGCGGCCAGGCTCGTGGAGAGCGGGGGCACCGGCGGGGGCGAGTCGGTGCGGCCCTTCGTGGCCTGACCGGTCGCGCCCGTTCGGGGCGTCGTCTCAGGACGTCTCGGCCACCACGGCCTCGACCGGGACCGGCTCCGGCTCCGCTTCCGGCTCGGCCTTCGTCAGCAGGGGCGACGGCTCGGCCTCCATCGGGGTGGTGCGCTCCGGCAGCAGATCCAGCACGGCCTGCCGGTGCGCCTCGCTCGTCGCGTCGTCGTACGGGTCGGGGGTCGCCGGCACCTGGAGGCGGTGGACCCGGCCGGTGCCCAGACGGGCGTAGCCGCGTCCGGGCGGGGTCTCGGCGACCGGCGTGGTGTGCGGGGCAGCGCCGAGGACGGACTCGAGCTGCTCCGCCGTCGCCGGGCCGAGCACGACACGCGCGCGCGTGTGCTGGCGTACGGCGTCGCCGAGGGCGTCCAGCGCGTCCCACTGCTCGGCCACGACCACCGTGATCCCGGCGGCGCGGCCGTGCCGCAGGGGCACCTGGAGCAGGGCCTGGGGGTCCTTGCGGCCGTCGGCGGCGGCCAGGTGCGTGAAGACGGTAGGGCGGTCCAGGAGGACCCACAGGGGACGCTTCGTGTCCTCGGGCGGCGGGTTGCCGGCCTGCCGGGCCCGGTTGACGGCGATCAGGCGCCGTTCCGTCTCGGTCGCCACCCATTCGATGCTGGCCACCGCCCCGGCTAGCCCGCACTCGACGGCCAGGACCCCGTCCCGGCCGGTCAGGCAGGCGTACTCGCCGGTGCCGCCGCCCTCCACGATGACCACGTCACCGTGCTGGAGGGCCTGGAGCGCGATCGAGCGCAGCAGGGTGGACGTACCGCTGCCGGGCTGGCCGACGGCGAGCAGGTGCGGCTCGGTGGACCGCAGACCGGTGCGCCAGACCACCGGCGGGACGTCGCGCTGCTGGGCGCCGTGGGTGAGCGGCAGCGTGCGGCGGACCAGGGTGGCGTCGGTGAAGCCCAGCACGGTCTCGCCCGGCGCCGTGACGAAGCGCTGCGCGGCGATGTCCGTGGGCAGCGGGGCGAGCGCCGAGACCGTCAGCTCGTTGCCCTCCTCGTCCCAGTCGAAGTGGTACTCGCGCCCCCGGCCCGCCTTGGAGGTCAGCAGATGCTCGATCCGGGTACGTGCCTGCGCCTCCCCGTCGGTGAAGTAGGCCGGGTAGCGGATCAGCAGCCGGGCCACCCGGCCCGTGCCGTCGAACTCGTACTCGGGCAGGGCTTTCTCCCAGTCGCCGCCGTGGGAGTACAGCGGCTCGGGGTCCTCGGGAGCGGAGAAGTACGGGACGAGCGCCTCGTACAGCGCCTTCAGCCGCTCCGTCCGGGACGGGTCGGGCTCTTCGGGAGCCGCCGGCCGGCGGTCCCTGCCCTGCCAGGCTGCCGCCGCCATCACGGTGATGACGGCGAGCAGCGGCCCGTACGGAACCAGCGCCACGACCAGGATCACCGAGGCCACCAGGAACAGCAGCGGACCGCGTCTGTCCTTGGGGGTCTCGGCCCATCTGCGCCGTCCGGCGGCAGCCAGCCGGCGCAGACCGCGGGTGATCGTGATCAGCGGGTGGAGGACGTCGGAGGCGCTGTCGCCCGCCGTCCGGGCCAGCTCCCGGCTACGGGCGAACTGCGTCCGGGCCAGCTCTCGGCTCCGGGCGAACTGTGCGCTGCCGGTGCTCAGGATGCGGGGGAGGGGGCGGCGGGCCACTGCTGTCTCCTACGAGTGCGTACGGGCGGGAGGGGGCGGCGTCAGAACTGGATGCCGCCCAGGAGGCTCGCCAGGCTCTCGCCGCCTGCCTTGATGCTCGGGGCGATGGCCGTGCTTGCCAGATAGAAGCCGAACAGGGCCGAGATCAGGGCGTGCGACGCCTTCAGCCCGTCCTTGCGGAAGAAGATGAAGACGACGATGCCGAGCAGTACGACGCCTGAGATGGAGAGGATCATCTGAGTGCTCCTGGTTTGTGGGGACAGTCACCATGAGTACTTCCAGGCTCACAGGATGTATCCATACGATAAAAGGTGCAACTGGGTGAAATACGGCGGATTTCCCCCGGTCGGCGGAGTGTCCTTGGCCGGATGAGCCGGGCTCCCGGGCCCCACTGTGTCTGCGATGATCTTTGCCGCGGAGGGCACCGGGTCATGTGCCGCGCGAGCCAGTACCCTGGCGAATCACCCGTACGGCCGCGCTCCGCTCGCCGGCCGTACCCTGCTCCCCGCAGAACCCAGTCCCCGTGCACGCAGGAAGGCGGTCCGGTCATGAGCGAAGCCCCCGACCCCGAGGTCGTGGAGCTGGCGACCAAGATCTTCGATCTGGCCCGGCAGGGGGAGACCGAGCAGCTCGTGGCGTACGTCGACGCGGGCGTTCCGGCCAACCTCACCAACGACCGCGGCGACTCCCTCGTGATGCTCGCCGCCTATCACGGGCACGCCGACGCGGTACGCGCGCTCCTCGCGCGCGGGGCCGAGGCCGACCGCGTCAACGACCGAGGCCAGACGCCACTCGCCGGAGCGGTCTTCAAGGGCGAGACCGAGGTGATCAAGGCCCTCGTCGAGGCAGGGGCCGACCCGGCCGCGGGCACGCCGTCCGCCGTCGACACCGCCCGGATGTTCGGCAAGGCCGAACTGCTCGAGCTGTTCGGCGCACACTGATCCGACGGTTCTGACCAGCGCGGACACGGAAAACGGGGGAGGCGGTACAGGGCCGCCGTAATTTCGGTCGCGGCGGACGGAAGTGCCGAGTCATCATGACGTCGTGATTCACGGACGCGAGGGCTGGGCAGGTGTTGCCGCACCGCGCGGGCCGTGATCGGTCCGCATGGGCCACCGACGAGAGGCAGAGGAAGATGGTCTACAGCAAGCAGGAAACGGCGGGCGCCCCGACGTGTTGTCACGCGGCCAGGTGAAGCAAGAACCCCGGTTGCGTCGACGCTTGATGTGAGGCTGTTTCCCATGTTCGAACCGGTCATAGCGCCCAGCGGTACGCTGCTCGGCCTGCTCCAGCGGGGCCGCGGCGACGGAACGCTGCACGCGCTCACCGCCCCGCGCTCCGAGGCGCTCGCGGCCCTCGACCAGTGCGTGCTGCACGATCCCCGGCACGACTGGCAGGTGGAGAACCGCTCCCTCTACTACGCCCGGCTCTACCTCGACCTGAACGGCGAGCTCGACACGATCGAGGCCCACCTGTTCGACGTGGAGGACACCCTCGACACCGAGGAGTCACGCACCGGGCTCGCCCTCGCCGTCCTGGGCCATCTCGCGTCCTACGGCCGGCGGGACGCCCTCGAACTGCTCCGCAGGTACGCCGCCTCGGGCACCAACTGGGCCTGGGCCCTGGACGAACTGGCGCTCAGGGACGACGACGCGGGCCTGCGCGCCCTCGCCGCCCCCGTCCTGGCGCGCTTCCCGGCCGACCCGGAGGGCGACGCCGAGCTGGCCGTCGCCGTACGCGACGCCTTCGAGCCACGGCCCTGGCGGCTGTGGGCCGACGATCCCCGCCCGTCGATCGCCACGCGCGTGCGTGCCGCGCACGAGACGGGCTGCTTCGACCGCTGGCAGCGGCAGATGAACCCCACCGGGCCCCGCCCGGGATGGAGCGTGCAGGCGGTCTTCGACTGGGCCCAGCAGGGCCTCGAACGCGGCGCCGCGCTGCACGTGCCCGCCGCCCGGTGCCTGTCGGCCGTCGCCGGGCCCGAGGACCGGCCGCAGATCCTCGCGGCGGCCCGGGACGGCGGCGACGGAGCCCGCTGCACCGCCCTGCGCTACCTCGCCGACACCGGCGCCCCCGATGTGCTCGACCTCGTGGAGGCCGCCGTCGTCACCGGGTCACCGGTCGTCGTGGAGGCCGCCCTCGACGCCTTCGAACGCATGCGCGGCGTCGCCGCCGTCGACCGGGCGCGCGGCTGGGCCCGGCGGCCCGACGCGCTGGGCGCCGCGGCCGGACGCGTGCTCGCCTGCCGGGGCGGCGCCCAGGACAAGGACCTCGTCCTCGCGGCCCTGCGGGAGGCCGTACGCGGCGAGGGTCCCGACGCCCCCACACTGTGGACTCTCGTCGACGGCACCGGGCGGCTCGGCATCGCCTGCGCGGCACCCGTCCTGCGCCATATCTACCGGGAGACCGCCTCCTCCCATCTGCGCGGCCGCACCGCCCGCGCCCTCGCCGCCACCGACCCCTCCTTCCCGGCCGGCTTCGCCGTCGAGTGTCTCTGGGACTGCGAGGAGAACACCCGCGAGCTCGCCGCCCGGCACGCCGAGACCGGCGACACCCGGGTCGTCGAGCGTCTGCGCCGCCTGGCCGCCGATCCGGCGGAGGAGGACGAGGTGCAGACGGCGGTACGCAGCCGGATCGGACCGGACGCGACGATGGGCTGACGCCGGGGGCGGGGCCGGGTCGGGCGCGCCTGCGCGGGCGGTGCCCGGCCTCGGGTCGGCGGACGTGGGTTGTCGCAGCGTGCCGGCGGGGCGGGGGTTCGCACCGTGCCGGCGGGCGCCTCTATCGGGGCGGCTGGCTGGTCCGGGGCTGCCGGAATGCGGAGCGTCCCGGGACGTGGTCTCGGCGCGGCGTGAGTGCCCGGGCCCGCCGCCGGGCCGGCCGGACGGCCCCGCGCCTCGTCGCCGGTCGTCCGGTACGCCCGGATCGCGCCGCCGGCCGGGGCCGCGTCGAGACCCGGCGCGCCCGCCGGACCGGCCGCCGGTGGCCGGTCGGGAACGCCGGGTACGCCGCCAGGCGGCAGGACGGCACATCCGCAGACCTGTGTCCGGAGCGGTCCGGTCCAAGATGGCATCGCCGCAGGGTGGGCGGGAGGCCGTACCTGGCGTGGCTGCATCGGTGAGGCGCCGGCCATGGGTGGCCCAGGCGCCGGCCGTGCTCAGCGGTGGCGTGTCGGGAGGAAGCGGATCGGGGTGCCCGGAGGGGCTTGCGCGGCGGCGGGGAGGTCGGGGGTGCGGACCACCGCTATCACCGGGTAGCCGCCCGTGGTCGGGTGGTCGGCGAGGAAGACGACGGGACGGCCGTCGGGCGGGACCTGGACCGCGCCCAGGACCATGCCCTCGCTGGGCAGTTCACGGGTGACCGCCCGGTCGAGGGCCGGGCCCTCGGTGCGCAGGCCGATGCGGTTGCTCGCGGGGGAGACCCGGTAGGGGCGGGACGTGAAGACCCGGATCGCTTCAGGGGAGAACCAGTCCGCGCGTGGGCCGAGCGTGACCCGCAGGACCAGTTCCGCCGGGGGCGCCGGCTGGGGAGCGACGTCCACGCGCGTGTGCGGCCCTACAGGGCGGCCCAGGGGCAGCACCGCGCCGTCCGTGAGGGGCGGCGGGCCCAGGCCGGAGAGCAGGTCGGTGGAGCGACTGCCGAGCACCGGCTCGACGGCGACGCCCCCGGAGACGGCCACGTAGGTGCGAACGCCCGTGGTGGCGGGGCCGATGCCCAGCAGGGCGCCCGCCGGCACCCGCACCGGAGCGCCCCACGCGACCGGTCGGCCGTCCACCGTGACCCGGCAGGGCGCGCCCGTGGCCGCGACCGTGACCGTGGAACGGGGCCGCACCGTACAGCCGTTGAGCGTCGTCTCCAGGACGGCGGCGTCGACGGGGTTGCCGACCAGCCGGTTGCCGAGCGCCGCCGCGGGCGGGTCCAGGGCACCCGAGTGCGGCACACCCAGATGCGCGTGACCGGGGCGGCCGAGGTCCTGCACGGTGGTCAGGGCGCCGGCGCGGACGACGGAGAGCGCGTGGTCGGTCATGAGCCGTCCACCGGGACGAACCGCACCCGCGTACCCGGCGCCAGCAGCGCCGCCGGCACGCGCGTGTGGTCCCACAGCACCGCGTCCGTGGTGCCGATCAACTGCCAGCCGCCCGGCGAGGAACGCGGGTACACGCCCGTGTACGGGCCCGCCAGGGCCACCGCGCCCGCGGGGACGGCCGTGCGCGGGGTCGCCCGGCGTGGGACGTCGTACCGCGCCGGCAGCCCGGTCAGATAGCCGAAGCCGGGCGCGAACCCGCAGAAGGCGACGCTGAATTCGGTGCCCGCGTGGATACGGGCCACCTCGTCCGGCGGCACCCCCCAGTGCGCGGCGACGTCGGCCAGGTCGGGTCCGTCGTACCGCACGGGCAGTTGGACGACGTCACGCGCGTGTGCCGGGGCGGGAGGGACGTCGGACACGGCGAGTTCGGCGGCGAGGCGGTCCGGGGCGGTCAGGCCGTCGAGCAGGACCGTACGCGCCGCCGGGACGATCTCGCGTACCATCAGCGAGCCTTCGGCGCGGCGGCGCAGCAACTCCGCGTGCAGGGCGCGGGCCTCCTCGCCCGAGGACACCTCCACCAGCAGCGCGTCGTCGCCGACGGGCAGCGTCCTCATGCGAAGGCCTCCACCCGGACACCCGACTCCTCCAGCCGCTCCCGCACCCGGCGGGCCAGTTCGACGGCACCGGGGGTGTCGCCGTGCAGGCACAGCGACCGCGCGCGTACCTCGACCCGCGTCCCCGCGTGGGAGGTGACCTCGCCGGCGCGGGCCAGCCCCAGCGACCGTTCCACGACGGCCTCCGGGTCGGTGACCACGGCACCGTCCCGGCCGCGCGGCACGAGCGTGCCCTGCTCGGTGTACGCGCGGTCCGCGAACGCCTCGGTGACCGCGGGCAGTCCGGCCTTGCCCGCCAGGTCCAGCAGCCGCGAACCGGGCAGGCCGAGCACGGGCAGGGTGGCGTCGGCGAGGAGCACGCCGTCGACGACGGCGCCCGCCTGCTCCTCGTCGTGCACGACCCGGTTGTAGAGCGCGCCGTGCGGTTTCACGTACGCCACGCGCGCGCCGGCGGCCCGCGCGAAGACCTCCAGGGCGCCGATCTGGTACGCCACTTCGGCCGTCAGCTCGGCGGGCGGCACGTCCATCGCGCGCCGCCCGAACCCCGCGAGGTCCCGGTAGGAGACCTGGGCGCCGATCCGCACCCCGCGCGCGGCCGCCTGCTCGCACACGCGCCGCATGGTGGCCGCGTCCCCGGCGTGGAAGCCGCAGGCCACGTTGGCGCTGGTGACGACCGACAGCAGCCGTTCGTCGTCGGTGAGCTGCCAGCGGCCGAAGCCCTCGCCCAGGTCGGCGTTGAGATCGATCGAGGTCATGAGTCGGTCGTTTCCCCGGTCCGGTGGTCAGGCGACGATGCGGTACTGCTCGTCGCGGGCGTCGGTCAGGAACATCTGACCCGGTGCGTGCGTGAGGGCGAACGGTGGGCGCGAGGCCATCACCGCGGCCTGCGGAGTCACCCCGCAGGCCCAGAACATCGGGATGTCGTCGGGCTCCAGGTCCACCGGGTCGCCGAAGTCGGGGCGGCCCAGGTCCGTGATGCCGAGCGCCGAGGGGTCGCCGCAGTGCACGGGAGCGCCGTGCACCGCGGGGAGCAGTCCCGTCTCCCGCAGCGCCGCCGCCACATGCTGCGGCGGCACCGGACGCATCGACACCACCATCGGTCCGCGCAACCGCCCCGCGGGACGGCACGCGCGACCGGTGACGTACATCGGGACGTTGCGGCCCTGTTCGACATGGCGGATCGGGACGCCGGCCTCACCGAGCGCCGACTCGAACGTGAAGCTGCACCCGATCAGGAACGACACCAGATCGCCGCGCCAGTGGGCGCGCACGTCCGTCGGCTCGTCCACCAGCTCCCCGTCCCGCCAGACCCGGTAGCGCGGCAGGTCGGTGCGCAGATCCGCGCCGTCCGCGAGGACCGTCGTCCAGGAACCGGCGTCCGTGACGTCCAGCACCGGGCAGGGCTTCGGATTGCGCTGGCAGAACAGCAGCATGTCGTAGGCCCAGTCGGCGGGCACCGAGATGAGATTGGCCTGTGTGTGGCCGGCCGCGACCCCCGCGGTGGGGCCGGCCAGCCCGGCCCGGAAGCGGGCGCGGGCCTCCGCGGGGCTCCACGCGCGCGCGTGCGGGTCGAGGTGGGCCACCGGCGAGTCCTCGACGCCGGGCGAGGCGGCGCTGCTGCTCACACCAGCTCCTTCCCGCGCGTCTCCGGCAGTCCGAGCAGGGCCAGCGCCGCGATGCCGTAGCCGATCGCACCGAACACCAGCGCGCCGCCCACTCCCCAGCTGTCCGCGAGGAAGCCCACCATGGTGGGGAAGACGGCACCGACCGCGCGGCCCGTGTTGTACGTGAAGCCCTGTCCCGTGCCGCGCACGGCCGTCGGGTACAACTCGCTCAGATACGAGCCGAAGCCGCTGAAGATGGCCGACATGCAGAACCCGAGCGGGAAACCGAGCACCAGCAGCAGGGTGTTGGCGCCGGCCGGGATGTTCGCGTACGCCAGGATGCAGACGGCGGACAGGAGCGCGAACAGCCAGATGTTGCGGCGGCGGCCCAGCAGGTCCGTGAGGTAGCCGCCGGTCAGATACCCGGCGAAGGCGCCCGAGATGAGGAAGGCCAGATACCCGCCGGTGCCGACGACGGACAGCTCCCGCTCGGTCTTCAGATAGGTCGGCACCCAGGTGGCCAGCGTGTAGTAGCCGCCCTGGACGCCCGTGGAGAGCAGGCCCGCGAAGACCGTGACGCGCAGCAGTCCCGGCTTGAAGATCGCGGTGAACGAGCCCTTCTCCGCGCTCTGTTCGCGTACGGCGACGGCCGCGGGGGCGTCGTGCACCCGGCGGCGCATCCAGATGACGAGCAGCGCGGGCAGGGCGCCCGTCCAGAACATCACCCGCCATGCCAGGTCGTCGTCGACGAACGAGAACACCAGGGTGTACGTGACCGCCGCGAGGGCCCAGCCGACGGCCCAGGAGCTCTGGATCGCCCCGAGGGTCCGGCCGCGGTGCCGGGCGCTCGCGTACTCGGCGACCAGGATGGCGCCGACCGCCCACTCGCCGCCGAAGCCGAGCCCCTGGAGGGCGCGGAAGACCAGCAGCCACTCGTAGCTGGGGGCGAACCCGCAGGCCACGGTGAACACCGCGTAGGTGACGACGGTGACCATCAGGGCCTTGACCCGGCCGATCCGGTCGGCCAGCACGCCCGCGAGGGCGCCGCCTATCGCGGAGACGACCAGCGTGACGGTGGTGAAGAGACCGGTCTGGCCGCTGTCCAGACCGAAGTACGCGGCGAGCGCCACCATGCTGAGCGGCAGGGTGAAGTAGTCGTACGAATCCAGGGCGTACCCGCCGAAAGCGCCCGCGAAGGCGCGGCGCCCGCGCGGTCCCAGGGCGCGCAGCCAGCCGAACGCGCCGTCGCCGCCCGCCTGCTCGGCGGGAGTGGTCGGGTGCGGAGCGTCCGGGGGAGCGGACTTCGAGGTCTGCGGTGGAGGGGTAGTGCTCATGGGCACCTCGCAGTGAAGGGAGGGGTGGGGACGGGGGCGGTGCCGGGCGTGGGGGGGGTGAGGGGAAGGGGGGAAGCCGGCGGGTGAGGGGAGGGGGACGGAGGAGCGGGGAGCGCGGATGTGCCGTCCTGGACCGGACGGTGTGCAGCAAGGTAGAGGATCGTTGAACGATCCTTCAATACCCCTGTTGTCTCGTCCTCCTGGCTGCGGTTGAATTCCGGGCATGGCAGAGCAGCTGGGCGAACTGGCCGACGACCGTGCCCTCCTGGGGCGGACGAGCACGGCGGAGCGGGTCTCGGACATCCTCAGGAGCCGTATCTCCGAAGGCTTCTTCCCGCCCGGGACCCGGCTGTCGGAGGACGGCATCGGCGGGGCGCTCGGTGTGTCCCGCAACACACTCCGCGAGGCGTTCCGCCTGCTCACCCATGAACGGCTCCTCGTGCACGAGTTGAACCGCGGGGTGTTCGTCCGGGTCCTCACCGTCGAGGACGTGGAGGACATCTACCGCACCCGGCGCCTGGTCGAGTGCGCGGTCGTGCGCGGGCTCGGCGAGCCGCCGTACCCCCTGGAGGGGCCTGCCGAAGCCGTCGCCGAAGGGCAGCGGGCCGTGCGCGAAGGTGACTGGAAAGCGCTGGGAACCGCCAACATCCACTTCCACCGTGAACTGGTGGCGCTGGCCGGCAGCGAACGCACCGACGAGCTGATGCGCAGCGTCTTCGCCGAGCTGCGGCTCGCCTTCCACGTCGTCGACGATCCCCGCCGCCTGCACGAGCCGTACCTCGCCCGCAACCAGGAACTCCTGCAGGCGCTGGAGGCCGGCGACACGGCTGGGGCCGAGCGGATCCTCGCCGTCTACCTCGACGACTCCCTGGAGCGCGTGGTCGAGGTGTACCGGCGCCGGGTGGGGGAGGGGGAGATCGTCTCCTGAGGCGGCTCGCGTCGGCCGGAGGCGATCCACGCCGCAGGCGGCTCGCGCCCGCCGGAGGCGATCCGCGCCGTTTGGATCGATGTCAGACCTAGGACCTAGTCTGTGCACCGTGACTTCGCCTGCATCGACGGACCGCGTTCCGCCCCAGCTCAGCGCGGGGCCGCGCCCCGCGCCGGGCCCGGCCGCCGACGAGGGCCTGGCGCGGCGGCTGCGCGCGCTCGCCTGCACCGCGCCGCTGCACGACCTCGACGCCCGCAAGGCCAATCTGGCCGGCGAGTACTCGGTGTACGGCATGGCCGAAGTGGCCCTCGCCGCCATCGACCTGGTCACACTCAACATGGACTTCGACACCGGCGCCGACCACGACCAGATAGTCGCCCGTCTCATCCCCCGCATCGCCGCCCAGGCCCCGCGGCGCCCCGTCGCCGAGCACGAGCGGGTGGCCCGCTGGGTCCTGGAGAACCTGATCAACGTCGGCAGCGTCGACCGCGGCTTCCGGGCCGTGTACGGCACGTTCACGCCGGACGGCAGCTATGTCCGCCGGGACTACGACTTCAAGCTGATCGAGGAGGTCCCGGGCCCGGGCGGCACCGTGTACCTGCGCACGACCGACGAGGCCGTCAACGTCCTGGTCGGCGCCCTGGACACGGACGTCACCAGCGCGCAGATCGCCGCCGAGGTCAAGCTGGAGGTGCTGATCAGCCGCGGGCGCCTCGCGGACGCCCAGCTGGCCGCCGAGCAGGCCAGGTACCGCACCGTGCAGTACTCCGAGACGCTGCGCCGCGCCCTGGACGCCACCCGTCGCAACGTCCGGGCGGTCGACTGGCTGAACGCCGTCCCGGACATGATCGCGGAGGCCCTCGACCACGTCGCCGACCGGTACCGCCACGAGAACGCCATCCTCACCAACATCCGCAAGGCCCGTGACGAGACCGAGGACCCGGAGCACAAGCGCCGCGCGGCCGAGCTGGTCGACATCGTCAAGGACTGCATCCGGCGCCACACCCAGCTCCAGTCCCGGCTGCTGGAGGCCGGACCGCTGTTCCGCGCCGAGCAGGACCGGCAGGCCTTCGCCACCCCCCTGACCACGTCGGGCATCGACCTGTACGGGCATCTCGTCGCGCCCGTCCTGCCGTTGCCGCTGGAGGGGGCCGTCCGCGTCACGGACGCCTTCTTCGCGCACGGCACCGGCCTGCGCACACCGGTGTCGGTGCGGCTCGGCGACCTCGTCGACATCCTGCTCACCCCGCCCGTGGAGCGGGAGCACCTGGGCGCCGAGATGCCCGAGCCGGACCTCATCGCCACCCCGGACGACAGCCGGTTCAGCGAGGAGCAGCTCGCCGCCGCCATGGAGCTGCTCGACCTGCCCGCCGACGCCCCCCGCCGGCTGTCCGGCCTGCTGGCCGAGGCACGCCGGCAGGACCCCGAACTGCCGTACCTGGTCGCCCTGCTGGCCGTCCATGCCGCCAGCCCTCCGGTGGGCACCGCCTACCGGCAGGGCGAGGAGAAGCTGCTCTTCGCCGTGGACGACGGGACGGAGCTGGACGACCCCGAGTTCGGCGGCGCCGACCTCATCGTCGGTACGGCGCTGCTCGACGCGGCCGGCATGGCCGCCGACCGGACGGAAGCCGCATGAGCCGACCGCCGCGCGGCGCCGGGCACCGGACGACTCGGAGCCATCAGTGCGCGGTGCACCGCAGTACGCCGCACCACCCGGTGACACCGCAGCACCGGGTGACATCGAAGCACCGAGTGAGCCCGTACGACCGCACGACCTCGTACGACCGCACGACCTCGCACCACCGCCCCAAGGAGCCGCAACCGTGACCGAGCACGTCGATCGGAGTGAGCCGGAGGCCGCCGTACCGCAGGCGCCCGCCGCCGTCACCCCCGCCGACGCCGCCGACGCGGCGCGGCTCGTCTCCTTCGGGCTGCAACCCAAGCTCCAGCCCGCCCGCGACCAGGAGTACACCGAACTGCTGCGCCGCTACCGTGAGGACCCGTCGTTCGCGCGGCTCGCCGACGCCGTGGCCACCGGACTCGGCCTGGTCGTGCTGGAGGTGTCCCCGCGCGCGGGCATGGCGGTCACCGCCGCCGACGACTCGGTGTTCGCGGTGCGCATGAGCGACTACGCGCGGCGCACGTCCGCCGACGGCGGCGACCGCTTCCTGCACGGGCTGGCCCATCTCGCCGTCGCCGCGATGGCGTTCCCGCGTCCGGAGGACCTCGCCGACGACGGCTACATCGGGCGCGTCACCGTCAACGGCGTCGACGCCTTCGTCCGCCAGGCCTGCCGCCGCCTGGAGGAGCGCGCCGAGGAGCAGGGTGAGAACACGGACCCCGCCACGGACGCCCCCGGTCTGGAGGCCGCCTGGCGCATCTGGATCAGACGCAGTGCCGCCGGGGCCACCAAGGACGCGCGCCGGCTCGCCGGTTCCACCACCGGCATCGTCGGCAAGGCGGTCGCGTTCCTCACCGACTCCGGCTTCCTCCAGCGGACCGGCGACGACCACGGCGGCACCTACCGCACCACGGCCCGCTACCAGCTCCAGGTCCGTGACATGGCGGGCAGCGCCGCGATGACCGAATTGCTGGAACTGGGCGTCGTGCCGGTCACCGACGGCACACCGACCCTGCTGCCCGCCGAGGACACCGACGCCCTGGACCTGGTGGCCGACGCCGGTCTGCCGTTCCACTCGGCCTGAGCCCCACCGACCTCCCCCACCTGCCGAAGACTTACGAGAGTCCGCCATGTACGAGCTGTCCCGGGTCCGCCTCTACTCCATCGGACCGGCCGGAGCGCGCTACGCCGACACCGTGCTCGACCTGCGCGGTGTCGGCGAGCCCGTGCCCGATCCCGCGCCCACCCAGGCGGAGTTCTTCGAGGAGGAGCCCGTCGGCCCGCGGCGCCGGCCCGCCCCCGCGGGTGTGCTCTTCCTGGAGAACGGCGGCGGCAAGTCGGTCCTGCTCAAGCTGATCTTCTCGGTGATGCTGCCCGGCCACCGCAACACCCTGGGCGGCGCCAGCTCCGGCGTGCTGCGCAAGTTCCTGCTCGCCGACGACTGCGGGCACGTCGCCCTGGAGTGGCAGCACACCCTGACCGGTGAGTGCGTGGTGGTGGGCAAGGTCAGCGAGTGGCGCGGCCGGCAGGTCTCCAACGATCCGCGCAAGTTCGCGGAGGCCTGGTACTCCTTCCGCCCCGGTCCCGGCCTCAGCCTGGACAACCTCCCCGTCGCCGAGTCCACCGCCGTACGGCCGCCGATCGAGGGGCAGTCCGGCGCGCAGGGCCGCCGGCGCACCATGAAGGGCTTCCGGGACGCCCTCACCGAGGCGGGCAAGGCGTACCCGCACCTCGAGGTGCACTGGGAGGACATCCACGACCGCTGGATCGAGCACCTCGGCGACCTGGGCCTCGACCCCGAACTCTTCCGCTATCAGCGGGAGATGAACGCCGACGAGGGCGAGGCCGCCGGCCTCTTCGCGGTCAAGAAGGACTCCGACTTCACCGACCTGCTGCTGCGGGCGGTGACCGACACCCGCGACACCGACGGTCTCGCCGACCTGGTCAGCGGGTTCGGCAACAAGCTGGGCCGGCGCGCCGAGCTGATCGCCGAGCGGGACTTCACCGCCGGGTCCGTCGACCTGCTCGGCCGGATCGTCGAGGCCGCCGAGACCCGCACCCGCGCCCGGGACATCCACGCCGGCGCCGAGCGCCGCACCCGCGCCCTCGCCCGGCGCCTCACCGCGCGGGGCACGCGGGAACGGGTCCGCGCCGCCGATCTCGCCCAGCGCGTCACCGCGGCCGCCCACGCCGTCACGCACGCCGAGGGCGCGCGCGAGCGCAGCGCGCTGATCGCCGCGGAACTCGCCTACCGGCACGCCTCGTTGGCGCTCGCCGCCGCCGAGAAGTCCGCCGCCGCGCAGAAGCGCGAGCTCGCCGACGCCCGCACCCTGCACTCCGCCTGGCAGGCCGCCGAAGCCGTCCTGCGGCACCGCGCCGCCGCCGACCGGGTGGCACGCGTGGCCGCCGCCATCCAGGAGGCCGAACGTGACGCGGCGCCCGCGCTGGCCGCCCGCGCCAAGGCGGCCGTCGATCTCGTCCGCGCCCTGCACGCGGCCGCCGAGCGCGCCGAGGCACAGGCCAACGAGGGCGAGGAACGGTCCGCCGCGCTCCAGGAGGCCGGCGAGTCCGCCTACCGGGACTCCACCGCCGCCGCCACCGAGGCCCAGCGCGCCCGCAGCGAGGCCGGGCACCTGCGGCAGCGGCTGACCGAGGTCGAGCAGGAGACCGCCGAGGCCGTCCGCGCCGGCTGGCTCGACGACAGCGCCCCCGACGCCGACCCGGCCCGTGCCGCTCTCGCGGCGAGCGACGCCGAGAAGTCCGCCGTCGCCGCCTGGGACACCGCCCGCGAAGCCTCCCGGCGGGCCTCGGAGCACGCGCGTGAGGCGGCCTCCGCGGAGTCCCGCGCCGAGCTGACGGCGGCCCGCGCGGCCGACGCCGCCTCGGCGGCGGAGCGCGCCTACGACGCCGAGCGCCGCCTCGCCGAGAGCCTCGCGGCGGAGGAACGCCTGGTCGAGCTGCTCGGCCTGTCCGGCGACTCGAGTCCCAGGCGCGGCGCGGTGCCCGCTCCGCGCACGGGCGACCAGGCCGGTGCGCGGGCGCGGACCGACGTGGGCGGGACCGTGGAGGGCGCGCTCACGCCGGAGGACCTCGACCGGTTCGCCGACGAACTGCGCGAACTCCTCGACGACGCCGTGGCCTCCGCCGAGCGCCAGCTCTTCGACCTGCGGACGGCCGCCGCCGACGACGCCCGGATCCTCGGCGCGCTCGGCGACGGCGGGCTGCTCCCGCCCGGCCCCGACGTTCTCGCCACCGTGGAGTTCCTCGGCGAGCAGGGCATCCCCGCGCTGCCCGGCTGGCGCTATCTCGCCCAGGCCGTCGACCCCGCCGACCACGCGCGCGTGCTCGCCGCCCGTCCCGAACTCGTCGACGGTGTGATCATCACCGACCCCGGCACACACGCCCGGGCCCGCGAGGCGCTGGCCGAGGCCGCCCTGCTGCCCCGCTCCACCGTCGCGGTCGGCACGGCGGCGGCCCTGCTCGCCCCGACCCCGGCCGCCGACGCGCCGGACACCGACGTCTTCCTCGTGCCACCGAACCCGGCCATGCACGACGAGCACGCCGCCGACGAGGAACGGCAGGCGCTGCGGGCCCGGGCCGGCGAGCGGGACGAGGAGATCCGCGTCCTCGCCGCCCGCCTCGGCAAGGACCGGGAACTGGCGGCACGCCTGGCCTCCTGGCGCACCGGCTGCCCGGCCGGACGGCTGCTGGAACTGGCCGAGGCCGCCCGGGAAGCGCGCGTGTTCGCCGAGGAGGCCGAGGCGGAACTCGCCGAGGCGCGGACCCTGCGCGCCGAGGCCGAGGAAGCCGCGGCCGAGGCCGCGGCGGTCCGCGACGAACGCCAGGAGGCCGCGCAGAAGGCACGGCGCGCCGCCGACGCCCTCGCCGGACTCGCCTTCCGGCTGCGCGAGCGGGCCGGCTGGCAGGTCAGACTGAGGGAACTCGCCGACGAGGCCGCCGAGTCCGAGGCCCGTGCCCAGTCCTGTCTGGAGCGCGCACGCGCCGCCGACGAGGACCGCCGTGCCGCCCAGCGCGCCGCCGACGACGCGCGCCGTACCGCACGGGCCCTGCGTGCCGAGCGCGCTGAGATCGCGGGCGCCCCCGACGACGTACCGGACACCGACGCGGACACTCCCAAGGCGTCCCTGCCGGCGCTCCGTGAGGCGTACCGGGCCGCGTCCCAGGTGTACGAGAAGGTCGGTGTCGGCGCCGACCTGCGTGCCGAGCAGGCCCGCGCGGAGAGCGACGAGAGCGCGGCCCGCACCGAGCTCGACCGGTTGAGCAACAAGGTCCGCACCCGCGCCGAACAGCTCCTCGAGTCGCCCGACGGCTCCGACGGGCCCTCCCGGCAGGCGGCCGCCTCGCGCGCGGAGGAACTGGTCCAGCTCCTGGAGACCCGTATGTCCGCCGCCAGCGAGCAACTGGGCCGGCTGCGCGGCGAGGCCGAGCGCCACGCCCCCCAGGAAGGTGACGCGCACACCGATCTGCCGGAGGAGCTGCAGCCGCGCGACGCCGAGCACGCCCAGGCCCTGCTGCGGACGGCGACCGGTGAACTCGCGGCTCACAGCGACGCGTTGGCGCAGGCCCGTGACGCGCACACGGAACTCCTCGAAGCCCACCGGGCCGCCGAGGACGCGGCGGGTGGGTTCGACGAGATCGCCGCGATGCTGCGCGACCTGCTGCGCGAGCACGGCTCGGACGAGGAGCAGGAGGAGGTCGAGCCCTACCCCGGCAGCCTGGAGGAGGCCCGGCGGTCCGCGGCCGAGGCCCGCCGCTCCCTGCGTGGCTGCGCCGCCGACCTCTCCGCCGCGGAGGCCGCCGTGCGCGAGGCAAGCGACGTCCTCGTCCGGCACGCCAACTCCACCCGCTACGAACAGGTCCGCACCCCGGCCCGTCAGCAGATCCGCGAGCTGCCCGCCTCCGCGCTGCCCGAGCACGCCCAGAAGTGGGCGGACGCCTTCGCGCCCCGGCTGCGCGTCCTCACCGACGAACTGGCCCAGCTGGAGCGCAACCGCGACTCGATCGTCGACCGGCTCCGTGGCCTCGTGGAGTCGGCCCTGGCGACCCTGCGTTCCGCCCAGCGACTGTCCCGGCTGCCCGAGGGACTGGGGGAGTGGTCCGGGCAGGAGTTCCTGCGCATCCGCTTCGAGGAGCCCGACCAGGCCACCCTCACCGAACGGCTGGGCGAGGTCATCGACGAAGCCACCCGGGCCGCCGTGAAGAAGAACTCCGACCTTCGGCGGGACGGCATGTCCCTGCTGCTGCGCGGAGTGGCCGCGGCGCTCCAGCCGAAGGGCGTCGCCGTCGAGATCCTCAAGCCGGACGCCGTGCTGCGCGCCGAGCGGGTGCCCGTCGGACAGATGGGCGACGTGTTCTCCGGAGGGCAGCTGCTCACGGCCGCCATCGCGCTCTACTGCACGATGGCCGCCCTGCGGTCCAACGACCGGGGCCGGGACAAGCACCGGCACGCCGGCACGCTGTTCCTGGACAACCCCATCGGGCGGGCCAACGCCACCTATCTGCTGGAGCTCCAGCGGGCCGTGTCCGACGCGCTCGGCGTCCAACTGCTCTACACGACCGGCCTGTTCGACACGACCGCGCTCGCGGAGTTCCCGCTCGTGATCCGGCTGCGCAACGACGCCGACCTGAGGGCCGGTCTGAAGTACATCAGCGTGGAGGAGCATCTGCGTCCCGGACTGCCGCAGCAGCAGGCGGGCGAGGCCGGGCACAGCGAGATCACCGCCACCCGGATGTTCAAGCGCCCCGCGCCCGTGGACCCACAGGCGGTGTGACGGGCGGCCACGCCGCGTCGGCCGAGGTCAGGGGTACGGCACCTGCCCCGCGCCGGCCGGGTCAGGGGTGCGACAGCTGCCCCGCTCCGGCCCGCCGGCGTATACGCGACTGGGCCCGCTCGGCCGACCGAGCCTGCCGTCGCGCCGCGCGGCGCTCACGCCGCAGGGACCGCGCCGTGCTGCTGGGCGTCGACACCACACCGTGCCGCTGGTTCCAGACCTGGCGGGTGACCCAGACGTCGAGGGCGGCCCAGGTCGCCACGACGACGCTGACCACACTGCTGATGACCATGGGGAAGGCCAGCCAGGACCCCGCGAGCGTGCACAGGAACGCCACCATGGCCTGGATCAGCGTCACGGAGGCGACGAGAACCGCCCGCACCGCCGCCGTCCGCACCGGATCGGGCATACGCCGCCGCGGCGCCGGCTCCTCGACCCACAACGGCCGGTAGGACGCCCACGCCCGCTCGTCGCCCGCGGTCCGCTCGGCACGCCCGTCACCGGTCACCGGAATGTCGCGAGCCGGCACATCGGGTCCGCTCCGCACCGCAGCGCTGCCCCGGGACGCCTCGCGCTGCTCCGCCGTACCCATCACCGTGTCACTCCCCACCGTCCGCGGACCGCTCGCCCGCATCCCAAGACCCAGCCCCTCAGCGACTGCCCGGCTTGCGCTGCTTTACGCCGCCGGGGGGCTGGATGCGGCTCTCGTGGTCCAATCCGCCCCCATTTCCCGTAGAGAAGGACGATCAGCGCCCCCGGAAGATTCCCCCGAAGAGAGATTTCCGGCCAACTGGCCGAGCGGGTGGGCCGGAACGATTCATCGGGGTGCACGATGTTTGCGGGAGGTAATTCCCGTCATGACCGGACAACTCCCCATGTCTCGTCACCAGTGCGGAAGTTCAGGCTCCGGATGTCTCTTCGAGTTACCAGTGCGTCGGTAGTAGGCTCGCGCCCATTGTTGACGCACAGGTGTGCCCCCTGGCCGGCAGGGGGACCGAGCTGGGGGAGGCCATGCGCTTTCGCGGGAAGTCGATCCGCCGGAAAATGGTGGCGCTGCTTCTCGTGCCGCTGGTGTCCCTGACCGCGATCTGGGGATTCGCCACGGTACTCACCGGGCGAGAGGTGGCCCAGCTGTTCACGGTGTCCTCCCTCGTCGAGAAGATCGGCTACTCCGCCGAGGACGCCGTCAGGGTCATCCAGCAGGAGCGACGCCAGGCCCTCGTCTACCTCGCCGACCGCCGCGCCTCGGACGCGCTGTCCGCCCTCCGGGAGAGCCGGAAGGCCACCGACACCGCCATCGCCGAGATCCGCCGGAACGCCCAGGACTCCGACGTCCGCGACGGCATGGACGCGAGCGACACCGCACACCTCACCGCCGTGCTGGACGCCTTCGACGGCATCGGGCCCCTGCGCCGCAGCGTCGAGGACGGGACGGTGAAACGCGCCGAGGCGCTCCACCAGTACAACCTCCTCGTCGAACCCTGCTACGCCCTCCTCGCCTCCCTCGACGGCATCGACAACGTCGCCATGGACAAGGAGGCCCGCGCCCTCCTCAATGTCACGCGCGCCCGCGAACTGCTCTCCCGCGAGGACGCGTTGCTCAGCTCCGCCCTCGTGGTCGGCCGGCTCACCCGCGACGAGATCCGCGACGTCTCCGATCTCATCGCCCAGCGCACCCTGATGTACGAGCTGAGCCTGACCGACCTGCCCTCGTCCGAACGCGAACGCTTCCAGCACTTCTGGAAGAACGGCTCCACGGCCCCGCTCCGGGTCGCCGAGCAGTCCGTCATCTTCTCCCAGCCGGGACGCCCCAGCACCGTGGACGCCCAGGACTGGGACACCGCCGCCGGCGGTGTGCTCGACGAACTCGGCACACTGAACGACGAGGCCGGCGACCGCTATCAGGACCGCGTCCGCCCCGTCGCGATGGGCGTCATCGTCAAGGCCGTCGTCGCAGGCGTCCTCGGACTGCTCGCCGTGCTGTTCTCGCTCTTCCTGTCCGTACGGATCGGCCGCGGCCTCGTCCGGGACCTGCGCCAGCTCCGCCTCGACGCCCACGAGGCCTCCGGCGTCCGGCTGCCCAGCGTGATGCGCCGTCTCTCCGCCGGTGAACAGGTCGACGTCGAGACCGAGGTCCCGCGTCTGGCCTTCGACAAGAACGAGATCGGCGAGGTCGGCCAGGCCCTCAACACCCTGCAGCGGGCCGCCGTGGAGGCCGCCGTCAAACAGGCCGAACTGCGCGCCGGCGTCTCCGAGGTCTTCGTCAACCTCGCCCGCCGCAGCCAGGTCCTCCTCCACAAGCAGCTCACCCTCCTCGACACCATGGAACGCCGGACCGAGGACACCGACGAACTCGCCGACCTGTTCCGGCTGGACCACCTGACCACGCGCATGCGTCGCCACGCCGAGGGACTGGTGATCCTCTCCGGCGCCGCCCCGTCCCGGCAGTGGCGCAAACCCGTCCAGCTCATGGACGTCGTACGCGCCGCGGTCGCCGAGGTCGAGGACTACGAGCGCATCGAGGTGCGCCGGCTGCCCCGCGTCGCCGTCACCGGACCGGCCGTCGCCGACCTCACCCATCTGGTCGCCGAACTCCTCGAGAACGCCACGGTGTTCTCCCCGCCGCACACCGCCGTCCAGGTCCTCGGCGAGCGGGTCGCCAACGGCTTCACCCTGGAGATCCACGACCGTGGCCTGGGCATGGCCGCCGACGCCCTGCTCGACGCCAACCTCCGGCTCGCCGAGACCCCCGAGTTCGAGCTGTCCGACACCGACCGGCTCGGTCTCTTCGTGGTCAGCCGGCTCGCCCAGCGGCAGAACGTCCGCGTCTCCCTCCAGCCCTCGCCGTACGGCGGCACCACCGCCGTCGTCTTCATCCCGGACGCCCTCCTCACCGACGACGTCCCCGACACCAACGGCATCGGCTTCCGCCTCGACCGGCCCACCCACTCGAAGGAGGCCGAACTGGAGGAGTCGCGACGAGCCGCGCTCTCGAAGGTGCCGGCCCGTACGCCGGGGCTGCCGGCCGCGCTCCTCGACGGCCCCGTCGAGCTCGAGGCCCCCGTCGACCTCGACGCCCTGAGCGACTTCCCGGACCCCCTCGACGAGGAGGACGGCGAGCGCGGCGGCCTCTTCCACCCGCGACGCGCCTTCGGCCACTCCGAGGACGACACCGCGAGCCGGCGCGGCGATCTGGGCCCGGTCGCCGGGGTCCCCGACGACCCGGACGACGACCCGAACGCCCCGGTCCCGCTGCCCCGGCGCGGCGCCCCCAAGCTGGTCAGCTCCCATGGACGGCCCGTCACCGACCACCGGACCCGCCTGGAGAAGACCGACGCGGAACCGTCGTACCGCCCGAGTCGCCCCCAGCCCGACGGCCTCGCCCCGCTGCCCACCCGGCGCCGCGGCACAGGCCCCCGGGGCGGCATCGCCGACGCGGCGCAACCCAAGCGGTCCGGCGAGCCCGCCGGCCCCCGACGGACGGCTGGATCCGACCGGTCCGAAGCACCGGACACCGCCAGGCCCGATGCCGTAGGCCCGCACGAGCCCGCCGCCCTGACCGGGCGCGCCCGGCGCCCCGAGATCGCGGCCGGCGGACCCGACGACACCACCCCGGACCGGAGCGCGGCCCCGCAGCCGCCCGCACCCGGCACGGGCCCACTGCCCCGGCGGGTCCGGCAGGCCAGCCTGGCACCCCAGCTCAAGAAGGCACCCGCCCCCCGCCCCGCGGCGCCGGACCCCGGCGAACGCGACGCGGACGAGGTACGCAGCCGTATGGCCTCGCTCCAGCGCGGCTGGCAGCGGGGGCGTGAGGAGAACGCCGCGGGCGACGACACCGCCCCGGGCGGCACAGCACCACAGGGAACGACAAAGGGGGACGGTCGATGACCGCACCAAAGGCGACCGACCACGCCGCGACCACCCAGAACGGCGAGCTCAACTGGCTTCTCGACGACCTGGTGGACCGCGTCGCCAGCATCCGCAAGGCCGTCGTGCTCTCCGGGGACGGCCTGGCGACCGGCGTGTCCAAGGACCTGACCCGTGAGGACAGCGAGCACCTGGCCGCCGTCGCCTCCGGGTTCCACAGCCTCGCCAAGGGCGTGGGCCGGCACTTCGAGGCGGGAAGCGTCCGCCAGACCGTCGTCGAACTCGACGAGGCCTTCCTGTTCGTGACGGCCGCAGGTGACGGCAGCTGCCTCGCGGTGCTCTCGGACGCGGACTCCGACGTCGGCCAGGTGGCCTACGAGATGACACTCCTCGTGAAGCGGGTCGGCGTGCATCTGGGGACCGCACCGCGCACCGATCTGTCCTCCGGCGGGTAGTGGGAAGGCATGAGCGCTGACGGTCAGGGAAGAAGCCACTGGTTCGACGACGAGGCCGGACCGGTCGTCCGCCCCTACGCGATGACACGCGGCCGCACCACGAGTGCGGCCCAGCACCGCCTCGACCTGATCGCGGTGGTCGTCACCGAACCGCACGCGGACGATCCGGAAGCCGACTCGACGCTGTCCCCGGAACATGTGGAGATCGTCGGACTGTGCCGTGAGACCCCGCAGTCCGTCGCCGAACTCTCCGCCGAGCTCGACCTGCCCGTAGGAGTGGTACGGGTCCTCGTCGGCGACCTCGTGGACGGCGAATTCGTCCATGTGAACCGCCCCGTCCCACCGGCCGAGATGGTCGACGAGAGTATTCTGCGCGACGTGATCGACGGCCTGCGGGCGCTGTGAGCGGCGCGGAAGCGGGGTAGTGACGTGACAGCCTGGCAGTTCTGGGTCGACCGGGGCGGCACCTTCACGGACATCGTCGCGCGCCGCCCGGACGGCCGGCTGCTCACCCACAAACTGCTGTCGGAGAATCCGGCCCGCTACGCGGACGCGGCCGTCGCGGGCGTCCGTGAACTCCTCGGCGACTCCACCGCCCCCGTCGAAGCCGTCCGCATGGGCACCACCGTCGCCACGAACGCCCTCCTCGAACGCAAGGGCGAGCGGACCCTCCTGGTGATCACCCGCGGCTTCCGTGACGCCCTGCGCATCGCCTACCAGAACCGCCCGCACATCTTCGCCCGCCGCATCGACCTCCCGGAGCTGCTGTACGAACGGGTGGTCGAGGTCGACGAACGCATCGCGGCCGACGGGACCGTGCTGCGCGCCCCCGACCTGGGGGCCCTCACCGGCCCGCTCCAGGAGGCGTACGACGACGGCATCCGGGCCGTCGCCGTCGTCTGCCTGCACAGCCATCTGCACCCCGGACACGAACAGGACATCGGCCGGCTCGCCGCCCGTATCGGCTTCCCGCAGATCTCGCTGTCCAGCGAGGTCAGCCCCCTGATGAAGCTCGTGCCCCGCGGGGACACCGCGGTCGTCGACGCCTACCTCTCGCCGGTCCTGCGCCGCTACGTCCAGCACGTCGCCGACGAACTCGACGGCGTACGGCTGATGTTCATGCAGTCCAACGGCGGCCTCGCCGAAGCGGGACAGTTCCGTGGCAAGGACGCCATCCTCTCCGGTCCCGCGGGCGGCATCGTCGGCATGGCCCGCATGTCGCAGCTCGCCGGCCACGACCGGGTCATCGGCTTCGACATGGGCGGCACCTCCACCGACGTGTCCCACTTCGCCGGCGACTACGAGCGCGTCTTCACCACGCAGATCGCCGGGGTCCGGCTGCGCGCCCCCATGCTGGACATCCACACGGTCGCGGCCGGGGGCGGCTCGGTGCTGCACTTCGACGGCTCGCGGTACCGCGTAGGGCCTGACTCGGCGGGCGCGGACCCGGGGCCCGCCTGCTACCGGGGCGGCGGCCCGCTCACCGCCACCGACGCCAACGTCATGCTCGGCCGCATCCAGCCCGCGCACTTCCCCGCCGTCTTCGGCCCCCGGGGCGACCAGCGCCTCGACGCCGGACTCGTCCGCGCACGCTTCACCGCGCTCGCGGCCGAGATCCGTGACCGCACCGGCGACGACCGCACCCCGGAACAGGTCGCCGAGGGCTACCTGCGGATCGCGGTCGCCAACATCGCCAACGCCGTGAAGCGGATCTCCGTCCAGAAGGGGCACGACGTCACCCGTTACGCCCTCACCACCTTCGGCGGTGCCGGCGGCCAGCACGCGTGCAAGGTGGCGGACTCCCTGGGCATTCGCACCGTCCTCGTGCCCCCCATGGCCGGTGTCCTGTCCGCGCTCGGCATCGGCCTCGCCGACACCACGGCCATGCGGGAACAGTCCGTCGAGGCACCTCTGGAGCCCACGTCGATGGGCGGCGTCCTGAAGACCGCGGACGACCTCGAGGCGGCCGCCCGCACCGAACTCCTCGACGAGGACGTCCCCGCCGACCGCATCCGGGTCACCCGCCGCGCCCAGCTGCGCTACGACGGCACCGACACCACCCTCACCGTAGAACTCACCGCGCCGGACGCCATGCGGCGAGCCTTCGAAGAACGTCATCGCGCCACGTACTCCTTCACGCTCGACCGCCCGATCGTCGTCGAAGCCCTCTCCGTCGAAGCCACCGGCATCACCGAACCCCCCGATCTCTCCGCTCTCGCGCCCCCCGGCACCGCCCGCGAGGACAGCGCGGAGGACCCGCGCACCGTCCCCCTCCACATGGGCGGCACCTGGCGCGACGTCCCCCTGCACCGCCGGGAGCGGCTGGCCCCCGGCGCATCCGTGACCGGCCCGGCGATCATCGCCGAGTCCGGTGCGACGACCGTCGTCGACGACGGCTGGCGAGCCGGGACGTCCGACGACGGGCATCTGGTCATGGAACGCGTGGCGGTCACGGAGAGTTCCGAACTCGACACGAAAGCCGATCCGGTTCTGCTGGAGGTCTTCAACAACCTCTTCATGTCCATCGCCGAGCAGATGGGCGCCCGCCTGGAGTCCACGGCCCAGTCCGTCAACATCAAGGAGCGCCTGGACTTCTCCTGCGCGCTCTTCGACCCGGACGGAAACCTGGTGGCCAACGCCCCCCACATCCCCGTCCACCTGGGCTCCATGGGAACGAGCGTCAAAGAGGTCATCCGCCGCCGCGGCGACCGGATGCGCCCGGGCGACACCTACGCCGTCAACGACCCGTACCACGGCGGCACCCACCTGCCCGACGTCACCGTGATCACCCCGGTCTTCGGCACCGACCCCCGGACGGACACGGAGGGTGAACAGAGCATCCTCTTCTACGTCGCCTCACGCGGTCACCACGCCGAGATCGGCGGCATCGCGCCGGGCTCCATGCCCGCGAACAGCCGCACCATCGACGAGGAGGGCGTCCTCTTCGACAACTGGCTGCTCGCCGAGAACGGCCGCTTCCGCGAGGAGGAGACCCACCGCCTGCTCACCGAGGCGCCCCACCCCTCCCGCAACCCCACCACCAACCTCGCCGACCTGCGGGCCCAGATCGCGGCCAACCGGAAGGGCGCCGACGAGGTCGCCCGCATGATCGACGACTTCGGCCTCGACGTCGTCCAGGCCTACATGCGGCACGTCCAGGACAACGCCGAGGAAGCGGTCCGCCGTGTCATCGACGCCCTCGACGACGGCGAGTACGCCTACGAGACCGACTCCGGCGCCGTCATCCGCGTACGCGTGCGCGTGGACCGCGCCCAGCGCACCGCCACCGTCAACTTCACCGGCACGTCCCCCCAACTGACCAGCAACTTCAACGCCCCCTTCGCCGTCGTCAACGCCGCCGTCCTGTACGTCTTCCGCACCCTGGTCGCCGACGACATCCCCCTCAACGACGGCTGCCTGCGCCCCCTGCGCATCGTCGTGCCGCCCGGCTCCCTGCTCGCCCCGGAGCCCCCGGCCGCCGTCGTCGCGGGCAACGTGGAGACGTCCCAGGCGATCACCGGTGCCCTCTACGCCGCCCTCGGCGTCCAGGCGGAGGGCTCCGGAACCATGAACAACGTCACCTTCGGCAACGCGCGCCACCAGTACTACGAGACCGTGGCCTCCGGGTCCGGCGCGGGCGACGGATTCCCCGGTGCCCCCGTCGTCCAGACCCACATGACCAACTCCCGCCTTACCGACCCCGAGGTGCTGGAGTGGCGGCTGCCCGTACGGCTCGACGAGTTCGCGGTCCGGCACGGCAGCGGCGGCGCCGGACGCTGGCGCGGCGGCGACGGCGCCGTGCGCCGCATCCGCTTCCTCGAACCCATGACCGTGTCGACGCTGTCCCAGCACCGCAGGGTGCCGCCCTACGGCATGGCGGGCGGCGCACCCGGCGCTCTGGGCGCCAACCGTGTCGAACACGCGGACGGCACGGTGACCACGCTGGCCGGAAGCGACTCGGCCGACGTCGGCCCCGGCGACGTACTCGTCGTCGAAACCCCCGGCGGCGGAGGCTACGGCCCACCGCCGCACGACCCCCATCAAGCAGGAGAAGAGATCGATGATCTTCGGGCGTTCTGAGCGCGGGAAGCCTCCGGTCGAGCCCGTCACGCTCAAGATCCTCGTGGCCGGCGGCTTCGGCGTGGGGAAGACCACGCTCGTCGGCGCGGTCAGCGAGATACGGCCGCTGCGCACCGAGGAGCTGCTCACCGAGGCCGGACGGCCGATCGACGACACGAGCGGTGTCGAGGGCAAGCGCACCACCACCGTGGCCATGGACTTCGGGCGCATCACCCTGCGCGAGGACCTGGTGCTGTACCTCTTCGGCACGCCCGGTCAGGAGCGGTTCTGGTTCATGTGGGACGAGTTGTCCGAGGGGGCGCTCGGAGCCGTCGTCCTGGCCGACACCCGCCGCCTCCAGGACTGCTTCGCGGCCGTCGACTACTTCGAGCGGCGAGGCATCCCCTTCGTCGTCGGCGTCAACTGCTTCGAGGGCGCCGCCCGTTACCCCGCGGAGACCGTACGGCAGGCCCTGGACCTCGACCCGGACGTACCGCTGCTCCTGTGCGACGCCCGGGAGCGCGAATCGGTCAAGGAGGTCCTGATCGGCGTCGTCCAGCACGCCATGGCGTTCCAGGCGGAGCGCCGCCACGCAGTGACCACCTGACAGCGGGACGATCCGCCGAGGGCCACGGCCCGTACCCCCGCCGACCGGGGTACGGGCCGCGGCCCGTGGGTCCACGCGCCTGTGGGTTCGCGCGGCCCGCACACGCGTGTGCCCCGCTCCGGGATCCTTACACCGGGACCGGCACCCCCCACGGAGAGGGACCGGTCCCGGCGGCGAAGGGGCTAACCCTGGCCGTCCTCCTCCCAGCCGAAGCTCTTCTCCACCGCCTTGCGCCAGTTGTGGTACTCGCGGTCGCGTTCCTCGGCCGACATGGACGGCGTCCACTCGGTGTCCTTCGCCCAGTGCGCCTTGAGCTCGTCCAGGTCGTTCCACACACCGGTCGCCAGGCCGGCCGCGTATGCGGCGCCCAGGCAGGTCGTCTCGGAGATCTTCGGCCTGATCACCGGCACGTCCAGCACATCGGCCTGGTGCTGCATGAGCAGGTTGTTCTTCGTCATGCCGCCGTCGACCTTCAGGCTGGTGATGTGCACGCCGGAGTCCTGGACCATGGCGTCCACCACCTCGCGCGTCTGCCAGCTCGTCGCCTCCAGGACGGCGCGGGCCAGATGTGCCTTGGTGACGTACCGGGTCAGGCCGGTGACGACACCGCGCGCGTCGGAACGCCAGTACGGCGCGAAGAGGCCCGAGAACGCCGGCACGATGTACGCGCCGCCGTTGTCCTCGACGCTGGCCGCCAGCGGCTCGATGTCGTCGGCGGTCCGGATGATGCCGAGCTGGTCGCGGAACCACTGGACCAGTGCGCCCGTGATGGCGATCGCGCCCTCCAGGCAGTACACCGGGGCCTCGCTGCCGATCTTGTACCCCATCGTCGTCAGCAGCCCGCTCTTGGACGGGACGGGGCGGTTGCCCGTGTTGAGCAGCAGGAAGCTGCCGGTGCCGTAGGTGTTCTTCGCGCTGCCCACGTCGTAGCAGGCCTGTCCGAACACGGCGGCCTGCTGGTCGCCGAGGGCCGAGGCGACCGGTACCCCGGCGAGCTGCCCGACGGCGGTGCCGTACACCTCGGCGGACGACTTGATCTCGGGCAGCATCGCCTCCGGCACGTTCATGGCCGACAGGATCGACGGATCCCACTGGAGGGTCTGCAGGTTCATCAGCATGGTGCGCCCGGCGTTCGTCACGTCGGTGACGTGCTTCCCGCCGTCGGTGCCGCCGGTGAGGTTGTAGATCAACCACGAGTCGATCGTGCCGAAGGCGATCTCCCCGCGCTCGGCCCGGTCCCGCAGACCGGGCACGTTGTCCAGCAGCCAGGCCGCCTTGGGTCCGGAGAAGTAGCTGGCCAGCGGCAGTCCGGTCTGCTCACGGAAGCGGTCCTGCCCCTCCGCGCCGCCCAGCTGGGCGCACAGCGCGGCCGTGCGCGTGTCTTGCCACACGATGGCGTTGTGCACCGGCTTGCCCGTCGCGCGGTCCCACAGGACGGTCGTCTCGCGCTGGTTGGTGATGCCGAGCGCGCTGAGCTGGTCGGCCTTCAGACCCGCTTTGGCGATCGCACCGGCGACGACCGCCTGCACCTTGGACCAGATCTCGGTCGCGTCGTGCTCCACCCAGCCGGGCTTCGGGAAGATCTGCCGGTGCTCCCGCTGGTCGACGGCGACGATGGCACCGTCCTGGTTGAAGACGATGCAGCGGCTGGAGGTCGTGCCCTGATCGATTGCGGCGACGAACTTGTCCGTCATGACGTCCCCTTCGTCGTATCCGTCAGAAAGCTGCGTTGAAGATGAGTCCCGCCAGCGCCCCGCCGATCAGCGGTCCGACCACCGGAATCCACGCGTAGCCCCAGTCCGACGACCCCTTGTTGGGGATCGGCAGCAGGAAGTGGATGATGCGGGGGCCCAGGTCACGGGCCGGGTTGATCGCGTATCCCGTGGGACCACCGAGGGACAGACCGATGCCGACCACCAGGAACGACACGATCAGGATCCCGGTCCCGGACAGGGCGAGTCCCTTGGTCAGCCCGAACGCCAGGATCGGCAGCACCAGCGCGATCGTCGCGATGATCTCGGTGATGAGGTTCGCCACGGGATGCCGGATCGCCGGCGCCGTGGAGAAGATCCCCAGCGTCGGCTGTGCGATGTCCTTGTCGGCGTTGGCCTGGAACTGCGCGAAGTAGACCAGCCAGCAGAGCACCGCCCCCAGCATCGCGCCCACCATCTGGCCCGCGATGTACAGGGGGACCTTGTCCCAGTCGCCCGTGTCGATGGCGATTCCCAAGGTCACGGCCGGATTGAGATGCCCACCGGACAGCGGGGCCGCGGTGTACGCGCCCGCCATGACGGCGAAACCCCATCCGAACGCGATGACGATCCAGCCGCCGTCCTTCGCCTTCGAATAGTTGAGGACGACGGCGGCGACCACTCCGGCGCCGAACAGGATCAGAATCGCGGTGCCTATGACCTCACCGACGAAGATGTCTCCATTGCTCATGGCGGCTCCTAGGCCTGGCCGGGACGATCGGCCCCGGTTTTCTCCGTGCGGGGTGCGTTCCCTTGGCGACTTCAGCCGAAGGTGGGGCGTGTCCCGCGCCCCACCCGGCGGCCGTGACTAGCGTGCCGTCGCAACCGAGTCGCCGGAGGGGAAGGGGCCTGATGCGGGCGCAACCGCGCGGCGCTCTGCGTGGATACGCCGACACATATGGGGCGATGTCGGCTGACACCGGGAAGTGTTCACCGGCGTCCGGGGGGCGTCAAGGTCGCGGACGCCGACGGTTGGGGGACGTGCCGACGGCTCACGGACCGTCACCGATCCGGCCCGTGGCACGCCCGCTCGGGTGCGGGACGAACGACGCGGCCCTGCACGGACCGACAGGCAGGCCAGCTCCTGCCGAGCCGGGCAGTGGCCACTGACCATGGCTCACATGAGGTCGGGCGGACGGCCTCCGTCGACCTCGTGACAGAAGAATCTCACCGTCTGCCCGGGTCCGCCACCGCCCGCCCGTGCGGCTGACCGTGGGCTTCGTGGCTCCACGCGCCCATGCCACCTACCGGTGACAGCGGTCCGGCCCCTCACCGCACGACGACCACCGCGGACCCGTGCCCGAACAGGCCCCGGTTCGCGGCCAGCCCTCTCGGGCGCCGGGGACGTGCTGGCCGCCGGCGACTCCGCGTAACTGCCAGGTCGGCTCGCGCACCTGAGCGATCGCTTGCTCCGGCACCGCCTCACCGAACGAGGCCAGCCCCCCGCCCGTGTGCACCGGTATGCGCCCGCCCGGCCCCGTCGCCCCCTCCCGCAGCAGCTCCCCGGCCTCGCCGTGGACACGTCGTAGACCTCCGCCAAGGACACATGTTCGGGAAGCGCGGCGTCACCGTGGACACCGCCCGTATCCGGACGGCCTCCCAACGTCGCCCCGGCGACATACCCCGGGTAGCCGCCACGCACCGTGTCCGCGCCGACGATCGATCCGACGTCCCGCCATTCGAGTCCCCCGTCCGCGAGCGCCGCGCGGGCCGCCTTCACGCCGTACTCGACGAAGCCGCGCCCCCACTTGCCCGACGGACGCATGCCCGCACCGAGCACCGCCGCGTCCCGCGTCATGCCTCCACCCCCGTAGGCCGCCACTGCCAGGTCGTCCAGGCCGTCTCCGTGTCCTCGTGCAGTCCACCGGCGACGGTGATCCCGGGAGCCGCCTGCCCAGGACCACGAGACGCTCGGCCGGAAGCTCCACTGCGATCAACGTGCACGGCGCCCAGGGAAGTTCCGGATCGGTCACGTAGCGTGACGGAGGCCGGTACTGGCTCGCGAGGGAAGAGGGTCGGCGAGCAGAGGGAACACCGCGTGCCGAGCAGCCGGAAGCCCGGCGACCACGGGCGTACGCGTACGCGTACGTGGCATGAGCCCTCCCGGCGCCCTGTCTGACGGATCGTCAGAAGGGTGCCAGAGGCAGCCGCTGAACGACAGGGGACCGGACGCCTGCCCTGTCGCTGAGGGCACTGTTCCGGCCCTCGAGCGCCCCGAATCTCCACCCGCCCATCCATATCCCGGCCCCCGGAAGACGGCCTTCCACTGATCGGATACAGTCCGCGCGTGTCCGAATCTCAGCACTCCGACCCCAACTCCGCAGCGAACTCCCACTGTTCGAGCTGCGGCGCGCCCTACGGAGAGGGCGTTTCCGGCTGGCCGCGCACCTGCTCCGCATGCGGCACCGTGGCCTACCGCAACCCGCTGCCCGTGGCCATCGCGCTCCAGCCCGTGTACGACACCAAGGGAACCGCCCTGGTCGTCATCACCCGGAGCATCGCCCCCGCGCGCGGAGGCGTCGCCTTGCCCGGCGGCTACATCGACGACCGGGAGGACTGGCGCCAGGCCGTCGTCCGCGAACTCAAGGAGGAGACCGGCCTCGACGCCGCCGCGCGCGACGTGCGGCTCGTCGACGCGATGAGCTCGCCCGACGGGCATCTGCTGCTCTTCGGCCTGCTCCCCGAGCGCCCCGCCGACCGGCTGCCGGCCTCCGCAGCGACCGACGAGACCGAGGGGTGGCAGCTTCTGCGCAGGCCGGAGGAGCTCGCCTTCCCCCTGCACACGCTGGCCGTCCAGGCGTTCTTCGAGGGCCGTTACATCTGAGCCCGGCGCCCGCCGAGCCCGCGCACCCGCACCGGACGGGGCGACGCGATGGCGCCGTCCTCGTGCTCCAGCTCGACGACCAGCTTCTCGCCCTCCCAGCGGGTGACGTAGCGCTCGATCACCGGCTCCTCCCAGCCGTCGCCCGGATCCGGCACCACGAGCCCGCCCCCGGTCCGCCCGGGGGCGGGAGCCCACACCTCCAGCTCCAGCCCGCCGTCGTCCCCCCGCACGGGGACGACGGCGCCCGAACGCGCCAGTACGGGGATCCGCGACAGCGGCGCGTCGACGAACACCTCCCCGGGCCCTTCGTGGACCCGCTCCGTCGCCGTGTCGTACCAGCGCCCCCGCGGCAGCCGCACCGTACGCCGCTCGACCCCCCGCTCCAGCACCGGCGCGACCAGCAGACAGTCACCGAGCAGAAAGGCGTCCTCACAGTCGCGCAGCCGCCGGTCGTCGGGCGCCGACCACCACAGCGGACGGACATAAGGCGCTCCCGTGCGCCCGGCCAGATGCGCCAGCGTCACGAAGTACGGCAGCAGCCGGCGACGCTCGACGAGCGCCACGCGCGCGTGCTCCAGCACCGGGGGGCCGAACTCCCACGGCTCCCGGCGTCCCGCCCGCAGACTCGCGTGGGTGCGGAACAGCGGCAGATAGGCGGCCATCTGGAACCAGCGCAGATACAGCTCCGCGGACGGGGAGCCGTCGAAACCGCCCACGTCGGGCCCCGAGAACGGCACCCCGCACAGACCGAGCCCCATGACCAGCGACAGTGACGCGCGCAAACCCGGCCATCCCGTCGCCACGTCTCCGGACCACGCACCTCCGTAGCGCTGCATCCCCGCCCAGCCGGACCGCGAGAACACGAAGGGCCGCTGCTCGGGAGCCAGGTCCCGCAGCCCTTCGTAGCCGGCCCTGGCCATGTTCAGGCCGTACACGTTGTGCGCCTCCCGGTGGTCCCCGCCCCGGCCCTCCAGGGCGTGCCGGGCCGAACGGGGCAGCGTCGTCTCCCCGAACGCCGCGAACGAGGTCGGCTCGTTCATGTCGTGCCAGAACCCCGCGAAGCCCTGCCCGAGCCGCTCCGCGTACAGCGCACCCCACCACCGGCGCGCACGCGCGTGTGTGAAGTCCGGGAACACCACCTCGCCGGGCCAGGCGACCCCGCGCACCACACGGCCGGCGGCGTCCCGCACGAACGCGTCCTCGGCGCTCCCGCCGTCGTACACGGCGTACCCGGGCTCCGCGGCGACCGCCGGGTCCACGACGGACACCAGGCGTACGCCGTCCCCGCGCAGGTCCTCGGCGAGCTCCGGCAGCTTCCCGAACGCCTCCTGGTCGACCGAGAACACCCGGTGTCCGTCGTAGTGGTCGATGTCCAGATGGACCGCGTCCAGCGGAAGGCCCCGCTCCACGTAGCCCGAGACGATCCGGCGCACCTCTTGCGCACTGCCGAAGCCCCACCGCGCGTGATGGTGCCCCAGAGCCCACGAGGGAGGCGGTGTGGGCGCACCGGTGAGCGACGCCCAGACGAGCAGCACGCGCGCGGGGGGGCCCACCATGACCCAGCACCGCACGGGCCCGCCCTGCATCCGCAGCTCGCTCGCGCCCGGCCGGTCGTGCCCGGAGCCGGCGCCCTCCTCACCCTCACGCAGCGTCACCGTGCCGTCCCACGACGTGTCGTGGAACACCAGATGGGCGGCCGCGTCCGCCACCACCAGCTGCACCGGCATGGTGATGTACAGCGGATCGTCGGCTCGCCCGAACGCACGGCCCGGGTCCGTGTTCCACAACCGGTACGTGCCGTCCCTCAGACGCGGCCCCGACGCCCGCCCGCCCAGCCCGAAGAACCGGGCGTCCGCGGCGACCTCCGACCGCTGCCTCCACCGCGCCACCCCACCCCCGACCGGCTCCCACCACCGCGGCGGCTGATCCCGGCGCACCAGCACCCCACCGGGCGTCTGCACCTCCACCGCGCCGTGCCGAGAGATCACCACGGTCACGCGCTCGGCCACCACCCGCCAGCCGCCCTCCGTGTCCGGCTCCAGCACCGCCCGGGCATCCGGCTCAGGGGACCCCGCGAGCGCGTACGACGGCTCGGGGGACGCCCCGTCCCACCCCCAGAAGACCGCCCCGTTCACCGCGACGATCACGCGCAGCTCGGAGCGGCCGAACCGGATGACCCCGCCCCCAGGGCCGGGCCGCACCTCCTGCACGGTGCCCGGCACGCGGGCGCGCTCGGGTCCCCCCGGCGGCAACCCGGCGGCATCGGCACGCCGCGTACGCCACGCCGCCCGCAGGGTGCGCACGACATGGGCGGCCCCCGCAGCGCCCACCGCCTTCATCGAACGCACCAGGTCACGACCGTTCATGCTGCTCAGCCTGCCATTGAGGCCCCCCACGCGGGGGGTCGTTCAACTGCCGTTCACTCGTGCCCGGACCACATCTTCACGACACGGACTATGTGGGGCGCACCCTGGTGCCGAAGTCGATCACATGGCATCGTCCGTGTCATCCGCGTCACGCGCACACCCCCGCCGTGCGCGGCCGACGCACACGACGCGCAGAGTCCGGGAGCCACCCCATGACGATCGAGAACCCCCAGCCGCTCTGGCAGCCAGATCCGCAGCGCATCGCCGACGCCCAGATCACCAGGTTCCAGGCCTGGGCCGCCGAGTACCACGGCGCTCCGGCCGAGGGAGGCTACGCAGCCCTGCACCGCTGGTCGGTCGACGAGCTGGAGACCTTCTGGAAAGCCGTCACGGAGTGGTTCGACGTCCGTTTCTCCAGCCCCTACGCGCGCGTGCTGGGCGACCGCTCGATGCCCGGCGCCCAGTGGTTCCCCGGCGCGACCCTGAACTACGCAGAACACGCCCTGCGGGCCGCCGCCACCCGGGCCGACGAACCCGCGCTCCTGCACGTCGACGAGACCCACGAACCCCGCCCCGTCACCTGGGCCGAGCTGCGCCGCCAGGTCGGCTCCCTCGCCGCCGAACTGCGCGCCCTCGGCGTACGCCCCGGAGACCGCGTCAGCGGCTACCTCCCGAACATCCCGCAGGCCGTCGTCGCCCTCCTCGCCACCGCCGCCGTCGGCGGCGTCTGGACCTCCTGCGCCCCCGACTTCGGCGCCCGCAGCGTCCTGGACCGCTTCCAGCAGATCGAACCGGTCGTCCTGTTCACCGTCGACGGCTACCGCTACGGCGGCAAGGAACACGACCGCCGCGACGTCGTCGCCGAACTGCGCCGCGAACTGCCCACCCTGCGCGCGGTGGTGCACATCCCGCTCCTCGGCACGGACGCACCCGAGGGCGCCCTGGACTGGTCGGCCCTCACGGCAGGCGACCAGGAACCCGTCTTCGAGCAGGTGCCCTTCGACCACCCCCTGTGGGTGCTCTACTCCTCCGGCACCACCGGTCTGCCCAAGGCCATCGTCCAGTCCCAGGGCGGCATCCTCGTCGAACACCTCAAGCAGCTCGGCCTGCACTGCGACCTCGGCCCCGACGACCGGTTCTTCTGGTACACCTCGACGGGCTGGATGATGTGGAACTTCCTCGTCTCCGGCCTCCTCACCGGCACCACGGTCGTCCTCTACGACGGCAGCCCCGGCTACCCGGACACGGGCGCCCAGTGGCGGATCGCCGAACGCACCGGAGCCACCCTGTACGGCACCTCGGCCGCCTACGTCATGGCCTGCCGCAAGGCCGGCGTCCACCCCGGCCGGGACTTCGACCTCTCGAAGGTCCAATGCGTCGCCACCACCGGCTCGCCCCTGCCGCCCGACGGCTTCCGCTGGCTCCACGACGAGGTCCGCGACGACCTGTGGATCGCCTCCGTCAGCGGCGGCACGGACGTGTGCTCCTGCTTCGCCGGGGCCGTCCCCACCCTGCCCGTCCACATCGGCGAACTCCAGGCCCCCAGCCTCGGCACCGACCTCCAGTCCTGGGACCCCAGCGGCAAGCCCCTCATCGACGAGGTCGGCGAACTCGTCGTCACCAACCCCATGCCGTCCATGCCGGTCTACTTCTGGAACGACCCGGAAGGCACCCGGTACCACGACAGCTACTTCGACACCTACCCCGGCGTGTGGCGCCACGGCGACTGGATCACCCTCACCTCACGCGGTTCCGTCGTCATCCACGGCCGCTCCGACTCGACCCTGAACCGCCAGGGCGTCCGCATGGGATCCGCCGACATCTACGAGGCGGTGGAGCGGCTGCCCGAGATCAAGGAATCCCTGGTCATCGGCATCGAACAGCCCGACGGCGGCTACTGGATGCCCCTGTTCGTCCACCTGGCGCCCGGCGCCGTCCTCGACGACGCCCTGCTCGGCCGCATCAAGCAGACCATCCGCGAACAGCTCTCCCCGCGCCACGTCCCGGACGAGATCATCGAGGTCCCCGGCGTCCCGCACACCCTCACCGGCAAGCGCATCGAGGTCCCTGTCAAGCGCCTCATGCAAGGCACCCCGCTGGACAAGGCGGTCAACCCGGGCTCCATCGACAACCTCGACCTCCTCCACTTCTACGAGGACCTGGCCCGCAAGCGCGCCTGACCAGCCCGTGGCCCGGACCCCCTTCGCACGCCAGGCGAGTCCGGGCCACGCCCGGGCCCGTTGTCAGTGGCTCTGGTTACTGTGAGTGAGCATTGATCGCTGCACTGCTCACAGGGGGAAACCATGACGGACACCGACCGCAGCACCAAGCGACACGTCCTGCGCCGCGAGATCGCCGGCACGATCGGCCTGCTCACCGACGAACACGACTTCCGGGTCATGCGCCGCTACCGCAGCTTCACCTTCGACGACCACACGACCTACCTCGAACAGGTCGAAGCCGTCCTCCGCACCCGCGCGGCCCAGGGCACCCACACCACCATCGCCCTCTTCGACCCGGAGGACTACGCGGCCTTCTGCACCGGCACCGGCCTCGAACCCGACACCCCGGCCAGCCGCACCCGCTTCACCGCCGAACTCGCCACGACGGGCCCCACCGTCCCCTACGACGGCCGCCCGCTCACGGAGCTGGTCCCGGAACTCGTCGACGAAGCCGTCCGGCAGGCCACCTGGGAGTACGCCGCGATGCTCCTGGCGCGCCTCGGCCCTTGCGTCACCTGCGGTGAGGACATCGGCCGTGCGACCTTCACCCGCGCCTCCCGCCTCGTCACCCGCGTCCTCGACACCGCGCCACCCGGCAACCGCCACCTCGTGTGCAGCGTGACGGGCACCCCGGAGACCCTCCTCGCCGTCCTCCACGCAGACCAGCAGCCCGACGGCACCCACCACCTCGACGCGGCCGAACTGCTGGAGTTCACCACCGTCCTCGCCCTCGGCCTCGCCACCCGCAGCCCCGGCGGACTGGTCATGAGGACCAGCGCCCCGGGCACCACCGACCGCGTCTACGGCTGGCGCCTCCGCGCCGACCAGGGCGACGGCCTCGTCCCTCTCACGGCCGGTGAGGTCTTCGACGCCTACTGCACCGACGTGGACTCCGGCGACCTCATCTCCCCGGAGTCAGGCGTCGACTACTGCGTGCCGCCCGACCTCGGGGACGACGGGGCACCGCCGGCCCACCGGCACTGACGTGAAAGGGGCGCCCCACCCGCAGGTGGAGCGCCCCGGCACACCGCCGAACGCGTCCGGCTACTCGCCCGACAGCACGGCCTGAGCGGCGCTCCGCGCCTCGTCGGCGCTGTCCGTCGCACGCGCCGCCGCGGCCGCACGCTCGCACTGGGCCAGCGTGTACTTCGCGAGCGTCGCCCGGACGTACGGGATCGACGCCGACCCCATCGACAGGGAGGTGACCCCCAGGCCGGTCAGCACACACGCCAGAAGCGGATCCGACGCCGCCTCACCGCACACGCCACAGCTCTTGCCCTCGGCCTTCGCCGCCTCGGCGGACAGCGCGACCAGGTCGAGCAGCGCGGGCTGCCACGGGTCCTGAAGCCGGGACACCGCACCCACCTGACGGTCCGCGGCGAACGTGTACTGCGCGAGGTCGTTCGTCCCCAGCGACAGGAACTCGACCTCCTGCAGGATGGACCGTGCCCGCAGCGCGGCCGACGGGATCTCGACCATCGCGCCGAACTTGGCCCGCAACCCCGCCTCACGGCACGCGTCCGCGAACGCCTTGGCGTCGGCGCGGTCGGCCACCATCGGAGCCATGACCTCGAGGTACACCGGCAGACCCTCGGCAGCCTTGGCCAGCGCCGTCAGCTGCGTCCGCAGCACGTCCGGGTGGTCCAGCAGCGTCCGCAGCCCACGCACACCCAGCGCCGGGTTGGGCTCGTCGGCCGGCGTCAGGAAATCCAGCGGCTTGTCCGCGCCCGCGTCCAGGACACGGACGACGACCCGACCCTCCGGGAAGGCCTCCAGCACCTGGCGGTAGGCCGCGACCTGCTTCTCCTCGGACGGTGCCTGCTTGCTGTCGTCGAGGAACAGGAACTCCGTGCGGAACAGACCCACACCCTCGGCCCCGGCCTCCACGGCCGCCGGCACGTCGGACGGTCCGCCCACGTTGGCCAGCAGCGGCACCTTGTGCCCGTCCGCGGTGGCGCCCGGCCCGGTCGAAGCGGCCAGCGCGGCCTTGCGCTCGGCGGCCGCGGCCTCCAGCTCGGCCCGCTTCTGCGCACTCGGCTCCACGAAGACGTCACCGGTGCTGCCGTCCACCGCGACGACCGTGCCCTCGGCGAGCTCACCGGCGCCCGGAAGCGCGACCACGGCCGGCACACCGAGCGCCCGCGCCAGGATCGCGCTGTGGCTGGTCGGCCCGCCCTCCTCGGTCACGAACCCCAGGACCAGCGTCGGGTCCAGCAGCGCCGTGTCGGCCGGAGCGAGATCACGGGCCACCAGCACATACGGCTCGTCACTGTCCGGGACACCCGGCATAGGGACACCCAGCAGCCGCGCGACGATACGGTTCCGCACGTCATCGAGGTCCGCCACACGCCCCGCCAGGTACTCACCGGCACCGGCCAGCAGCTCGCGGTACGAGGCGAAGGCGTCGTACACGGCACGCTCCGCCGTGCTGCCGACGGCGATCCGGCGCTCCACGTCGGCCATCAGCTCGGGGTCCTGGGCCATCATGGCCTGCGCCTCGAGCACCGCCTGGGCCTCGCCGCCCGCCAGGTTGCCGCGTGCCATCAGATCGGCGGCCACCGCCTCCACGGCCTTGCGAGCGCGCCCCTGTTCGCGCTCGGCGTCCTCCGCCGGGATCTGCTTGGCCGGCGGTTCCAGGACCGCCGTCCCCATGTGCCGTACCTCGCCGATCGCCACACCGTGGCTCACGCCGACGCCTCGCAGCGTTGTCTCCATCTCACCCGTCTCCGTTGACGCGGCGGGCCCCGCCGCCGCGGTGGTTGTGATCGCTACCTGTACGCCGCCGTACGACGGCGGTGATGTCACTTCCAGGTGAAGAGACTCTCGCCGGCCTTCACTTCGCCGCTCTCACGGAGCTCGGACAGCGCCTCGGCGGTGGCCTCGAGCGCGACGACCGGGCACACCGGGGACTTGCCGGCGGCCTCGACCGCGGACGGGTCCCAGCGGACGACGGCCTGGCCGCGCGCCACGGTGTCGCCCTTGCTCACCAGCAGCTCGAAGCCCTCACCGTTCAGCTGCACGGTGTCGATGCCGAGGTGGGTGAGAACGCCGTGGCCCTGGTCGTCGACGACGACGAAGGCGTGCGGATGAAGCGAGACGACGACTCCGTCCACCGGAGACACGGCCTCGGAGGGCTCACGGACGGGGTCGATCGCGGTGCCCGGGCCGACCATGGCCCCGGAGAAGACCGGATCCGGTACGGACGCCAGTCCGACGGCGCGTCCGGCGAGCGGGGACGTCACGGTGGTCATGGGAAGCCTCCCAGGGGTGGAGATCCATAGGGCCGTCTCTGCCTGTGCGGGACGGCACACTGTTGAGCAGGGTATGTCACATGAAGTGCCGATTCCGCGCGAGCACTTCAGAGTGGTCTAGACCATACAGCAAACCGATTTGCACCCGCTCGTCGGCCGCGTGTACAGTCGTACTCCTGCTTGGGGGTGAGCGACGCCGTTGCGCGTCGTGGCCCGGCAGCACCCAAACTTGTCAGATCCTATCTTCGGATCCCTTTCTGCATGCCTGCGGAACGGTGGTCAGGAGGACGGAAAAACACTGATAGAGTTTGGAACACCGAAGGGAAGCGCCCGGAGGAAAGCCCGAGAGGGTGAGTACAAAGGAAGCGTCCGTTCCTTGAGAACTCAACAGCGTGCCAAAAGTCAACGCC
>NZ_JBHWJK010000022.1:0-122310 GCF_042731455.1 Streptomyces sp. NPDC059852 | reverse complement strand
GGCCCGCCCGCCGCGGCGCCCGCGCCTGCTCCAGCCGCGTCGCCGTGAAGGTGGCCCGCCGCGCGGCCCGGCGCCGCAACCTGTCGGCGGCCGTCGCCACCGTCAGCGCCCTGGTCGTCCTGCCCCTGGTGATCTGGTCCGCCGCCGGTTCCGACGGCGGCACCGACGACACCGCCGTGCCCGCCGCCCACGACCAGCGGCCGTCCGGCACGGCGAGCCCCGAGAAGGACGCCCCGAGTCGCAACCCCTCCTGGGCGGGCGCCGCCGAGGCGGCCAAGGGCGACCTGCGGGGCCGGCTGCACAACATCGGCTCCGGGCTGTGCGTCTCCGTCGTGGGCGGCCGTGCCGTCGACGGAGCGGAGACCGAACTCGCCACCTGCGCCCCCGGTCCCGCCCAGCAGTGGACGTACGAGACCGACGGGCTGATCCGCAGCGCCGCCGACCCCGGCCTGTGCCTCGACTCCCACCTCGGCTACTCGGTCCGGCTCGCCCCCTGCCAGGCCACCGGCCCGGGCAGCGACGACGTCCGCTACGACTTCACGCTCCCGGGAGCCCTGGTGCCCCGCTTCGACCAGGAGCTCGCCCTGAGCCCCGCGGCCACTGACGGCTCCGGCGCCCTGGTGCTCAAGAGCCGCGACGACGACAACGACACGCAGCACTGGGCCGTCGACACCGCGCGCACCACCTCCACGCTGGAGACGGTCACCTTCGTCCCGGAGGCCGGCGCCGCCACCACGCCGGCGCCGCCTACCGCGCACACCCCCGCCGCCGGGTCCGCGCGCCCGTCGCCGCCCTCGGCCACACCGTCGGCCGCCCGGACACCCCGCGCGGCATCGCACGAGGGCGGGGCGAGGGGCGGCGGCCACGGGCACGGGGGTGGCGGCCACCGCTGAGCCGTCCGGTCAGCCGCCCGTGCCGGGCTGGAGGACCGTGAGGAACACGGTGGACTCGTTGCCGCCCACCGGCACCTCGCCCGACGTCCAGGCGACCCGCAGCGGGTCCCGTTCGTCCGGCGGCGTCACCAGCAGCTCCTTCGGCTCGGCCGTACGGGCCCCGCTGATCTCGGGACTCGCGAAGGTCAGCCCCGCCCAGGCGCTGGCACCCGGCGCCAGCGAGACCGTCGCCGGGGTGTCCGGGGAGCGCCGCGGGTCGGGGCCGAGCTGCCGGCCGGAGGCGTCCACGAAGGCGGCGCCGGGGTAGCCGCGCACGGTGCAGGTGCGGTCGGCCCGGTTGGTCAGCACGATCGGGAAGTTGCGCTGCCCCGCTCCGGGGCTCGGGCGGCCCAGGCGCGCCCGCAGCTCGGAGGTGTGGCAGCGGGGCGCGGCGGCGCCCGACTGGGTCACGGGGCTCTCCGTGTCCGGGGTGCCGGGCGTGGTGGTGGGCGCCGTCGTCGCGGGGCCCGTGCCGTCGTCCGTGCCCGGTGCGGTCGTCGCCCCGCCGCCGGGGGACGGTGTCCGGGTCGATCCGGTGTCCGAGGCGCCGGTGCCGTCCGCGCAGGCGGCGAGCAGGCACAGCAGCGCGGCGGCGGTCACCGGGAGGGTGGCGCGGCGGCCTCGGATCGAGAAGGGGGATTGCGGTGCGCGTCCCATTGCTCCCATGTCTGTGAGGCATCCCCGTTTTCCCGGGGCGTAGTCACGTTCCCGCGCGCGTCCTCACTCCTCGCCGAGCAACCCGATCTCCGCCCAGATGGTCTTGCCGTCGGCGGTGTGCCGGCTTCCCCAGCGCTGGGTGAGCTGGGCGACCAGCAGCAGCCCCCGGCCGCCCTCGTCGTACGTCTTGGCGCGGCGCAGGTGCGGGGCGGTGTGGCTGGTGTCGGACACCTCGCAGATCAGGGTCGTGGCGTCGTGGATGAGCCGGAGCCGTATCGGGCGCATGCCGTAGCGGATGGCGTTGGTGACCAGTTCGCTCACCACCAGTTCGGCGGTGAACGTGGCCTCGGACAGGTCCCACCGGCCGATCTGCTCCACGACCTGCTTGCGGATCGGCGCCACCAGCGCCGGGTCCGCCGGGATGTCCCAGGTCGCCACCCGCGAGGCCGGCAGCCCCTGGGTACGCGCCAGCAGCAGGGCCACGTCGTCGGCGGCACCGCCCGCCGGGAGCAGCGAGTGCAGGACGCGGTCACACGTCTCGTCGAGGGAGCCGGACGCCGCCGCGAGCGACTCGCACAGCAGCGCGTGGCTGGCGTCGATGTCCCGCTCCCGCGACTCGATCAGCCCGTCGGTGTACAGGGCGAGGACGGTGCCCTCGCGCAGTTCGACCTCCGCCGACTCGAACGGCAGCCCGCCCAGGCCCAGCGGGGGTCCCGCCGGCAGGTCGATCTCCACGGGCCCCTCGCCCGGCGCGACCATCACGGGCGGGGGGTGCCCGGCACGGGCGAGCGTGCAGTGCCGGGAGACCGGGTCGTACACGGCGTACAGGCAGGTGGCGCCGACCTCGCCGGACACACCGTCGGTGCCGGCCTCCTCCGACAGGCGCACGACGAGGTCGTCGAGGTGGGTCAGGAGCTCGTCGGGCGCGAGGTCGATGTCGGCGAGCGTACGCACCGCCGTGCGCAGCCGGCCCATCGTCGCGGACGCCTGGATGCCGTGGCCCACGACGTCGCCTACGACCATCGCGACCCGCATCCCGGACAGCGGGATCACGTCGAACCAGTCGCCGCCCACCCCGGAGCGCGCCGCCGGGAGGTAACGGGAGGCCGCCTCCAGCGCGGCGGTGCGCGGCAGGGTGCGCGGCAGCAGGCTGCGCTGGAGGGCCAGCGCGGTCTCGCGCTCCCGGGAGTAGCGGCGGGCGTTGTCGATGCAGACGGCGGCGCGCGCGGTCACCTCCTCCGCCAGCAGCACGTCGTCCGGGGTGAACGGGTGGGGGTTGGCGAACCGCGAGAGCACCGCCACGCCGAGGGTCGTGCCGCGGGCCTGGATGGGCACGGACATCGACGTGTGGATGCCGTACTCCTTGATCCGGTCGGCGCGCCGCGGGTCCCACGACAGCCACTGGTCGAGGTCGCCGGTCGCGGCCGAGGCGACGATGGTGTGGCCGGCCAGCAGCGCGTCGGCCTGCGCGGAGGTGGCCGGGTACACGTCCAGCTGGCCCGGCTCGACGGCGACCACGCTGCTGCCGTCCGAATCGATGATCCGGTGCGCGGTCCGCCGCAGCCCGATCGGTGCCACCGGCCGGCCCACGGGCGGATCGCCGTGCTCGGACGGGTCCAGCAGATCGACGCTGACGAAGTCGGCGAGCGCGGGCACACAGATGTCCGCCAGCTCCTGGGCCGTGGTCGCCACGTCGAGGGTGGTGCCGATGCGCACGCTGGCCTCGTTCACCAGCTGGAGCCGCTCCTGCGCCTGGTACTGCTCGGTGAAGTCGTGCGCGGCGACCGACACGCCCCGCACCCGGCCCAGGGCGTCCCGGATCGGGGCCATCCGGGCCAGCCAGCTGAGGTTGCGGTCACCGCCGACCGGCACATACGTCCGTACGGCCGTGCCGCGGCCCGTGGTGAGCACCTGGCGCAGCCGGCCCTCCATGTCGTGGCCGTGCGCCAGGCCGGTCATCTCGTGGGTGCGCAGACCCCGCACGTTCTCCGCGGGCAGGCCGAGCACCTCCGCCATGACCGCGTTGATGCTGCGCACCCGCAGCCGCTCGTCGTAGATCGCCATGGCGCAGGGGGAGTCGAGGAGGGAGACGCTGTCCAGCGGATCGTCGTGCGCGCCGGTGCCCTCCGGGTCCAGCGGCGTGACGACCAGCCACCGGTCGGGGCCCTGCCCCGGATGCGGCACCCGGTGGACGAGCACCCACACGGGGAGCGTGCCGCCGTCGTGGCGGCGCAGCGTGACGACGCCGTGCCAGCGGTCGCCGTCCGGGGGGTGGTGGGCCCCGTCGGCGCCCGGGTCGGCCAGCAGGTCGGCCGCCGGACGCCCCACGACGTCGGCCGCCGGGTGGCCCAGGAGGCGTTCCGCCCCGGCGTTCCACTCGAGGAGCAGGCCGTCGGCGTCGATGACGGCCCGGGCCGTCGAGGCCTCGTCGACCGGGTGATCCGGGCTCATGCTCGCAGCTCCCACGGGCACACTCACGGTGAACAAGGGTGTCGTTCGCGCCCCAGCCTAGGCCCTCCGGGCGATGTCCCGCCTGCTCAGGGCCGCGCGCGGCCTCGGACGCCGCGCCCGGGCGTCCTGGCCGTCAGAGGCCGGTCCCGCTCGGCCGCGCGACGCGGGCGGTACCGGCCTGTACTACGTCTGACCTGGGGGGATTTACGCCGAAGTACCCGGGCGGTACCGTAACGACATGCCAGCTCTCAACGTGGAGTTCAGCGACCGTGAGCTCGAGGACCTGCGGCAGATCGCCAAGGAACGCGGCACCTCGATGAAAGCGCTCGTACGGGAGGCCGCGGCGGCCGACATAGCCCGGCACCGCGCGCTCCAGGAGGGCGCCGAGGCGTTCCGCAGGTTCTTCTCCTCGCACGCCGAGGAGTTCGCCGCCGCCTTCCCCGACGACGAGCCGCCGGCCGGCGGCGAGGGACGGGCCGCCTGACCGATGGCATCCGTCCTCCACATCGACGTGCCCTGGCTGCTCCAGCGACATGAAGAGGTCCTGCCGGACCAGCCCACCGTCAACGACTTCTCCGCGCTGGTCGCCGCCGTCGCCCGGCACCGGGTCGACCCGCCCCGGCTCGGCGTCGACTCCGACCCGGCGTGGCGCGCCGCCGCGCTGCTGCACACCCTCGCGCTGCTCAAGCCGCTGCCCTCGGCCAACGCCCGCTTCGCCTGCGCCTCCGCCGTGGCCTACATGTTCGTCAGCGGCGTCGGCATCGACCCGCCCTACGGTGCTCTCGTCGACCTCGCCCGCGATCTGATGTCCGGAAAGACGGATGTGTACGGGGCGGCCGACAGGTTGCGATCCTGGCAGATCTGAGCTTCCCGCGGACCCCGTTTTCCCATGATGCGCGGGTGGGATTCTGACTTTATTTCAATTGGTGCTGATGTTGCCCAAGTGCCTTGTTGGGCTTGAGTGCGCTGTGCAAGGGTGAATGCCGTGGGAGTGGAATAGGCCGGGGCTCAAGCGTTCCGCGGGGGAATCGGTGCGGACGGGCGTCGGAATTTCCGCTCCCCGGTCGCGCCGGAGAGGCCCACGGCATGTCGCTCGCTCCTTTTCGGCGATCGGAACTTCTGTGTCCGCGTGCGGGAAGGAATCCGTTCAGTGCCCACCCCCCACCCCCCTCGGCCTCCCTATCCGCCACCGGGAGGTCTCCCCGAGGAGTCCGACGAAGGACTCGCCGCCCGGCTGCGGGGCCGGACCGACAGCGAGGCCGCGCCCTCCGTCGCCCTGCTCATGGCGCGGCACTGGGACCCGGTCCACGCCTACGCGGTGATCTGTCTGGCGGCCCCCGCGGGCGCCGCCTCCCACATGGTCACCGCCGCCGCCTTCCATCAGGTGCTCGACCGCCTGGCGCTCGGCGAGCCCGCCGCCGCGCTGCGCCCGCGGCTGCTCGTGGCGGTCCGGGACACGGTCCGGCAGTGGTCCGGGGACGAACGGATAACGGGGACGGTGCCGGAACTGGGCAAACCCTCCGGTGGGCGCGGTATGCGGACCGCGAAGTCCCTGACGCCGGAAAATCGGCGGCTCGCCGACCGGTCATTCCAGGCGCTTCCCGGACTGGCCCGGTGTCTGCTCTGGCACACCGAGGTCGAGGCGGAGCCGCTGAATGTCCCCGCCGGACTGCTCGGCCTCGATCCCGTTACCGCGCGGGCCGCACTCGAACAGGCGCGGGACACATTCCGTGAAGGTTGTGTACATGCCCATCGGGAACTCGCGCCCACGAAGGATTGCCGGTTCTACAACCGCCTCCTCGACGTCCCCATTCGCCGGGGCGGCGCCCTGCTGCCGGATGTGGAGGCGCATCTGGCGCACTGCCGTTACTGCCGAAACGCGGCCGAACAACTGAGCCATTTCGAAGGCGGTCTGGGTGTTCTCATCGCCGAGTCCGTCCTCGGCTGGGGTGCGCGCCGCTATCTCGAATCCCGTCCGGGCCGCACCCCGTCGCGCACCCGCGGCGCCGCCCGGCACGGCGCGGCCCGCCGCCGGCTGCTGGCGCGCGTGCCCGCGCAGGTCCGCAGGGCGGCCGGCCCCAGCCGCCCCTCGCGGACACTGCTGACGGGGGTGGGCGTCGCCTCCGCCGGTCTGATGGCCCTGCTGCTCGTCGCCGGACTCCTGACCGAAGACGACGGCGTCGACCCGGCGGCTTCCGCGACCGCCGGAAGCCCAGGCACCCGGCTCCCGCCCGCCGTGTCCTCCGCGCCGCCCGGGACCGCCCAGGCACCGGCCGTGCCGTCGCGCACCCGGCTGCGGAACGCCGCCGCCGGCCTGTGCCTCGGCGTCCAGGGCGAACCGGGCCCCGGCGCGGGGACCGAACTCGCCACCTGCTCCGACGACATCGGCCAGAAGTGGTCGTACGACAAGGACGGACGGCTGCGCAGCGCGGCCGACCCCGATCTGTGCCTGGACTCCCGCGCGGACGCCGGTGTGGTGGTCCTCGGCAGATGCGCCCCCTCGGGCTCCGGGCGCGCCGAGGACGTGCGCTACGACCTCACGGTCCGGGGCGAGGTGCTGCCCCGCTGGGACGAACGCCTCGCTCTGGCGGCGGCGGCTCCCGACCCGGGCGCCGACATCGTCGTCAAGGTCCGCGACCGCTCCGACACCCAACGCTGGCTGACGGACCCCCCGGCCTCCGCGACCCCGGACGCGCTGTCGAGCGCGGTGGTGGGGCCGGCGGGGGCGCGGGGCGCCGGCCCGGGGGAGCGGGGCGTGTAGTCGTTCCGAGGGGGGCGAGAGTGCCGGTCATCCCGGAAGGGGAGGGCCGGCACGACCACCGTCGAGGCCGGTTCAGGAGGTTGGGGCGACCACGTCCCGCAACGTGCCGTCCGTCAGGAAGTCCGTCACGTTGCGTACGGCTGCCAGGGCGATGCGGACCATCGTCTCGCGGGTGACGCCGCCGACGTGGGGGGAGAGCACGACGTTCGGGGCGCGGAGCAAGCGCAGGGACGGGGTGGGTGGTTCGGGCTCGAAGACGTCGATGCCGGCCCCGGCCAGGGCGCCCTTCTCCAGGGCCTCCGCGAGGGCGTCCTGGTCGATCAGGGCGCCCCGCGCCGTGTTGACCACGAACGCCGACGGTTTCAGCAGTGCGAGGCGCCGGGCGTCCAGCAGGTGCCGGGTCTCCCCGGTGAGCGGGGCGTGCAGGGAGACGTAGTCGGAGAGGCGGCACAGCTCGTCGAGCGGCACATGGCGGGCGCCGCCCGCCTCGGCCTCCGCCTCGGGTGCCGCCCGCCGGCGTCCGGCGTAGACGACCGTCATGTCGAACGCGACGGCCCGGCGGGCGACCTGACGCCCGATCTGGCCGAGGCCCACGATGCCGAGCGTCTTGCCCGACAGCTCGGTGAGCGAGCCCTGGAGGCGGGGGAGGGCCCACTCGCCCCCGACGAGCGCGAGGTGCCCGGGGACCACCTGCTTGGCCAGGGCCAGCATCAGCGCGAAGGTCTGCTCGGCGACGTTCTGCGCCTCGGCGCCGCTGGAGCCGATCGTGCACACCCGCACCCCGCGCTCCCGGGCCGCCGCCACGTCGACGTAGTCGAACCCGTGGCTCGCGCACTGCACCAGTTCCAGCTCCGGTGCCGCGGCGAGGTGCGCGGCGGTGACCGGTGCCAGAGCGGTGACGACGACCTGGGCGCGGCGCAGCGCGTCCGGGTCCTCGTCGGCCGCCTCGACGACGGTGACACGCGCGTCCCCGGGCAGCAGCGCGGCGAGCCCGGCGCCGACGCCCCGGCCGCCGACGTGCGGCGGGACGACGGCCAGCACCTGCCGTGCGGCGCTCACGCGGTCGCCTCCACGAGGTCGCCGGGGCCGACGGTGCCGGGGCCGGCGTGCCCGGACAGGGCGAGGGTGAGGTCGAGTTCGGCGAGCAGACAGCGGATGACGTGCTCGACGCCCGCCTGCCCGTCGAGCCCGAGGCCGTACGCGTACGGCCGTCCGACGAGGACCGCCCGCGCCCCGAGGGCGAGGGCCTTGAAGATGTCGTCCCCGGTGCGCACACCGCTGTCGAACAGCACCGTCAGCCGGTCACCGACCGCCTCGACGACCCCGGGCAGGGCGTCCGCGGCGCCGATCGAGCCGGCCACCTGGCGTCCGCCGTGGTTGGAGACGATCACGCCGTCCATGCCGGCGTCGGCGGCGGCCCGGGCGTCGTCGGGGTGCAGGACGCCCTTCAGGACGATCGGGCCCTCCCAGTTCTCGCGCAGGAACGCGAGGTCCGGCCAGGTCTTCGCCGGGTCGGAGAACATGCCGACGAAGTGCATGACGGCGGCGTTCGGGTCTTCGTGGACGGGCTTGGCCAGACCGGCCTGGAAGGCGGGGTCGGAGAAGTAGTTGGCGGTGCCGACGCCGTGCAGGAAGGGCAGATACGCCTGGTCGAGGTCGCGGGGACGCCAGGCGAGCATCGGGGTGTCGAGGGTGACGACGAGCGCGGTGTAACCGGCCGCCTTCGCCCGGTCCAGGAAGCTGCGCGCCACCTCCGGGTCCCTCGGCCAGTACAGCTGGAACCAGCGCTCGGCCTCGCCCATCGCCTCCGCCACCTGCTCCAGCGGGGTGCTGGACGCGGACGACAGGATGAACGGCACGCCCTGCGCGGCGGCGGCGCGGGCGGCCGCGCTCTCGGCGTCCGGGTGCATGATCGACAGCACGCCGATCGGCGCCAGCGCGACCGGGGCGGGCAGGGGGCGGCCCAGCACCTCCACGGACAGGTCCCGTTCGTGCACGTCCCGCAGCATGCGCGGGACGATCCGGCGGCGGTCCAGGGCCGCCCGGTTGGCGCGGGCGGTGCTGCCGGCGCCCGCGCTGCCCGCCACGTAGCCCACGGGGCCGGGGCCGAGGCGCTGTTCCGTCAGTTCCTCCAGCCGGGTCAGGTCGGTGGGCAGCCGGGGCACGGCGCCCGACATGCCGTTCAGATAGATCTCGTACTGGAAGTCGGCCCAGTGCCTGCCCATGCGTACGACCCGCCTCTCGTCCCTGAGACCGCGCTGTACGCAGACCATACCGACCGGTAGGCCAGGTGGGGACCGGGGGGCGCACACCGGCGCGGGGGTGGACCGTGTGGACGGACGGCCCCTCAGGTCTCCACCGGAGGCCCCCAACCGGAATGTTTCAGGCCTATTAATGAACCCATGGAAATCGGCCATCGGGCGACTTCGAGCGATCAGGAATGGCCACGTTCCGGCATTGGAACGTTCGAATTCCGTTACTTCACGCCACTGATTCAATACGCAAGGTTACTGAAACCCGTGGTGTCGATGTGAGTTTCGGCGGCGGACTCGGCAGACTCCCGCTCGTCGTTCCGGCACCGATCGCGCCGGAGCCGGCACACCCCCGATCCAAGCGGAAGGATGCACACAATGCGGAACACCGCGCGCTGGGCAGCGACCCTCGCTCTGACGGCCACCGCCGTCTGCGGACCCCTCACCGGGTCCGCCCTGGCCGCCCCCGACGCCGCTCCCGCCTCGCTCTACGCCCCCTCGGCGCTGGTGCTGACCCTCGCTCACGGCGACACCGCCACCCTCGCCTCCCCGGCACGCGCGGTGACCCTGAGCTGCGCTCCGACGCCCTCCGGCACCCATCCCGCCCCGGCGGCGGCCTGTGCCGAACTGCGGGGCCTCAACGGCGACTTCGACGCCCTGAGGGCGACCGAAGGGGTGATGTGCACCAAGCAGTACGACCCCGTCGTCGTCACCGTGGACGGGGTCTGGCAGGGCAAGCGCGTCTCCTATGAGCGCACGTTCGCCAACGACTGCGTGAAGGGCTCCTTCGGGACCAGCCTCTTCGCGTTCTGAGACCGGGGCGGCACCACGGACCCCGTGCAGTGCGTCCGGGCTCGCGGATGGGGAGATGCGAGCACGGCGAAGGGGTCGGGTGTCACCTCGCATGGGTGCCGGCCGGGCGGAGTGGGGCCGCCCGACCGGCACCCAGATCGTGTACGGACGTATCGGCCCGTCAGTCGCCCCGCGACTCCTCCTGGGCCTGCTGGTTCGGAGTGATCGCCTCGCCGGCCTCGCCCCTGCGGCGGCGCTCGCCGGGCGACTCCCGGACCCGGCGCCCGGCCTCGGCGACCTCCTCCGTCACCTCCTCCAGGGCGGTCTCGGGGTGCTCCTGGTGCTGCTTGTCGTCCTGGGACACGGGCTGCTCCTCCTGTCGTTCGGTCAGCTGGTCGCCGGTGCGGCGGCGATGCGCAGCGGCGCGGGCCGGTCCGCCCCGGGGTCCTCGTCGTGGCCGGTGACCTCTGTCCACCAGCCGGGGCCGTCCTCGATGTGACGCAGCATGATCCCCTCGCGGATCGCCCACGGGCAGATCGTCACCGCCTCGAGACCGGTCAGCTTCATCGCGGTGTGCGCGATCACCGCGCCGGCCAGACTCTGCTCGGCCCGCGGCGCGGAGATCCCCGGCAGCTGGACCCGCTCGGCGGCGCTCAGCGCCGACATCCGGCCCACCGCCTCCCGCAGGTCCTCGCGCGCCAGCCGCCGCTCCACGAACGGGCCGTGCCGGCCCGGCGGCGCCCCGCACAACCGGCCCAGCTGCTGGAACGTACGCGAGGTGGCCGCGGCCGTCCGCGGCCCCTCCCAGCGGATCCGGGCGGCGACGTCCCGCAGTTGATGGCGCACCGAGCGGCGCAGGTCCCGCAGCCGCCGCGGATCGGGAAGGTCGTCGCCGGCCATCAGGAACTCGTGGGTCAGCCGGTTCGCGCCCAGCGGCAGCGAGGCCACGAAGTCGGGCAGCCGGCCCCGGCCGAACGCCACCTCCAGCGACCCGCCGCCGATGTCCAGCAGGGCGAGCGGACCCGAGCGCCAGCCCATCCAGCGCCGCGCCGCGAGGAACGTCAGCTCGGCCTCCAGCTCACCGGGCAGCGTGCACAGCCGCACCCCGGTCCGCAGACGCACGGTGCGCAGTACCTCCGCCCGGTTGGGCGCGGAGCGCACCACCGCGGTCGCGAAGGCCAGCGGTGCCGCCGCCCCCCACTTCGTCGCGGTGCGGCTCGCCGCGGCGACGGCGTGGACCAGCCGCTCCACCGCCTCCCCGGGGATCGGATCCCCCGGTTTCACCTGCTCGGACAGCCGCAGCCGCCACTTCTCGGTGTGCACGGGCAGCGGTGCGCCGTCCTGGGCGTCGGACACCACCAGGCGGACCGTCTTCGATCCCACATCCACGACGCTGATACGCATGGCTGGGCAAGTACCCCCTTACGCCGATCGTCAACGGCCCGCGCGGCGATTGCCCCGTCGTCCCGGGGCGCCCGGACCGCCGCTCAGGCCAGCTGGCGCCGCACCAGCTCGTGCAGCCGCCCGCCCGTGTCCGCGAGGAGTTCGGCCGGCGGACCCTGCTGGGCGACCTTGCCGTCCTCCATCACGATGACCCGGTCGGCGTCCAGCACCGTGGACAGACGGTGCGCGATGACCACGCGCGTGGCGTTCAGGGCCCGCGTGGACTCGATGACCGTGCGCTGCGTCTCGTTGTCGAGGGCGCTGGTCGCCTCGTCGAAGAACAGGATGCGCGGACGGCGGATCAGCGCCTGGGCGATCATCAGCCGCTGTCGCTGCCCGCCGGAGACGGCCCCGCTGCCCGAGACGATGGTGTGCAGCCCCATCGGCATCCGCTTGATGTCCTCGGCGAGCCCCGCCATCTCCGCCGCCGCCATCGCCTCCTCCGGCGTGTACGGCTCGGTGCCGCAGATGACGTCGAGGATGGACCCGGTGAACGGCTGGGCGTGCTGGAGCACCACCCCGCACTGGCGGCGCACCGCCGACTGGTCGAGCGCCGCCAGGTCCTGCCCGTCGTACAGGACGCTGCCCGAGACCGGCTTGTCGAAGCCGATCAGCAGCCGCAGCAATGTCGACTTGCCGCAGCCGCTGGGGCCGACCACCGCGACGAACTCGCCCGGCCGGATCTCGAACGACACGTCGTCCAGGACCAGCGGGCCGTCGTCGGAGTACCGGAAGGACAGCCGGCGCGCCTCGATCGCCCCGGTCAGCGGCCCCGGCCGGGTGCTGCCCGCCCGCACCTCCGGCGTGGCCCGCAGCACCGGCTCGATCTCCTGGAACAGCGGCAGCGCCGACACCGCCGAGACGAACGCGCCGGTCAGCTGGGTCACCGAGGTCAGCAGCATCGTCACCGAGGTGCTGAAGGTGAGGAACGCCGCCGCCGACATCGAGCCGCGGGCCGGACCGGCCAGCAGCATGAACATCAGCAGGGTGCACAGCGGCAGATACACCGCGCCCAGCACCGCCGTCAGGTTCTTGATCCGGCCCACCCGCTGCTGCAGCTCCCGGCTGCGCGCGAACTCCTCCGCCCACGCCGCGTACGCGTAGTTCTCCGCCGCCGCGACCCGCAGCTTCGGCAGTCCGCGCAGTGTCTGGAACGCCTGGTTGTTCAGCTTGTTGCCCAGCACCACCAGCCGGCGCTGCCAGCGCACCTGCCACAGCCCGAGGCCCAGGAACACGGCCGCGATCACCACGAGCATGCCGATCGCGGCCAGGGCCAGCGGCACGCTGTACCAGAACAGCAGCGCCAGGTTCATCGCGCCCACCGTCACCGACTGGGCCACGACCGGGCCGACCCCGGCCAGCAGCCGGCGGATCGCGCTGATCCCCATGGCCTGGCCGGCCAGCTCGCCCGTCGAGCGCTCGGTGAAGAACCGGGTGGGCAGCCGCAGCAGCCGGTCCCACAGGGCGGGCTGCAGCGTCGCCTCGATCCGCCCCTCCAGCCGCAGGATCGTCAGGTTCTGCAGCAGCATGAACGCCGCCGCCACCACCCCGCTGATCATCACGGCCAGACACACCTGCACGATCAGCCCGGTCTGCGCCTTCGGCACGAACTCGCCGAGCACCTTGCCGGTCGCCACCGGCACCAGCGCGCCGATCGCGACCGTCACCAGCCCGCTGAGCAGCAGCCGCACCAGATCGCCGCCGGTGCCGCGCATGCTGAACCGCAGCAGCCGCAGCGGGCTCAGCGGACGGTCCGGCAGCGGCCGGTAGAACATCACCGCCCGCGGCTCGAACTCCTCCGCGTTGGCCTTCTCGACCGGCGTCTCCCGGCCGGTCGCCGGATGCACCGCCACATAGCCGCCGCGCCGCCACAGCAGCGCGACCGGCGCCCCGGACAGCGCCCGGTGACCGACGAGCGGGCCGATGTCGTCCCGCCACCACCGCCCCTCCAGCCGCACGGACCGGGTCCGTACCCGGGAGGCCAGGGCGACGCGTTCCACCGGGTCGAGCCGGTCGCTCTCGGTGCCGCCGTGCGACGCGTCGGCCAGGGTGAACCCGGCGGCCTCGGCGACGATCCGGCACGCCGCGTACCCGGCGTCCGCGTCGGCGGCCGTCGTGCGCCTGCCGTTCCGCTTGCCGATGGACGCCAGCAGCGTCCGGTCGGCCTGCGCGCGCACCGCCTCACCGGCCTTGATGCCGGCGGCCGTACGGGTCTCGTGGGTGCGCTCCAGCTGCTCGATCCACCGGTCCAGCGTGGTCAGCAGGCGGTACTGCTGGTCCACCATGGACTGCCACACCGCCGGGTCGATCAGCAGGTCGGCGGCGGCCTCCGCCCCGTACAGCGAGCCGTACTGCACGCTGCCCGGCGGCACCTGCATCCAGAAGACGTCGTCGTCCGTCACCTCGGCCGCCCGCTCGGTGGCCGTCGGCGCCTGGAACAGGATGGACAGACTGCGGCCGACGCCGAGCGCGAGGGCGTACTCCAGGGGGCTCGTCTGCGGAGGGACGTACTGCGGGTTGCCGTACTCGTCGTACGACCAGGTCTGCGTGTGCGCGGGCTGGTACAGCTCGCGCAGCCCGATGCGGTGGACGACGCAGTCCCTGAGCGGGCGGGCCACCAGCGTGTGCTGCGGTCCCGCGACCGGGCCGAGCAGCAGCGACCCCGCCTCCAGACGGCCCAGATGGTGCCAGTGGCCCTGCTCGCCGGCGTCCACCGCGAACAGGTCCACCGCGCCGGACGCCACCAGCCACAGCACCTGCGGCCCCTCCAGGTCCAGGCGGTTGAGGCCGGAGCAGTCCAGGGCCGAGCCCAGCTGCCCGAGCGCGTCGAGGACGAGGTCCCCCTCGTTCACGGTCGTCATCTCACCGCTCCCTGACCAGGGCCGCGTAGGCGCCGCCGCGCGCCACCAGCTCCTCGTGCCGTCCGCGTTCGACGATCGTGCCGTGCTGGAGCACGACGATCTCGTCGCTGTCGCGCACCGTGCTGAGCCGGTGCGCGATCACCACACAGGCGCAGCCGCGCCGGCGCAGGTTGTCCATCACGACCAGCTCGGTCTCGGCGTCCAGCGCGCTGGTCACCTCGTCCAGGACGAGGATGCTGGGGCGGCGCACCAGCGCCCGCGCGATCTCCAGCCGCTGGCGCTGCCCGCCGGAGAAGTTCCGGCCGTCCTGCTCGACCCGGCTGCGGATGCCGCCCGGGCGCCGCATCACCACGTCGTACAGGGCGGCGTCCCGCAGCGCCTCCTCCACCGCCTCGTCCGGGACGGACGGGTCCCACAGGGCCACGTTGTCGCGGACGGTCCCCTCGAACAGGAACACGTCCTGGTCGACGAAGGAGACGGAGGAGGCGAGCGCCCCCCGCGGAATGTCCTCGATCCGGCGGCCGTCGATACGGATGACGCCCTCCCAGGGGGCGTACAGACCCGAGATCAGCCGGGACACGGTCGACTTGCCGCTGCCCGAACCGCCGACGAGGGCCACCTGCCGGCCGGGCCCCACGGTCAGGTCGAAACCGGTCAGCAGCGGCTTGTCCAGCGGGCTGTAGCCGAAGGTGATGTTCTGCAGCTCCACATGCCCCTGCAGCCGGCGCGTGGACTCGCCCGCGCCGGGGCGGCCGTAGAGCGGGTCCGCCTCGAAGTTCTCCACGTCCTTCAGCCGGGCCACGTCCGCCGCGAAGTCCTGGATGCGGCCGGCGACGCCGTTGAGCCGGGTGATGGGGGCGGTGAACCGGGTCACCAGGGCCTGGAAGGCGACCAGTAGACCGACGGAGATGCCTCCCTCGACCGCGCGCATGCCGCCGATCCACAGGATCAGGGCGCTGTTGAGCGTGGCGAGGGTGGGGGCGACCACCCCGAGCCACGCGCTCGGCACCCCGAGGCGCTGCTGCTCCTCCAGTGTGGTGGCGTGCTGCCCGGCCCACTTGCGGAAGTAGCCGTCCTCGCCGCCGGTCGCCTTCATCGTCTCGATCAGCTGCAGACCCGTGTAGGCGGTGTTGGTCAGCCGGGCGCTGTCCGCGCGCAGCTTCGCCGTACGGGTCGCCCGCAGCCGGATCACGACCCGCATGGCGACGATGTTCAGCAGGGCGACGCCGATGCCGACGAACGTCAGCTGCGGATCGTACGTGTAGAGCAGTACCGCGTAGAGGACGACGACGACCGCGTCGACGCCGGCCGCGGCGAGGTCCCGGGCCAGCGTCTCGGCGACCGCGTCGTTGGACTGGAGCCGCTGCACCAGATCGGCGGGGCTGCGCTGCGAGAAGAACGTCACCGGCAGCCGCAGCAGATGGCGCAGGAAGCGGGCGCTGGACAGGGTCGAGGAGATGATCCGGCCGCGCAGCAGGTTCGCCTGCTGCAGCCAGGTCAGTACCACGGTCAGCGCGACACAGGTCCCCATCGACGCGAACAGCGTGCCCAGCAGGGACGTCTGGCCGCCGATCAGGAACATGTCGATATAGGTACGGCTCAGTGCGGGCACCGCCGCGCCGACCGCCACCAGCAGCAGGCTGGCGAGGACGGCCGCGGGCATGGTGCCCGCGGTGCCGCGCAGCCGGGCCGGCATCGCGCCGAGTACACCCGGCCGGCGTCCGCCCCTGCTGAAGCCCTCCCCGGGTTCCATGACCAGGACGACCCCGGTGAAGCTGCCGTCGAAGTCCTCCATGGGCACGAAACGGCGGCCCTTGGCGGGGTCGTTCACGTACACGCCCCGGCGGCCGAAGCGCCGGCCCATGCCGTCGAAGACGACGTAGTGGTTGAACTCCCAGAACAGGATGGCCGGCGCCCTCACCTCGGCGAGGGCGGCCGTGTCCATCTGCATGCCCTTGGCGGTCAGGCCGTAACTGCGGGCCGCCTTCAGCAGGTTGCTGGCGCGCGAGCCGTCCCGGGAGACACCGCACGCGATGCGCAGTTCCTCCAGCGGGACGTGCCGGCCGTAGTGACCGAGCACCATCGCCAGGGATGCGGCGCCGCACTCGACGGCCTCCATCTGGAGCACGGTGGGGGTGCGGACGGTCTTCGCCCGGCCCTTCGGCACGGGACGCTTCGGGGGAGCGGCGCGGCGTCTGTTCCGCGTCTGCTGTGCGGTGCTCATGGCAGCAGCCAGTCGACGGGACGCTGGTCGGCGAGCCGGATGGAGGCCTCGGCCAGGGTCATGGAGGTCAGGGGGAAGGGCGGTCCGTCCGCGGACGACCAGGCGTAGCCGCTCCTGGTGTCCTCGTCCCGGTCCAGCCGGACCAGGACGGCGACGGGCCTGCCGTCCTCGGTGAACTGCTCGCCGAGCTGGGTGTCGCCGAGGAACGCGGCGATCTGCTGCGGCGACTGCACCGAGCGGTCCACCGACTTCACATGCCCGCGCAGCACGCCGTACTCCTGGGTCGGCACCGACTGCACGGTGAGGTCCACCGCGGCGTTGTCGGGGATGGCGGCGGCGTTCTCGGCGGGGACGTACACCGTGGCGTACAGCGGGTCCCGGCCGCGGGCGACCTTCTCCACGGCGGCGACGTTCGCGCCGGTCCGGACGATCTGCCCGATGGTCGCGGCGAGCGCGGTGACCCGGCCCGGGGCGACCGTGCGCACGACGGTCTCACCCCGCGCGGTGCGGACCTTCAGGAGGGGGGCGTCGGCCGGGAGCCGCTCGCCCTGTTCGGCGACGACGGCGGTGACCTGTCCGGCGACCGGGCTCTGCAGGAGGTAACTGCCCTGCCCGTGGGTGAGGATGGCGGGCGCGGAGACGGTGGAGGCGACCGAGCCGGTGACCGCCCACACGGACGCGGCGGCCATCACGACCAGCGTCACCCCGAGGACGAGCCAGCCCTGCGGGCGGGCGAAACGCACCGGCAGGTCGAGCTCCTCCGGTGACTGGAGCTTGGCGAGGGCCTGTTGGCGGAACTGCACGGAATTTCCCTCACCTGCGGATGAGTGGAGACCGGCACACGAATACCGGTCGTGCTGCGGGGCGGGGCCGAAATCCCATCACGGTGTTTCGTTCCTGCTTTTGGTTCAGGGGATTTCCTGTTTCGTGGCACCCGAGAGTCCCGGAGCCGGGTGACGGCTCCGGGACTCGGTGGTACGAAAGGCGCGATCAGAGACCGGCGACCAGGCCCGTGACCGGGGCGGTGTTCAGGCCGGTGACACCCTCCACGGTGCCGACGACCGTGTTGAGCAGGCCGGAGACCGGGGCGATGCCGTTGACGGCGTCGAGGGCACCGTTCACGGCGTTGACCTGCAGGCCGCCGGAGACGTTGTCGAGCTCGGCGTCGGAGATCTCGACGGTCGCAACCTGGGGGGTGGAGTTCATGGTGGAACTTCCCTTCCTAATGGATATTCACAAGGGGGAGCGGCCCCCTCTGGGGACAGATGACGGCCGCGACCGCAGGCGCCCGGCGCCCGTTTCCGGGAAAGCCGTTGGCGGCCCCCGCGGTGCGATGGATCAAAGCACGGTGCGGGTGCGGGCTTCCAATCAAACGAATGCCTCGTCAGGGCACTTGAGGGCCCCGCGTGGGAATCGGTGCAGAAGTGGGCACGTCTTGTCGGCGACTTCTTCACATGCGTCACAGCATCGGCCCGCACCAGCCGTTGCGCCGGCCGTGGAGGTGGCGGCGGGCGGTACGGCGAAAGCGACACTCCGGCCCCAAGGGGGTGACCGGCGGTAGCGGCCTGTGGGGAACCCCGGCGCGCGGTGACTTCGTTGAGTATTGAATGTGCAGATTCACTGAAGCCGGGATTCCGCTCCTGATCCGCCACGGACCGCGATCGACCGACTGCGCACGGTGTCTGTTCGGATCGGTCCGTCTCCCGGCGACCCGGACCCCCTCCGCGCCCGGCGCGCGACCGCTTCCGGCCCCTCGAACGACGCTTCTGCGAACGGAGTTGAACGCTCCGGCAGCCCCGCGCGTACCAACTGCCGACCAGGCGCTCGAGAAACAGCCGCCGCACGAGACGAACGGCGGCAGCAGACCCCGTCCCCCAGGAGGTCGAGAAGTTGAGTCACAAGCGAATGCCGAAGCGCAAGGCCGCCATAGCGGCGGGCGGCGTGGCGGCGCTCGGAGCGGCGGCCATCCTGCTGCCGAACGCCAACGCGTCCCAGGACGCGGCCCCGGACGCCACGGCCGCCCCCAAGACCCTGAAGGCGGCCGACGCCCCGGATCTCGCCTCGCGCCTCGCGGGACTGCTCGGCGACGCCTTCGCCGGCTCGTACTACGACGCCGGCAGCAAGCAGCTCGTGGTGAACGTCGTGAACGGCGACGACAACGACGTGGTCGTGGAGGCGAGGAAGGCCGGCGCCAAGGTCCGCGAGGTCGCGAACAGCCTGGCCGACCTCAAGTCGGGCGCGCAGACCCTGAAGTCCGAGGCGACCATCCCCGGCACGGCGTGGGCCGTCGACCCCAGAACGAACAAGATCGTCGTCACCGCCGACAGCACCGTCACCGGCAAGAACTGGGACCGGCTGGAGTCCACCGTCGAGCGGCTCGGCCCCGGCATGGCCGACGTCAAGAAGTCGGCCGGCACCTTCAAGACCTTCCTCTCCGGCGGCGACGCCATCTTCGCGGGCGGCGCGCGCTGCTCCGCGGGCTTCAACGTCACCGCGGGCGACGGCACCCCGGCCTTCCTGACGGCCGGTCACTGCGGAGTCGCGGCCGCGCAGTGGTCCGACGCCCAGGGCGGGCAGCCGATCGCCACCGTCGACCAGGCCACGTTCCCGGGTGCCGGCGACTTCGCACTGGTGAAGTACGACGACCCGGCCACCCAGGCGCCCAGCGAGGTGAACCTCGGTCAGCAGACGCTCGCGATCAGCCAGGCCGCCGACGCCACGGTCGGCCTCCAGGTCTTCCGGATGGGCAGCACGACCGGTCTGAACGACGGTCAGGTCACCGGTCTCGACGCCACCGTGAACTACCCGGAGGGCACGGTCACCGGGCTCATCCAGACCGACGTGTGCGCCGAGCCCGGCGACAGCGGCGGCTCCCTGTTCACCCAGGACGGGCAGGCGATCGGCCTGACCTCCGGCGGCAGCGGCGACTGCACCGTCGGCGGCGAGACGTTCTTCCAGCCGGTGACGACCGCGCTCGCCGCGGTCGGCGCGACCCTCGGCGACGGCGGAGCGGCGGGCGGCGCGGGCGCCGGTGGCGACGCAGGGGCCGGCCAGGAGGCGGGCGCCGGCGACCAGGCCGGTGCCGGCGACCAGGCCGGTGCGGGTGAGGAGGCGGGCGCCGGTGACCAGGCCGGTACCGGTCAGAACGCCGGGAACGGCCGGGGCCACGGACGCGGCCAGGGCCTCGGCCAGATCGTCGGCAACGGCGCCGGGAACTGACACGACGCCACCGGCCCACGGACACGGTGACCCACCCGGGCACGACGGCGGTCCGGCCCTCCGGCGGGAGGACCGGACCGCCGTCGCGTCCCCGCCCTCCCGCTCCCCGGCCGCACGGAACCGTCACAGGGGCTGCGTACGGGGCGCATCAGCGCTGTAATGGCGAACGTGGTCGGAAAGGACGCTACGGGACGCCGGACGAGGAACAGGCGTGCCGAGGACGTCCTGAAGGCCCTCGCCGCCGAGCCCGGCGCGAGCGGACGGCTGCGCCGGGTCCTCGAACAGGCGCTCGTCTTCTGCGGTGCCTCCCTGGCCGCCCTCTACACGCCGGACGACGACGGTGAACTGCTCTGCGTCCACGAGTCGGCGGGCGTGCCCCGGTCCCTGTACGGCCTGCGGGACGGCTACGCCCTGAACGGGCCGTCACCGGCCGCCGACGCCCACCGCACCGGCCGCCCCGTCCATCTCGGCCCCCGGGACCTCGCCGGTCTCGCGGAGGCCCGGCGCACCCCGGACGGCGACTTCTCCCTGGCCGCGCTGCCCGTGCGCGGCGAGGGCGCCGGAGGGTGCCTGCTGGCCGTCACCGAACGGCCCGGCGGCTTCGACGCCGACGCGCGGGACTGTCTGGAACTGATCGCCGGCGCCGTCCCCCTGCCCGCCCGGCCCGCCGCCGAGACCGGCGGCGACCTGCCCGCCGACGCGTTCAGCCTCGCCGTGGACAGCGGGCACGTCGAGGTCGGCGCCGACCTCCTGGCGCTGTTCGGGCTGACCCCCGCCGCCTTCGACGGCAAGGTGGAGTCCCTGCTGGGCCTGACCGTCCCCGAGGACCTGCCCGCGCTGATGTCCGTCGTCGAGGCCGACCACATGTCCCTCGGCGAGCGGGAACTGGAGTTCCGGGTCGTCCGGCCCGCCGGCCCGCCCCGCTGGCTGCGGCTGCGCGGCCGCCTCCTGCCCGGCGGCGAGGGCCGCCCCGCCCGGCTCGTCGGCACCGTCGCCGACGCCTCCACCCTGCGCCCCGAGGTCACCGACGTCGCCCGCGTCCAGCGCCTCGCCGCCGCCCTCGCCACCGCCGGCACGGTCCGCGACGTCAGCCACGCCGTCGTCACCGCCCTGCGCGAGCCGCTGCGCGCCGACCGCATCGCGCTCGCCGAACTCGAGCACGACCGGCTCGTCGTCACCGTCCTCGACCCGCCCGACCCGGAGTCCTGGCCCGCGCTGTGGCGCCTGGAGTGGCGCACCGAATGGCCGGACGCGCCCGTGCGCGCCATGCCGACCCTCGCGAACGCCCTGCGCGAGGGACGCGCCCAGATCTGGCCGGCCGGGGCCCCGCTGGAACCCGCCCTCGCCGAGGTCGGGCCCGGCGGCCTGGCCGTCCTGCCGCTGCCCGCGGGCGGCGCCATGGCCGGCGCCTGCCTCATCGGCTGGGACACCCCGCACCAGTTCGGCCCCGACGAACGCGCCCTGCTCACCGCCTCCGCGGGCCTCGCCGGGCAGGCGCTCGTACGCGCCCGCGCCTTCGACGCCGAGCACGAACTCGTCGGCATGCTCCAGCGGCAGCTGCTGCCCCGCCGGCTGCCCCGGCTGCCCGGCGCCGAGGCCGTCGCCCGCTATCTGCCGACCACCGCCGGACTGGAGGTCGGCGGCGACTGGTACGACGTCATCCCGCTGCCCGACCACCGGGTCGCCCTCGTCATCGGCGACGTCCAGGGGCACAGCGCGGCCGCCGCCACCCTCATGGGCCAGATGCGCACCGCGCTGCGCGCCTACGCGGCCGAGGGACACCCGCCCGACGTCGTCGTCCACCACGCCAACCGGCTGCTGATGGACATGGAGACCGACCTCTTCGCCACCTGCTGCTACGTCGAGGTCGACCTGGAGGAGGGCTCCGCCTGGTGCGTACGGGCCGGGCACCCGCCGCCCGTGCTGCGTCATCCGGACGGCGGCACGGAGGTCGCCGAGGCCGACGGCGGCCCGCCGCTCGGGGTGGTGCGCGAGGCCGTCTTCCCGATGAGCCCGCTGCGACTGCGCCCCGGCACCGTCCTCGCCCTGACCACCGACGGCCTGGTGGAGTCCTCCGACGCCGACATCGACACCGGCATCGCACGGCTCGCCGCCGCCCTCGCCGTGTCCGACCCCGCCCACCTCGGACTCGTCGCCGACGGGCTGCTCGTCGGGGCGCACCGCGACGACGACATCGCCCTGCTCCTGCTGCGCTACGACGGCATGGAGGTCCGGCCGCTGCGCGAGACCTGGGCCGTGTGGCGGGTGCCCGAGGCCGTCGGCCACGCCCGCCGGTTCACCCGGCGCACCCTGCGCGCCTGGCAGGTGCCGCCGCAGGACCGCGACGCCGCCCTGCTCGTCGTGTCGGAACTCGTCACCAACGCCCTCGTGCACACCGACGGGCAGGTCCGGCTCGACCTCACCCTGGTCGGCGGGCGGCTGCGGGTCGCCGTCGCCGACTCCTCGCCCCGCACGCCGGTCCGCCCCACCAGCATCAGCTGGGAGGCGACCGGCGGACGCGGCATCCTGCTGGTCGAGGCGATGACGACGACCTGGGGGACCGTGCCCGTCAGCGGCGGAAAACAGGTGTGGTGCGAGATCGCGCTCTCCGGCTGACACCGGCCCGCGGCGCCTGGAGCGTAGAGAACAAGCCAGTCCCGACAGCCTCAAATCGGCGGAATCGGGGCTATGGTGAAGCAGATGAAGGCTCTCGTGCTGTCCGGTGGCGCCGGTACGCGCCTGAGGCCGATCACGCACACCTCGGCCAAACAACTCGTCCCCGTCGCCAACAAGGCCGTGCTGTTCTACGGGCTGGAATCGATCGCCGCGGCCGGCATCACCGACGTCGGAGTGATCGTCGGCGACACGGCCGAGGAGATCCAGGACGCCGTCGGCGACGGATCCGCGTTCGGCCTGAAGGTCACCTACATCCCCCAGGAACGCCCGCTGGGCCTCGCGCACGCCGTGCTGGTCGCCCGTGACTGGCTGGGCGACGACGACTTCGTGATGTACCTCGGCGACAACTTCATCGTCGGCGGCATCACCGGCGTCGTCGACGAGTTCCGGCGCACCCGCCCCGACGCCCAGATCCTGCTCACCCGCGTCAAGGACCCCCGCCCCTTCGGCGTCGTCGAACTCGGCGCCGACGGGCGGGTCGTCGGCCTGGAGGAGAAGCCCCGGCACCCCAGGAGCGACCTCGCCCTGGTCGGCGTCTACCTGTTCACCCCCGTCATCCACGACGCCGTACGCGCCGTCACCCCCTCGTGGCGTGGCGAGTTGGAGATCACCCACGCCCTGCAGCACCTCATCGACGGGAACGCCGACGTGCGCAGCACCGTCATCGAGGGCTACTGGAAGGACACCGGGAACGTCGCCGACATGCTGGAGGTCAACCGGACCGTCCTGGAAGGGCTCACCCGCAGGATCGACGGCGAGGTCGACGAGCGGTCGCAGACCGTCGGCCGGGTCGTCGTCGAGGAGGGGGCGCGCATCGTCAACTCCCGCATCGTCGGGCCCGCCGTCGTCGGTTCCGGCACCGTCGTCGAGGACTCCTACGTCGGCCCGTTCACCTCCATAGCGGAGAACTGCCATGTCGCCGACAGCGAACTGGAGTTCTCCATCGTGCTGCGCGACTCCTCCATCCACGGCGTCGGCCGGATCGAGTCCTCCCTCATCGGCCGGCACGTCGAGGTCACCCCCGCGCCCAGCGTGCCCAGCGCCCACCGCCTCGTCCTCGGCGACCACAGCAAGGTGCAGATCCACACATGAACCTCCTCGTCACCGGCGCCGCCGGCTTCATCGGCTCCGCGTACGTCCGCTCCCTGCTCGCCCGGGAGGCCGCCGACGCGCCCCATGTCACCGTGCTGGACAAGCTCACCTACGCCGGCGGCACGGACAACCTGCCCCTGGACCATCCCCGGCTGACGTTCGTGCGCGGCGACATCCGCGACGCCGCCCTCGTCGACCACCTCATGGCGGCTGCCGACCAGGTGGTCCACTTCGCCGCCGAGTCCCACGTCGACCGGTCCATCACCGGCGCCGGCGACTTCGTCCTCACCAACGTCGTCGGCACCCAGGTCCTGCTCGACGCCGCCCTGCGTCACGGCGTCGGCCCCTTCGTGCACATCTCGACCGACGAGGTCTACGGCTCCCTCGCCACCGGCTCGGCCCGCGAGGACGACCCGCTGCGGCCCAGCTCGCCGTACTCCGCGTCCAAGGCGTCCGCCGATCTGCTCGCCCTGTCCTACCACCGCACCCACGGCCTCGACGTGCGCGTCACCCGCTGCTCCAACAACTACGGCCCGCGCCAGTTCCCCGAGAAGGTGATCCCGCTCTTCGTCACCCGCCTCCTCGACGGGCTCCCCGTACCCCTGTACGGCGACGGCCGCAACGTCCGCGACTGGCTGCACGTCGACGACCACTGCGACGGCGTCGAACTCGTCCGCGTCCAGGGCCGCCCCGGCGAGGTCTACAACCTCGGCGGCGGCACCGAACTGAGCAACAAGGAGCTGACCGCGCTGCTGCTGGAGGCCTGCGGCGCCGGCGGCGACCGGGTCGAGCACGTCGAGGACCGCAAGGGCCACGACCTGCGCTACAGCGTCGACTGGACCAAGGCCCGCACCGAACTCGGCTACCGGCCCCGCCGGGACCTCGCCACCGGACTCGCCGGCACCGTCGCCTGGTACCGGGAGAACCGGTCCTGGTGGGAGCCGCGGATCCGGCGCATACGGCAGGAGCGCGGATGAAGTGGCTGGTCACCGGGGCGGGCGGGCTGCTGGGCCGGGACACGGCCGGCCTGCTCCGCGCGCGCGGCGAACCGGTGACCGCCCTCGACCGCGCCGCCCTCGACATCACCGACCCCGAGGCCGTGCACGCCGCCCTCGCCGCGCACCGCCCCCACCTCGTCGTCAACTGCGCCGCCTACACGGCCGTCGACGACGCCGAGCACGACGAGGAACGCGCCTCGCGCGTCAACGGCGACGGCCCGCGCGTCCTCGCCCGCGCCTGTGCCGCGCACGGCGCCCGCCTGCTCCACGTCTCCACCGACTACGTCTTCGCCGGGGACGCCCGCGCCCCCTACCCCGAGGACCACCCGCCCGGCCCCCGCACCGCCTACGGGCGCACCAAGCTCGCCGGCGAGCGGGCCGTGCTGGGCGAACTCCCGCACAAGAGTGCCGTCGTACGCACCGCGTGGCTCTACGGCGTCCACGGCCCCAGCTTCGTCCGCACCATGATCCGGCTCGAGGCGAGCCGCGACACGGTCGACGTCGTCGACGACCAGCGCGGCCAGCCCACCTGGAGCGCCGACCTCGCCCGCACGCTCGTCCGGCTGGGCCCACGCGTCGGCCACGACGTCACCGGCGTCCTGCACGCCACCAACGCCGGCGAGGCCACCTGGTACGAACTCGCCCGCGAGGTGTTCCGGCAGCTCGGCGCCGACCCGGGGCGGGTGCGCCCGGTCGGCGGCGCCGCCTTCCCGAGGCCCGCGCACCGCCCCGCGTACAGCGTCCTCGCGCACGGCAGGCTGCGGAGCCTCGGCCTGCCGGCGCCGCGCGACTGGCGCACCGCCCTGCACGAAGCCCTGCCCGCCGTCCGCGAGGAGACCCCGCGTGAAACGCCATGAGTTCCTGAAGGAACTGCACAAGGTCAGCGGCAACCGCACCTACCTGGAGATCGGCGTCAACGACGGCCGCAGCCTGCGTCTGTCCCGGGTGCCCAGCGTCGCCGTCGACCCGGCCTTCAAGGTCGTCACGGAGATCCGCTGCGACGTCCATCTCGTCAGGGCCACCAGCGACGACTTCTTCGCCCGCCCGGACCCGCTGAGCCACCTCAAGGGCGGCCGTCACCCGCTGCGCAACCTGCGCCGGGGCCGCCACCCGTTCGGCTACTGGCGCCGCCCCGTGATCGACCTCGCCTTCATCGACGGCATGCACCTGTTCGAGTACGCGCTGCGGGACTTCATGAACGTCGAGCGGCACGCCGACTGGACGAGCGTGATCGTCTTCGACGACATGCTGCCGCGCAACGCCGACGAGGCGGCCCGCGACCGGCACACCGACGCCTGGACCGGGGACGTCTACAAGCTCGCGGACATCCTGGCCCGGTACCGCCCCGATCTGCTCGCCGTGCCCGTCGACACCCGGCCCACCGGCCAGCTCGTCGTCTTCGGCGCCGACCCCCGCAGCACGGTGCTGCGGGACCGCTACGACGAGATCGTCGCCGAGTACGAAGCGCCCGACCCGCAGAAGGTCCCCGAGACCGTCCTGGAGCGCACCGGGGCGGTGGTCCCGCTGGATCTGCTCGGGGCGGGCTTCTGGCGGCCACTGGCGCGCGCCCGGCGCCACGGGGTGCGGCGCGCCCGGGGCTGGGAGCCGCTGCGCGGGGCGGTGGAACGGGCTGTCGCCCCCCGGTAGGCCGTCGCCCCCTAGCCCGTGTCCTCCCCGCGCAGCCGTTCGTAGAGCGCCCGGCACTCCTCGTACGACGGCAGGAGCCCCGCCTCCCGCGCCCGGGCCAGCGACGGCGCACCCGCGTCCTTGCCGGAGAGGACCGGGGTGAGCCCGTCCGGCCAGACGATGCCGAGCGCGGGGTCGAGCGGGTCGACGCCGTGCTCGCGTTCCGGGGCGTACCCGGTGGAGCACAGGTAGACCACGGTGGCGTCGTCGGTCAGCGCCATGAAGGCGTGCCCGAGCCCTTCCGCGAGGAACACCGCGCGCCGTCCGGTCTCGTCCAGGCGGACCGCTTCCCACTGCCCGAATGTGGGGGAGCCGACCCGCACGTCGGCCACCACGTCGAGGACGGCCCCGTGCACACACGTCACGTACTTGGCCTGTCCGGGTGGCACGTCCGAGAAGTGCAGGCCGCGCAGCACGCCCCGCCGGGAGACGGAGCAGTTCGCCTGCGCCGGCTCCAGGTCTCGGCCGGTGGCCTCCCTGAACTCGCGGCCCCGGTACCACTCGTGGAAGGTGCCCCGGTCGTCCGGGAACACCTGGGGTTCGAGCACCCACGCGCCGTCGATCCCCAGTGCCCGCATCGGTCACCGTCCCCGTGCCCGGGCCCGCAGCCGGGCCGCCGTCCGTCCGAGCGGCGTCCCCCGCAGTCTCCGCCGCGCCCCGCGCGCCAGCCGCCGCAGCGGGCCCCGCCCCGGCGTCCGCACCACGCGGACCCCGCCCGCCCGCACGCGCAGCGCGACGGGCAGCGGCAGCAGACGCGGCCCCGGCACGCCCAGCGCCGGCCGCCACGTCGAGCCGCGCAGCCGGTCGAGGGGCAGCTCCGCCACGAGGAGCGCGCCCTCGCCGTGCGGGGTCAGGGCGGCCGGCACGTCGTGGCCGGTCCCGGCCGCCTCCAGACGCAGGGACGCCTCGGCGCCCTCGTCGGGCACATGCAGGGGGAGCCGGACGCGCAGGCTGCCGTCCGTGACGGTGACGTCGTCCGGGGCGAGGGCGCCGAGCCCGACGCGCCGGGTGGCCCGGTCGACGTCCAGCGCGAGACACGCGTGGGGCGACGTCCAGTACGGCAGGACCATGTGCCCGCCGGTCAGCGCCGCGCCCGGGGTGGGACGGCCGGCGCCGGGGGCCGGGCCCAGCCGGCACTCCTTGGTCCAGCCGCCCAGCTTGACCCGCACCACCGCGTCCCACAGCCCCGCGCCGGCGAGCGCGGCCGGGTCCACCGTGGCCCGCGCCCGCAGCACCAGCCGGATCCGCCCGCCGTCGCCCTCCGGCACCCGCTCCCGGGTGACCTGCACCGGCTGGAAGTACCGGTCGCCGTCCGTCCGCCCACGCAGCAGCAGATCGGCGCCGGCCTCGCCGAACCGGGCCACGGTGTCGGCGCCGACCCAGGCCACGGCCTCCGCCAGGTCCTGCGGCGGACCGTCCAGCGGGGTGGGGGCGGAGTCGGCGGCGAAGGTCATCGGCGCCCCGGCGGCCGTGTACTCGGCGGTGAACCCGACCCGCAGGACGCCGTCCTCCCACACCACCGGGCCGGGCAGGGCGGTGAGGGCGACACCGGCCTCCCATACGGCGAACTCCTCGACGGCGTCGTAGCGGTCGGCGGCGATCAGCGCGGCGACGACCTGCTGCGTGGGCTGCAGCCCGGCCGCGACGCCCGGCCCGAAGCGCTCCACGACGACCTCGTGCATCCGCGCGAACAGCTCCCGGCGGTAGTCGGGCGGCAGGTCGAGCAGTCGGCGCCCGCGCATCCGCTCGACCATCTCCACCCGCAGCCACCGCCGGAACAACCGGTCCCGCAGCGGACCGGGCTCGGTGCGGCGCTCGACGACGTCCAGGGCCTCCCGCAGGTTCTTGAAGTAGCCGCCCGGATCGAAGCGCTGGAAACCGGCGTTGGAGGAGTCGTCGCGCCGGACGTGGTAGTAGCAGACGTAGTCGCTGAGCACCGCGACATTGCCCGCGCGCAGAAACGCCTCCGTGACGAAGACGTGGTCCTCCAGGCGCCGTCGGCCCTCCGGGAAGCGCAACCCGGTCGCGTCGAGGAACGCGCGGCGGAACATCTTGTGCGGGGTGAGGCTGTCGATGAGCGGGGCGTTCGCCACCGTGGCGCGGGGGCGGTTGCGGCGGAACAGCTCCACCGGCACGCCCCGGCCCCGGCCGGCCATCTTGCCGACGACCACGTCGGCGTCGTGGGCCGTGCCGTAGGCGTACATCCGCTCCAGGGCCTCGTCGCCCAGATGGTCGTCGTTGTCGACGAACATCACGTAGGTGCCCCGGGCGGCCTCGATGCCGACGTTGCGCGGCTTCCCCGACCAGCCGGAGTTCTCCTGGTGGAACACGCGCACGCGGGGGTCCGCGGCGGCCAGTTGGTCCAGCCGCTCCCCGGTGCCGTCGGTGGAGCCGTCGTCGACGAAGATCACCTCGTACGCGTCCGGGGGCAGGGACTGCCGCAGCAGCGACGCGACGCACTCCTCCATGTGCGCCCCGGGGTTGTACACCGGGACGACCACACTGACCTTGACCGGCATCGGACTCCGAGCCCCCTACGGGTCGCCGGGCGTTTGCGTCAGATTACGGCCTTCGTGGCCGGATGCCAGCCCCGTGCGCGTCGTCTCCCGCGCGGGACAACACGACACCCGAGGGGTCATCGGGAGCCAGGGGCCGCCGGGGTACGCCGGTAGCCTGGCGAGGTGCGTCTGCTCCTGATGTCCGACACCCATCTGCCCAAGCGCGCCAAGGCGCTGCCCGACCCGCTGCTCGCCGAACTCCCGCGCGCCGACGTGGTGTTCCACGCCGGGGACTGGGTCGACACGGGCACGCTGGACCTGCTGGAGAGCCGCAGCGCACGGCTGGTCGCCGTGTACGGCAACAACGACGGACCCGAGCTGCGCGCCCGTCTCCCCGAGGTGGCGCGGGCCGAACTCGGCGGACTGCGCTTCGGCGTCGTACATGAGACGGGCGCCGCCCAGGGACGCGAGGCCCGGTGCGCGGCCCGCTTCCCCGACCTCGACGTCCTCGTCTTCGGGCACAGCCACATCCCCTGGGACACGACGGCCGCCACGGGCCTGCGCCTGCTCAACCCCGGTTCCCCCACGGACCGGCGCCGCCAGCCGTACTGCACGTACATGACGGCCACCGTGGACGCGGGCGCGCTCACGGACGTGGAGCTGCACCGGCTGCCGCGCCGCTGACCTCCCGCGTCACCCGGCGGAGCCGTCCCGGCGCGGATGCACCGCCCCGTCCGTCGCGGTCAGCGGGACCCCGGTGCCTCCCCAGCGCAGCGCGACGATCTCGGCGGCCACGGACACGGCGACCTCCTCGGGCGTCCGGGCGCCCAGGTCGAGGCCCACCGGGGAGCGCAGCCGCCCCAACTCGCCCTCGCCGAGCCCGGCTTCGGCCAGCCGCCGCATCCGGTCGTCGTGCGTGCGGCGACTGCCCATCGCCCCGATGTACGCGGCCGGGCGGCGCAGCGCCACCTCCAGCAGGGGCACGTCGAACTTCGGGTCGTGGGTGAGGACGCAGATCACCGTGCGCGCGTCGGTGTCCGTACGGCCGAGGTAGCGGTGCGGCCAGTCGACGACGACCTCCGCCGGAGGCGGGAACCGATCCGGCGTGGCGAAGACCGCACGCGCGTCGCACACCGTGACCCGGTAGCCGAGGAAGACACCGATCCGCGCCACCGCGGCCGCGTAGTCGGTCGCACCGAAGACCAGCATGCGCGGCGGCGGCGCGAACGAGTGGAGGAAGACGGCGACCGCGTCCTCGCGCCGCTCGCCGTGCGGCCCGTAGTGCCGCATCCCCGTGCCGCCCAGGGCGAGTTCGCCGCGCGCGTCGGCGGTGATCGCCGCGTCCAGGCCGGGCGCGCCCAGCGTGCCCGCCGTCCGGTCCGGCCACACGGCGAGCGCCGCGCCGCGCGGGGCGGGCCCGTCGGCCACCGTCGCCACGGTCACCGGGCGGCCCGCCGCCACCGACTCCGCCACCTCGCCGAACACCGGATCGCTCCCGGCCGTCACCGGCCGCACCAGCAGGGTGATCTCGCCGCCGCAGGTCAGCCCGACCGCGAAGGCGTCCGCGTCGCTGTACCCGAAGGTCTCGAGGCGGGCCTCGCCGCTCGCCACGACCTCCTGGGCGAGCTCGAACACGGCTCCCTCGACACAGCCGCCGGACACACTGCCCACGACCTCGCCGCCGGGGCCCACGGCCATCGCCGCGCCCGGGTCGCGCGGGGCGCTGCGGCTGGTGGCGACCACCGTGGCCAGCCCGAACGGCAGCCCCGCCGCGTACCAGCCCGCGACCACCGGGAGGATGTCCCGCATCGCCCGCTCCTCTCACCGCCGCCACCGTGGACCAACCCCTGGCACCCCCACGATCGCACCGCGCGCCCCGTCGCGCCGGGCGCAAAACCCGTTGCCGCCCGGATCAGCGTTCTGCTGCACTGGCCCGGCACGAACGACCGACGGAGAGGAACCAGGAGCCACCATGCGCCGAGCGTCCATGTCCCCCCAGGAAGGCACCCTCCCCTCGCAGAAGGACATGACGCTTCGTGCACGTACTGAACCTCGGGATCCTCGCCCATGTCGACGCCGGTAAGACCAGCCTGACCGAGCGCCTGCTCCACTCGGCCGGCGTGACCGACGAACTCGGCAGCGTCGACGCCGGGAACACCCGGACCGACACCCTCGCGCTGGAGCGCCGGCGCGGCATCACCATCAAGTCGGCCGTCGTCTCCTTCGCCCTCGGTGACGCGACCGTCAACCTCATCGACACCCCCGGCCACCCGGACTTCATCGCCGAGGTGGAGCGCGTCCTCGGGGTGCTGGACGGCGCCGTCCTCGTCGTCTCCGCCGTCGAGGGCGTCCAGCCGCAGACCCGTGTGCTGATGCGGACCCTGCGCCGGCTGCGCATCCCCACCCTCCTGTTCGTCAACAAGATCGACCGGCGGGGCGCCCGCCGCGACGGCGTGCTGCGGGCCGTCCGCGAGCGGCTGACCCCGGCCGTGGTCCCGATGGGCACGGCCACCGGTCTCGGCACCCGTTCCGCCCGTTTCGTCCCCTCGGGGCCCGGCCCGGACGCGCTGGACGTCCTCGCCGATCTCGACGACGCGCTGCTCACCGCGTACGTCGAGGGCCGCGTGGCACCGCACGACGTCCGCGCCGCCCTCGTGGACGGCACCCGGCGGGCCCTCGCCCATCCCGTGTACTTCGGCTCCGCCCACACCGGCGCCGGCGTGGACGCCCTGATCACCGGCATCCGGGACGTCCTGCCGCCCGCGGACGGCGACCCCGCGGGCCCGTTGTCGGGCACCGTCTTCAAGGTCGAACGGGGCCCGGCGGGGGAGAAGATCGCCTACGCCCGGCTGTTCTCCGGGACCCTCCGCGTCCGCGACCGGATCCCCTTCGGCCCGGCCCGCGGCGACGGCACCCGCGCCGAGGGCCGCGTCACCGCCGTCAGCGTCTTCGACGGGGGCACCGACACCCGCGCCGGCGAGGTGCGGGCGGGCCGGATCGCCCGGCTGTGGGGGCTGAACGACGTCCGGATCGGCGACGCCCTCGGCACGCCCCGCACGGCGCACGGGCACCTGTTCGCACCGCCCACCCTGGAGACGATCGTCGACCCGGCCGACGGCACCGACCGCCGGGCCCTGCACCGCGCGCTCACCCGGCTGGCCGAACAGGACCCGCTCATCGGCCTGCGGCACGACGAGGTCCGTCAGGAGACCCATGTGTCCCTGTACGGCGAGGTGCAGAAGGAGGTCATCGAGGCCACGCTCGCCGAGGAGTCCGGCCTGAAGGTCGCCTTCCGCGAGACGACACCGCTGTGTGTCGAGCGGCCCGTGGGCCGGGGCGCGGCCGTGGAGTTCAACAAGAAGGACGGCAACCCCTTCCTCGCCACGGTCGGCCTGCGCGTCGACCCGGCGCCGCCCGGCTCCGGCGTGGACTTCCGCCTGGAGGTCGAGCTGGGCTCCATGCCGTACGCCTTCTTCAAGGCGGTCGAGGACACCGTGCGCGAGACCCTCGGGCAGGGCCTGTACGGCTGGCAGGTCCCCGACTGCGTGGTCACCCTGACGCACTCCGGCTACTCGCCCCGGCAGAGCCACGCCCACCAGGGCTTCGACAAGAGCATGTCCAGCACCGGGTACGACTTCCGGGGGCTGACCCCGCTGGTGCTGATGGAGGCGCTGCGCCGCGCGGGCACCCGGGTGCACGAGCCGGTGCACCGGTTCCGCCTGGAGACCCCGGCCGACAGCCTGGCCGCGCTGCTGCCCGCCCTGGCCGGGCAGCGCGCGGTCCCGCACACCACGCGGGCCCACGGCGCGGTGTGCGTGCTGGAGGGCACGGTGCCGGCGGCCCAGGTGCACGCGCTGGAGCAGCGGCTGCCCGGCCTGACCCGCGGCGAGGGCGAACTGGAGACCGCCTTCGACCACTACGCGCCCGCCCCGCCCGGCACGGTGCCCCGCCGTCCGCGCACGGACCTGAACCCGCTGAACCGCAAGGAGTACCTGCTGAACCTCACCCGCCGCACGGGAACCTGACCCCCGGCGGGCCCGGTTGACCCTCCCCTTACGTCAGGCCGCAGGCTGTACCCGAGGGAAAGGGCAGGTGGATGAGCTATTCCGTGGGGCAGGTCGCCGCGTTCGCCGGGGTGACCGTACGCACGCTGCACCACTACGACCGGACGGGACTCCTCTCGCCCGGCGGCCGCAGCGGCGCCGGGTACCGGCAGTACGAGGACGCCGACCTGGCGCGGCTCCAGCAGATCCTCTTCTACCGGGAACTCGGCTTCTCCCTCGACGAGATCGCCGAGATCCTGAAGGACCCGCAGGCCAACGCCCTGGAGTACCTGCGGGACCGGGTGCGGCGGCTGACCGAGGAGATCGGCCGGCTCCAGCGGCTCGCCGAGGTGGCCGAGCAGGCGATCGAGGTCCGGCGGACCGGCGTCGAGCTGACGCCCGCCGAACGCTTCGAGGTCTTCGGCGAGATCCGATTCGACCTCAGCTACGCCACCGAGGCGCAGCTCAAGTGGCGTGACTCGCCGGGCCAGAAGGAGTCGATGGCGCGGGCCGCCGCCCACACCAAGGCGGACTGGCGGCGGCTGATGGGCGAGGCGGCCGTCTGGCGGGACGACCTGCTCGCGGCCTTCGACGCGGGCGAACCCGCCGACGGCGAGCGGGCCATGGACCTCGCCGAGCGGCACCGCCTGCACATCGGCCGCTGGTTCACCACCTGCCCGCCCGACATGCACCGGCGGATCGCGGACGACTTCGCCGCCGACCGGCGCGCCTTCGCGCTCGTCGTGCCGCCCTCGCGGCAACGGCCCGGCCTCGCCGCCTATCTGCGGGACGCCGTCCACGCGAACGCGGCCCGCCGTACGGATCGTGAGGAGAACCGATGAGGATCCTGATCGCCGCCGCCGGATCACGCGGCGACGTCGCGCCCTACACGGGCCTGGGCGCGGGCCTGCGGGAGGCGGGCCACGAGGTCGCCGTCGCCGCGACCGGCCCGTTCGCCGCGCTCGTACGGGAGGCCGGACTGGACTTCCGTGAACTGCCCGGCCGCCCGGCGGACGTGGGCGGCGCCGACGGGAACCGGGCGCTGATGCGCACGGCGGCCGCGTTCGTCACCGAACTCGGCCAGGGGTTCCCCGACGTGGTGGACCCGGGTACGGACCTGCTCCTGCTGTCGGCCACCACGGCACCGCTCGGCCTGCACCTGGCCGAGGCCCTGGGCATCCCGGCGATCGGCACCTCTCTGCAACCCACCGCACCCACCGGCGACTTCCCGCCCCCGGTTCTCGGGACCCGCTCCCTCGGCCGGACCGGGAACCGGCTCGCCGGCCGGTTCGCCCTGCGGATGACGGACCGGGTGTACGCGGACGCCGTGGCCGCCCTGCGCCGCCGCCTCGGCCTGCCCCCGCTGACCCCCGCCGGGATGCGCGACCGGCAGGAGAAGGCCGACTGGCGGGTCCTGCACGGCTTCAGCACCGCGTTGGTGCCCCGGCCGTCCGACTGGCGCGACGGTCTCGACGTCACCGGGACCTGGTGGCCGTACGTGGCGCCGGACCGGCGGCTGCCCGCCGAGGTGGAGGACTTCCTCGCGGCCGGGCCGCGCCCGGTGTTCGTCGGGTTCGGCAGCATGGCGGGCGGGAAGGGCGAGCGCCTCGGCGCCCTCGTCGGCGGGGCGCTGCGGCGGGCGGGGCTGCGGGGCGTCGTCCAGGCGGGCAGCGCGGATCTCACCGTCGACGGGGACGACGTGCTGAGCGTCGGCGACCTGCCGCACGCGCTGCTGTTCCCGCGCATGGCCGCCGTCGTCCACCACGCCGGGGCGGGCACCACCGCGGCCGCGCTGCGGGCGGGGGCGCCCTCGGTGCCGGTGCCCGTGACGGCCGACCAGCCGTTCTGGGCGGCGCGGCTCGCCACGATCGGCGCCGCCACCGAGCCGATCCCCTTCGCCGGGCTCACCGAGGAGCGGCTGGCCGACGCGCTGGGCAGGGCCGTGCGGCAGCAGTCGTACACCCGTGCCGCCTCGGTCGCCGCGCGGCACATGGCGACCGAGGACGGGGTGGGCGCGGTGGTGAAGGCCCTGGGCTGATCAGCGGGCCGCCGGACTCGTCCAGCCGGACTCCACATGGCCGAGCCGGACCCGCTGGGGGTGGTCGCCGACGGGGACGGACACCTGCTTCCTGCCGGTGGCGAAGTCGATGGCGGTGACCTGGTCGGTGCCGCTCTCGGAGACCACGCAGGACTTCCCGTCGCCGCTGACCGTGGCCCAGTACGGCTTGGACGCGGTGACGAGGGGCCCCTCGGTGAGCGTGGCGCGGTCGACGACGGTGGCGTAGTCGTCCATCGTGCCCGCCACGCACAGCTTGGCGCCGTCGGGGCTCATCGAGAGGCCGTGGTGGCGGGAGTCGTTGACGAAGGTGGTGCGGTCGTCGCTGGTCGCCGGGTTCTTCGGCAGGGTCTTCGTGCGGGTGATCCGGTCCGTGGCGAGGTCGTACTCGAAGAAGCCGTTGAAGAACGACACCTGGAAGTACAGCTTCGACTCGTCCGGCGAGAACACGGCCGGCCGCACCGCGTCGGAGTGGTCGCGCAGGCCGAGCGCGTCCAGCCGGGACCGCATGTCGATGACCTTGACCTGCTTGAACGTGGTGGCGTCGACGACGGTGATGCGCCGGTCGCCCTTCGTCCAGTCCAGCCAGGGGGCGTCGGTCTGCGTGTTCACGTCGCCGATCGCCATGTTGTAGATGTACTTGCCGTCCTGGGTGAAGATGTTCTCGTGCGGCTTGTCGCCGGTGGCGAACTTCCCCAGCTCCCTGCCTGTCTCGATGTCCAGCACGTGCACGGTGTTGGAGGTGGACGCGGAGACGGCGACCCGTTTGCCGTCGGGGGAGACGGCCATGTGGTCGGCCCGGTAACCGGACACGGGGAAACGCCAGTTGACGGCGCCGGTGGCGAGGTCGAGCGAGACCACGTCGGCGAAGCTGGGGCGCGAGACGACGACGGACCCGGCGTCGGGCGTGGAGTACATGTCGTCCACGAACTGGTCGTGTCCCTCGCCGACGCTGTTGCGGATCGCCATGAAGTAGATCCACTTGATGGGGTTGGCGTTGATCTCCGCCATCCGCGCGTCCTTGTCGGGGACGACATCGATCCGGCCGATCTTCGCGAAGTCGCCGGTGGACTTGATGACGTCGGCGGTGCCTTCCCAGTTGTTGCCGACGAACAGCACCTCCCGCAGCGCGGCGGGGGAGGGCTCGGCGGCGGTGGCGGCGGTCGCGGGAGCGGCGACCGTCAGGGCGAGGGCGGCGGCCACGGAGCACAGGTGCCTGGATCTGATGGCAGGCATGACTGCTCTCTTCCTCTTGAGGTGGGGCGTCATGAGTGGGGCATGCCAAAAGCGGGCGTGAATCTGAACACCTTTGCTTTCAGAATCAACTTACTGAAAAGTAAGGAGAGGGCGCCCTTCTCCACAAGACTGCGTACACGACAAAATTGGTCTCCGGACCGGCGCGGCGGCGGGAGGACAGCGTGGCGGGCAGGCTCAAGGCGCCCACCGGCCGCTACGGCGGCAGGTCGGCCGCGGAACGACAGGCCGAGCGCCGGCGCCGCTTCCTGGACGCGGCGCTCCAGCTGTTCGGCGACAGCCCCGGCTACCGAGGCACGACCGTCGCCGCGCTCAGCATGGCGGCCGGACTGTCGACCCGTCAGTTCTACGAGGAGTTCCGCACGTTGGAGGACGTGCTGGCCGCGCTGCACCTCCAGGTCAACGGCTGGGCGGAGGAGGCGGTCCTCGCCGCCGCCGCCGAGGCCGGACCGCTGCCGCTCGCCGAGCGCGCGACCGCGATCTTCCGCGCCTACGCGGCCAACGTGACCGCCGACCCCCGCCGCATCCGCATCACCTTCGTGGAGATCATCGGCGTCAGCCCCCGGATGGAGGAACAGCGCCTCGCGCGCCGCGCCCGCTGGGTGGACCTGGTGTGCGCCGAGGTGGCGTCCGCCGTGGCCCGGGGCGAGGCCGCGCCGCGCGACTACCGCCTCGCCGTCACGGCGTTCATCGGCAGCGTCAACGGACTGCTGCACGACTGGAGCGCGGGCTGGGTGGAGGCGACCCTCGACGAGGTCGTCGACGAACTGGTCCGCCTCCTGCTCGGCATCCTCCAGCCGGCCGGCCCCCGCCCCGTCGGGCCCTGAACGGCGGGCATTCCCGGCTCAGGACTGCTCGTACACGGGAAGGCCGGGCGCGTGGTGCGCGACGGCGGCGGCGAACCGGGCGCGGTCGAGGCGCCACCCGTTCACCGCACGGGACGACACCGCCACCTCGGGCGGCACCGGCACCAGATGCGACAGCACGGCACGGGCCGTCCGACCGTCACCGGGCAGCGGCGGAGCGCCCTCGCGCCGGGTCACGCCGACGTAGGGGAGGGAGGCGCCGCCGCTCAGGTGCTGCCGCCAGAACACGAACCCCGTGACATCGCTCCACGGCACATGGGCCGTCGTCGCCCGGTACCGGGCGGGACTCCCGCCGAGCAGCACCCCGGTGCCGTCCACCCGGAACGCGACCTTGCGGCTCATCGCCCCGAAGGCCATGAACAGCCCGCCCCCGCCGAACAGCGGCAGCCCCAGGATCCGCGCGAACAGCGGGATGTCCGGCAGGAGGAGGGCGGCTGTGAACACCGCGCACAGCGCCAGGATCCCCACCGTCCGCCGGTCCCAGCCGTAGCGCGCCTCGTACACGGGCGCTTCGTCGTCAATCATGCACCGGATCATGGCCAGGGCCCGCCCCCGAGGGAAGACCTAGGGCCTCTCGTTTGGATCAGGCCGGATCCAAACGAAAGACCCTAGCCGGCGACCGTGCCCGGAGCGAGACACAGGGCCAGGGCGCCGATCCCCGCGGCGCAGGCCAGCAGCCACGCCAGGACCAGCCGGCGCCGCAGCGCGCGGTAGGCCGCCTCGTACTCCTCGCGCAGCTCGCCGGCCCGGTCCGCCGTGCGCCGCCAGGAGGCGCGGGCGAGCGCCAGGTACTCCTCCTCGAAGCGGCGCTCCACCTCCTCGCGCTGGGCCCCGGTCAGCCCGTACAGCGGCGCGCAGACGCGCTCGGCGGCCGTGCGGCCCTCCGCGCGGGTCGCGGCGAGCAGCAGATGCCCCTCGATGTCGTTGAGGAACTCGTCCGTGACGCTCACAGCGCGGCCACCTCCCGCTCCGGCACCGTGGCGTGGTGCAGGTCGAACGCCGGGGACTCGGAGCGGATGCGGGGCAGGGTGACGAAGTTGTGCCGCGGCGGCGGGCAGGACGTCGCCCACTCCAGCGAACGGCCGTAGCCCCACGGATCGTCGACGCGGACCCGCTCGCCGTACCTGGCCGTCTTCCAGACGTTGTAGAAGAACGGCAGGAACGACAGGCCCAGGACGAAGGAGAAGATGGTCGAGAGCGTGTTCAGCGCCGTCAGGCCCTCCACCGCCAGATAGTCCGGGATGCGCCGCTGCATGCCGTTCACGCCCAGCCAGTGCTGGACCAGGAAGGTGCCGTGGAAGCCGATGAACAGCGTCCAGAAGGTGATCTTGCCCAGGCGCTCGTCGAGCATCCTGCCGGTGAACTTCGGCCACCAGAAGTGGAATCCGGCGAACATCGCGAAGACCACGGTCCCGAAGATGACGTAGTGGAAGTGGGCCACCACGAAGTAGGTGTCCGACGTCGGGAAGTCCAGCGGGGGAGAGGCCAGCATGACGCCCGTGAGACCGCCGAAGACGAACGTCAGGAGGAAGCCGAAGGACCACAGCATGGGCGTCTCGAAGCTCAGGGACCCGTTCCACATCGTTCCGATCCAGTTGAAGAACTTCACGCCGGTGGGGACGGCGATGAGGAACGTCATGAAGGAGAAGAACGGAAGCAGTACACCGCCGGTGACGTACATGTGGTGCGCCCACACCGTCACGGACAGGCCCGCGATGGCGATGGTCGCCGCGATCAGACCCATGTAGCCGAACATCGGCTTGCGGGAGAAGACCGGGATGACCTCACTGATGATGCCGAAGAACGGCAGCGCGATGATGTACACCTCTGGATGCCCGAAGAACCAGAACAGGTGTTGCCACAGCAACGCCCCGCCGTTGGCCGAGTCGAACACGTGGGCGCCGAACTTGCGGTCCGCCTCCAGCGCGAACAGCGCCGCCGCCAGCACCGGGAAGGCCAGCAGGACCAGCACAGCGGTCAGCAGCACGTTCCACACGAAGATCGGCATGCGGAACATGGTCATGCCCGGCGCGCGCATGCAGATGATCGTGGTGATGAAGTTGACCGAGCCGAGGATCGTGCCGAAGCCGGAGAAGGCCAGACCCATGATCCACATGTCGGCGCCGACACCCGGCGAGCGCACCGCGTCCGACAGCGGGCTGTAGGCGAACCAGCCGAAGTCGGCCGCGCCCTGCGGGGTCAGGAAGCCGCCCACCGCGATGAGCGAGCCGAACAGGTACAGCCAGTAGGCGAACATGTTCAGCCGCGGGAACGCCACGTCCGGCGCGCCGATCTGCAACGGCATGATCCAGTTCGCGAAGCCCGCGAACAGCGGCGTCGCGAACATCAGCAGCATGATCGTGCCGTGCATCGTGAACGCCTGGTTGAACTGCTCGTTCGACATGATCTGCAGACCAGGTCGAGCCAGCTCGGCGCGCATGAGCAGCGCCATCACGCCACCGATCACGAAGAACGCGAACGACGTGACCAGGTACAGCGTGCCGATCGTCTTGTGGTCGGTCGTCGTCAGCCACCGCACGGCCCGGACGCCCCTGATGTCTCTGATCCTCTTCACACCCCGCCTGTGTCCGTGGGCGGCCCGCACGTCACACTCGGCGGCGGCGACGAGAATCACGGGGGAGGGGTGTGACGATCCGGCGGGTGCCGGACACGAACGGAGCATGAGCAACGACGAGATCTTCGCCGCTGCCTATCGCGAGCACTACTGGGCGGTCAGCCGCTATGTCGCGCGGCGACTGGACGGCCGGACGAGTGAGGTCGAGGAAGTGGTGGCGGAGGTGTTCACCGTCGCCTGGCGGCGCCGGGACGACCTCCCGGCCGCCCCGCTGCCCTGGCTGTACGGCGTGGCACGCAACTGCCTCGCGAACGCGGTACGCGGCTACGGGCGCCGGCGCCGGCTGGTGGACCGCCTCGGCAACGACGACGCGGCGCACGGCCGGCACATCGAGGCCGGCCCCGACGCCGAGGCGCCCGGCGCCTGGGTCCACGACGCGCTGGCCCGGCTGTCCCCGGCCGACCAGGAGGTGCTGCGCCTCGCCGCCTGGGAGGAGCTCGGCGTCGAGGAGATCGCCGTGGTCCTCGGCTGCGGCCGGCGCGCGGCGTCGATGCGGCTGCACCGCGCCCGCCGCCGGCTGAAGGCCGAGATCGACCAGCTCCGCCCCGCCCTCACGACCGGTACGACAGCCACGAAGGAGCAGCAGCATGGCTGACGAACTCGACCTCCTGCGCGCCGCCGATCCGGTCCCGGCCGACCACCCCCGCCTCGGCGACGGGCCCCTGGACCAGCGGGCCGAACGCCTCCTCGCCGACCTGCGCCGCGTGCCGCCCGCCCGCCGCCGCGTCCGGTGGCCCCGTCTCCGCCCAGGCGTCCGCCCCCGGCCGGCCTGGGCGCTGCTGGCCGCCGTCGTCACCGCCGTCACCCTCAGCCTGGTCGTCGGCGGCACCGCCACCACCCCCGCCCTGGCCGCACCCCGCCCGCTCGTCGTACGGGCCGACGCCACCCCCGTGACCCTGACGGAGCTGGCGCGGCGGGCCCGCGCGGACGCCGCCGCCGGAGGCGAGACCCTGCGCAAGGGCACCCATGTGCAGTCGTGGAGCCTCGCCATGAGCGAGGACAAGGCGCCGATCACGCTCCCCGAGGAGCGGATCGTGCGCTGGAAGGCCGATGGCAGCCACACCGAACTCGTGGTGGCGACCGACCCGACGCACCCGGGCCGGCCCGTGCTGCGCGACGACGCCGACGGCCCCCGGCTCGTCGAGGACGGCCATGTCGTCAGCCGCCGCACCTACCCGCGCAGCTGGAGCGACGCCCCGCCCCAGTCCCCGCCGCCGCGTGACGCGACCCGGCTGCGGGCCTGGCTCCAGGAGGCCGCCTCCGAACCCGACGGGCTCGGCACCGGCGAACTCCTCGACGCCGTGGAACTGCTCCTCGACCACTGGACCCTGGGCGCCCGCGAGTCCGCTGCGCTCGCCGAGCTGCTCGCCGGCACACAGGGCCTGCGCCCGGCCGGCCGGGTCACCGACCGGCTCGGCCGGCCGGGGCTGGCGTACACGTTCCAGGAACGCGGCCTCGCCCACCTGCTGATCATGGACCCGGGCACCGGTGCGGTCCTCGGCCACGAGACGACGTTCACCCGGGGCGACCCCGCGTACGGGGTGCGGGCCGGGGACGTCATGGCGTACAGCGCCTGGATGCGCTGACCGGGGGCAGCCCTCACGGGCTGCGCAGCCGGCGCTTGTCCTGCTCGTCCCAGGTGGTGGTGTCGCGCGGTGTCGCGTACGGCTCCTCCTCCGGCGGATGCCCGCCGGCGATCGCGCGCTGCCGCACCGCCTCCGCGTCGAACTCCAGGCCGAGGAGGATCGCCAGGTTCCCGATCCACAGCCACACCAGGAAGACGATCACGCCGGCCATGGTGCCGTAGGTCTTGTTGTACGAGGCGAAGTTGGCGACGTACACGGCGAAGCCGCCCGAGGCGATCAGCCAGATCACCAGGGCCAGGGCGCTGCCCGGCGTGATCCACCGGAAACCGCGCACCTTGGCGTTGGGGGAGGCCCAGTACAGCAGGGCGATCATGGTCGTGACCAGCACGGCCAGGACCGGCCACTTGGCGATGGACCACACCGTCAGCGCGGTGTCCCCGATGCCCAGCGTGCTGCCGACCTCCTGGGCCAGCGACCCGGTGAAGACGACGATCAGCGCGCTGATGACGGCCAGCACCATCAGCGCCACCGTCACCCCGAGCCGTACCGGCAGCACCTTCCAGACCGGACGGCCCTCCGGCATGTCGTAGACGGCGTTAGCCGTGCGGATGAACGCGGCGACATAGCCGGACGCCGACCACACGGCCAGCAGGATGCCGACGACGGCCATGATCGAGCCGAGCCCGCCGTTGCCCTGCAACTGCTCGACGGCTCGGGTGAGGATGTCCCGGGCCGACCCGGGGGCCATCTTCTCGATGTTCTCCATGACCTTGTCGGTGGCCGACTTGCCGACGAGGCCGAGCAGGGACACCAGCACCAGCAGGGCCGGGAAGAGCGACAGCACGCCGTAGTACGTCAGCGCCGCCGCGCGATCGGTCAGCTCGTCGTCCTTGAACTCCCGCAGGGTGCCCTTGAGCGCCGCGAACCACGACCGCTTCGGCATGTCGGTCGGCGAGTCCGGGGCGCGCCCCTCCACCTGGGGATCCGGGCCGAACCGCTCCTGCGTGGTCTCCGCGCCGGTCTCCGGTCCCTGTGCCCGCCCGCCCTCACCCGAGTCCGACGGTGCGCCGGGCCGGTCCTCGGGGTCCTTGTGCCTGGATTTCAGTAGTCGCGTCATGCCCTCCGGGTATCCGGCCCGGTCCGTATCACGCGCGCCCGGCATCCGGAATCGCCCGGTTCGCCCGGCCGCCGGAAAACGCGGTGACCAGCGGGTCGCGGACTGTTAGCGTCGGACCCATGAAGGACCTCAGGCATCGGCACACCGCAGCCGCGCGAGCGACCGGCTCCCCGGCTGCCCGCGCCTGATCCCCCTTTCCCCCGGCGGCCGGAAACGGCCGCCGGTGTGTGCCGCCCTTTCCCGGTCGCGGCGCTCCTCGCGGCTCTTTCCGGTCTCCCTGACCGAAGGACCTTCCGTGATGGACACCGACCAGATCGTGCGCACCTTCTCCGACTTCTTCGAGGAGCGCGGCCACCGCCGGATCACCGGCGGCACCCTGCTGACCCCGCCCGGCGACCCCGTCCTGTTCACCACCTCCGGCATGCATCCCCTGACCCCCCATCTGGAGGGCCGCCCGCATCCGCTCGGGCGGCGGCTCAGCGGGCTCCAGCGCTGTCTGCGCACCACCGACCTCGACGAGGTGGGCGACCGCACCCACCTCACCGTCTTCGAGATGCTGGGCTCGTGGTCGCTCGGCGACTACGGCCTCCCGCAGAGCCTGCGCTGGGGCCACGAGCTGCTGCGGGACGGCTTCGGCATCCCGCCGGAGCGGATGCACGTCACCGTCTTCGGGGGCGACGACGAGACCGGCCCCGACGACGAGTCCCTCGACACCTGGCGCGAGTTGGGGCTGCCCGTCGAGACGACGAGCGGCGACAACTGGTGGTCCCACGGCCCGGCCGGGCTGTGCGGCCCCGACTCGGAGATCTTCGTGTGGACCGGCGGCCCCGGCACCCCGCCGCACGGCACCCCGACCACCGACCCCCGCTGGGTCGAGGTCTGGAACCACGTGGGGATGCGCCACCACCGCACCGAGGACGGCACCCTCGAACCACTGCGGCAGCGCAACGTCGACACGGGCATGGGCCTGGAACGGCTCGTGATGCTCCTGCAGGGCCGGGACTCGGTCCACGACACCGACCTGTTCGAACCGTGGACCCGGGCCCTGCCGCCGCTGTGGCACCTGGAGGAGCGGGAGGCCCGGCTGGTCACCGACCATCTGCGGTCCGCCGCCGTCGTCATCGGCGACGGCGTACGGCCGTCGGCCACCACCCGCGGGTACGTCCTGCGCCGCCTGCTCCGCCGCACCCTCACCACCCTGTGGCGCGACGATCCCTCCCGCACCCTCGCCGACCTGCCGGAGGAGCCGCTGCGGCACACCCTGGACCACTTCCGGCTGCCCACCGGCACGGAGGAGGTGCGCGGGGTGCTGCGCGAGGAGGAGCGCCGCTTCCGCGACCTGGTCCGGCGCGGCCGCCGCGTCCTGGAGCGGCGCGAGTTCTCGGGCCCGCTGAGCGACGACGACCACCGCCGCCTGCACGACACGTACGGCCTGCCGCGGGACCTGGTCAAGAGCCTGCGCGCCGGCTGACGGGCGGGGCCCGGGACGGCCGTCCCGGGCCCCATGGGGTGTACGGCTACTCGTCCCAGGCCTCGATGATGATCTGCCGGGAGATCTTCCCGTCGCGCAGGGTGATCATCGACTCGGACATCACGCGGACGCCGTCCGCGTACTCGCAGGACTCGCTGTAGGCGGCGTTGTCGCCCTGGACCACGCAGCCCTCCAGCTTGTGCGTCATGTCCCGGCTGTAGACGTCGGTGAGCATGTCGCCGATCTCGTCGCGGCCGTGCAGCACCTTGGGGCTGCTGGGCTGCGCGTTGCGGTTGACCACGCGGATCTCCGCGTCGTCGGTGTACAGCGACAGAAGGGTGTCCGGGGTGTTCCCCTCCACGGCCCGGCGCAGGGTGTCCGTGTCGAACGAGGGGGTGGTGCTGGTGCCCATGCTGACCTCCTACGAGGCCCACGGCACGACGGGGAGAGCGGCCGCGGGGGCCTCTGCTTCGAGCGTCCTCCGCCCGGCGGTACGGGGCAAGCCCGCTCACGCGCGCTCCGCCTGACGGGTGAGCGCAGTGCGGCGGCCGTGTCCGGCGGCGGCGCGCCCGCGTTGCGCCGTGCATGAAGTCGACACGACGTATCGCAGCCGCCGTCGGCCTGGCCGCCGGTCTCACCGGTCTCGCCGCGCCGCTGGCGGACGCGGCCCCGATGCCCGGCCCGGACGCGGGCCTGCCCAGCGCGGTGACCACGCTCGACTCCCTCGCGGTGAGCGGTGTCCCCGCGGACCGCCAGGGCCGGATGCCCCGCCCGTCCGAGCAGTTGACCCGTCTCGACGAGCTCAAGGACCTGAGCCGGGCGAACCGGCCGCAGGGGTTCCGCCCGGTCGACACCCCGGTCACCAGGATGCTGCCCACGCTGTAGGCCGGACCGCACCACCGCCGAAGGGCCGCCCCCACGGGGGGCGGCCCTTCGCGTGTTCGGCGACCGCATGTGCGGGCCGGGCGGGTGCGGCTCAGTCCTGGGGCGCCGCCGCGCGTGCCTCCAACTCGGCCAGCGTGGCGTCGAGATCGGCGGCGCGGGGACGGTTGTGCGGGAGCCGGGCGAGGACGGCGGCCATGCCGCAGGTGTCGGTGAGCGCCGAGAAGACCAGGCCCCCCGCGATCCCGGCCGACAGCAGCAGCCAGGCGGGGTGCAGCAGGGACAGGGCGACACCGGCCAGGACGACCGTGCCGGCCGTGAAGCGGACCTGGCGCTCCATCGACCAGCCGGCCCGCGCGCCGGAGCCGGGGCGGCGCAGGTCGTGTCCGTCCGCCGCCCAGCCCTGGGTGCCGCCGGTCAGCGTCATGGCGCCGATCCCGTGCTCGGCGAGGAGCCGGCAGGCGTTCTCCGAGCGGGCGCCCGAGGCACACACCACCAGCAGCCGTCCGGCGGGCAGCCGCCGCAGGGCCGGCACGGCGGAGGCGAGCCGGTCCAGCGGTACGTTCAGGGCGCCGGGCAGATGCCCGGCCGCGTACTCGCCCGGCGTGCGGACGTCGACGACGGTCAGGCCGGACAGCCGCGAGCGGGCCTCGCCGACGGCGAGGGCGGTGGGGGTCAGGGGCGCGTTCATGGAAGAGGGGGGTCCTTTCAGGCAAGGGAGTAATATACCCCTACGGGTATGAGGAGGAGTGAGCGTGGAGCTTCAGTTCGAGGGCGACGACCTCAAGTCGGTGCTGAACCGCCTGCGCCGGGCGCAGGGCCAGATCTCGGGCGTGATCAGGATGATCGAGGAGGGCCGCGACTGCGAGGACGTGGTCACCCAGCTCGCCGCCGCCTCCCGCGCCCTCGACCGGGCCGGTTTCGCGATCATCGCGACGGGCCTCCAGCAGTGCCTGACCGACGTCGAGAAGGGCCGCGCGGACGGCGAGACGACGGACCAGATGAAGGCCCGGCTGGAGAAGCTGTTCCTCTCGCTGGCGTAGACACCACGGGCCGGCCCGTCACAGGACGGCGTCGGCCAGCATGACGGTGGCCACCGCCAGCAGGGCCCAGGCGAAGACCCGCTGGAGCGTGCCGCCGGAGACCTTCCCGGCCAGCCGTCTGCCGTCCCAGGCGCCGAGCACCGCGGCGGCGGCGAACGGCCCCACGGCCGGCCAGTCGACCGTCGCGGCGGCGCCGGCCCGCCCGCCCAGCGCCACCAGCGCGTTGACGGTGATGACCAGCAGACTGGTGCCGACGGCGGCCCGCATGCGCAGCCCCACCACGCCCACCAGCGCCGGTACGGCGAGGAAGCCGCCGCCGACCCCGAGCACCCCGGTCACCGCGCCGAGCCCGGCCCCGGCCCGGACGACCCGGGCGGGCCGCACCGGCACGTCCGGGTGCCGTACGGTCGCCGACGGCCGCAGCATCCGCAGCGCCGAGAGCGCGGCGACCACCGCGAAGGCGCCGGTCAGCAGGCCGGCCGGCAGCCGCCCGGACAGGGCGCCGCCGAGCGCGGCCGGCACCAGGCCCGCCGCCGCGAACAGCGCCCCGGCCCGCCAGCGCACCGCGCCCCGGCGGGCGTGCGCCGCGAGGGCCGACGCGGAGGTGACCGCCACGACGACCAGGCCGGCGGTGGCGGCCTCGGCCGGGGCGAGCCCGAGCAGGTACATCAGCGCGGGCACCGCCAGCATGCTGCCGCCACCGCCCAGCGCGCCGAGCGCGAGCCCGGTCACGCCGCCCGAGAGCAACCCCAGGACGAGCGCGCTCACCGCGGCGCGTCCGGCGCCGAGGGCGTGACCGGGGAGCGGCGCGGGGGCCTACACGGCACGGCCGGCTCCGGACTCCGCCACGAGGGGCAGCCCCGCCTCCGCCCAGGCCGGCATGCCGCCGAGCACGTCCACGGCGTCCACGCCGCGTGCCCTGAGCAGGGCAGCCGCGTCCCGGGAGCGCCGGCCCGAGCGGCAGATCGCGACGACGGGACGGCCCTCGGCTGCGGCCGGCAGCGGAGCGCCCGCCTCCAGGGCGGCCAGCGGGACGGACAGCGCGCCCGGCGCGTGCCCCGCGGCGAACGCCTCGGGTTCCCGCACGTCCAGCAGGACGGCGTCCGTGCGCGCCAGGGCCTCGGCCGGGGTGAGGCGGCCCATGGGGAGCCCCGCGTCCCGCGCGGCGCCGAACGGGTCGTCGACCGCGACGACCTCACGCCCCGCCGCGTCCAGCAGGGAGGCGGCGATCGCGGCCCGCGCCCCGGCGGCGCAGTGCACCCACACGGTGCCGTCCGGTATCCCGGCCAGCCGCTCGCGCAGCAGGTGGAGCGGGATGTGCAGCGAGCCCTTGACGTACCCGGAGGCCCGCTCGGTGTCCCGCCGGACGTCGACGATCACGGCGTGCTCCTCGGCGGCCAGGTCCGCGAAGCGGGCCCGGCGGAAGGAGCGCGGCGGGGTGCCGCCCGCCGTCCAGTCGGCCGGGGAGCCGGTGGCCGCGGCGGCCGGCCGGTCGACGCCGACCCGGACCAGTTCGCGCTGCGCCTCGGCGACCCGCTCCGGCGTCTCCGCGAGGAGCGTGACGGGCCTGCCCCACGGAAGCAGCCAGGCCAGCAGGGCCGCGAACTGCCCCTCGGCGGCGAAGTTGAGGGAGCCCGGCACATGGCCCTCGGCGAACGCGACCCGGTTGCGCAGGTCCACCACCCACTCGCCGGCGGCCAGCCGTGCCGCGATCTCCTCCGCGTCCGCGAGCCGCGGGGGCGTCAGGTCGACCGGGGCCGGGCCGCGCGCGTTCGCCGGGGACATGTGCGCGTAGTACGCGGGGATGTCGTCCAGACCGGCGATCAGATCGGCGACGAAGGTGTCGACGTCCTTCACCAGGGCGTCGTTGACGGTCCGCTCGTGCCCGATCGTGGTGTCCGTCCCGCCGTCCGTCTGCGTCGCGGCGCACAGGCTGCCGAACCCGTGGGTGGGCAGGACCGCCGTCTCGTCGGGCAGTTCGGCGGCGAGCCGGTGCGCGGAGTCGTACTGGGCCCGCGCCAGCCGGGCGGTGAGGGCGGGCTCGACCAGATCGGGCCGGCCCACCGTCCCGATGAGCAGCGAACCGCCGGTGAACACGGCGACCGCGCGCCCGGACTCCTCCAGGACGTACGAGGTGTGGTGCGGGGTGTGGCCGGGGGTGGCCAGCGCCCGCAGGGTGAGACCGGCGTCGAGCCGGACGCGGTCCCCGTCGGCGACCGGGGTCCGCGCGAACGCGACGTCGGCGGCGGCCGGGACGAGGTAGCGGGCGCCGGTGAGGCGGGCCAGCTCCAGGCCCCCGGAGACGTAGTCGTTGTGCAGATGGGTCTCCACGACGTGCGTGACGTGCACCCCGCGCCGCGCGGCGGCGTCGATCACCCGGTCCACGTCCCGCGGTGGATCGACGACGGCCGCGGTGTCCGCGCCGCCCACCAGATAGCCGCGGTTGCCGAGTCCCGGTGTGTCGATGGTGTCGACGAAGTACACGACGGCACTCCTCTCCTTCCGAACCTGCGCTGATTACCCCCGGGGGTATATCCACCGTAGCAGAGGTACCCCCAGGGGTATTTTCAGCAGCCGGAACGCGGGGAACCGGGGCCGCCTCCGTGCCGTTACCGATCAGTCACAACTAGGGTCGGCACAGGACGCACAGCCGCAGAGGGAAGGGTGGAGCACATGGCGCAGGAAGTACGCGGCGTGATCGCGGCGGGCAAGGACGAGCCGGTGCGGGTGGAGACGATCGTCGTGCCCGACCCCGGGCCGGGCGAGGCCGTCGTCCAGGTCCAGGCCTGCGGTGTCTGTCATACCGACCTCCACTACAAGCAGGGCGGCATCAGCGACGACTTCCCGTTCCTGCTCGGTCACGAGGCCGCCGGGATCGTCGAGTCGGTCGGCGACGGCGTCACCGACGTCGCGCCCGGCGACTTCGTGATCCTCAACTGGCGTGCGGTGTGCGGCCACTGCCGGGCCTGTCTGCGCGGACGCCCCTGGTACTGCTTCGACACGCACAACGCGCGGCAGAAGATGACCCTCGCCGCCACCGGGCAGGAGCTCTCCCCGGCCCTGGGTATCGGTGCCTTCGCGGAGAAGACCCTGGTGGCGGCCGGGCAGTGCACCAAGGTGGACCCGGCCGTCAGCCCCCAGGTCGCCGGGCTGCTGGGGTGCGGCGTGATGGCGGGCATCGGCGCCGCCATCAACACCGGGAACGTCGGCCGGGGCGACAGCGTCGCCGTCATCGGGTGCGGAGGCGTCGGGGACGCGGCGATCGCCGGGTCGCGGCTCGCCGGGGCGTCGAAGATCATCGCCGTCGACATCGACGACCGCAAGCTCGCCAAGGCCCGCGAGATGGGCGCCACCCACACGGTCAACTCCCGGGAGACCGACCCGGTCGAGGCGATCCGCGAACTCACCGGAGGATTCGGCGCCGACGTCGTCATCGAGGCGGTCGGCCGCCCCGAGACCTACCAGCAGGCCTTCTACGCCCGCGACCTCGCCGGCACGGTCGTCCTCGTCGGCGTCCCCACGCCCGAGATGAAGCTCGAACTGCCCCTGCTGGACGTCTTCGGGCGCGGCGGCGCGCTCAAGTCGTCCTGGTACGGCGACTGTCTGCCCTCCCGCGACTTCCCCATGCTGATCGACCTGCACCTCCAGGGCCGCCTGGACCTCGGCGCCTTCGTCACCGAGACCATCGCGCTCACCGACGTGGAGAAGGCGTTCGAGCGGATGCACCACGGCGACGTGCTGCGCTCGGTGGTGGTGTTCTGATGACCGCCCGGATCGAACGCCTCGTCACCTCCGGCCAGTTCACCCTCGACGGCGGCACCTGGGACGTCGACAACAACGTCTGGCTCGTCGGCGACGACCACGAGGTGCTCGTCGTCGACGCCGCGCACGACGCCGACGCCATCGCCGAGGCCGTCGGCGACCGGCGCCTCGCCGGGATCGTGTGCACCCACGCCCACAACGACCACATCGACGCCGCGCCCGCCCTGGCCGACCGCACCGGCGCCACGATCTGGCTGCACCCCGACGACACCCCGCTGTGGAAGCTGACCCACCCGGACCGCGACCCGGACGCCCACCTCCAGGACGGCCAGGTCATCGAGGTGGCCGGCGCCGACCTCACGGTCCTGCACACCCCCGGCCACGCACCGGGCGCCGTCTGCCTGTACGACCCCGGGCTCGGCGTCGTCTTCACCGGCGACACCCTCTTCCAGGGCGGCCCCGGCGCCACCGGCCGGTCCTACTCCCACTTCCCGACGATCATCGACTCGATCCGCGACCGGCTGCTCGCCCTGCCGCCCGAGACGAAGGTCCTCACCGGCCACGGCGACCCGACGACCATCGGCGCCGAGGCACCGCACCTGCAGGAGTGGATCGACCGGGGCCACTGACCCCGCCCGACCGGGTGAGCTGTCCCGAAGCCCGGAGAAACACGACAGAAGATGTCCGGCTTCCCGGGCACCCTCGGTACCCACAGCACTTCAGGGGCCATGGGAGGCCGGACATGTCACACCCGCTCGAAGGCAAGGTCGCGCTGGTCGCCGGGGCGACCCGGGGAGCCGGACGCGGCATCGCCGTGGAACTCGGCGCCGCCGGAGCCACCGTCTACGTGACCGGGCGCAGCACCCGCGCCCGGCGCTCCGAATACGACCGCCCCGAGACGATCGAGGACACCGCCGACCTGGTCACCGAGGCCGGCGGCCACGGCATCGCCGTCCCCACCGACCACCTCGACCCGGCACAGGTCCGCGCCCTCGTGGACCGCGTCGCCGGCGAGCAGGACCGGCTCGACGTCCTCGTCAACGACATCTGGGGCGGCGAGAACCTCTTCGCCTGGGAAAGCCCGGTCTGGGAGCACGACCTCGACGACGGCCTGCGGCTGCTCCGCCTCGCCGTCGACACCCACGCGATCACCAGCCACCACGCGCTGCCGCTGCTCCTGCGCCGGCCCGGCGGACTGGTCGTGGAGATGACCGACGGCACCGCCGAGTACAACGGCGAGCACTACCGCACCTCCTTCTTCTACGACCTCGCCAAGACGGCCGTGCTGCGCATGGCCTTCGCCCTCGGCCACGAACTCGGCCCGCGCGGCGCCACCGCCGTCGCCCTCACCCCCGGCTGGATGCGCTCGGAGATGATGCTGGACGTGTTCGGGGTCCGCGAGGACAACTGGCGCGACGCGCTCGCCACCGAACCGCACTTCGCCATCTCCGAGACCCCGCGCTACGTCGGCCGGGCCGTGGCCGCCCTCGCCGCCGACCCGGACGTCGCCCGCTTCAACGGGCAGTCCCTGTCCAGCGGACAGCTCGCCCGCGTCTACGACTTCACCGACCTCGACGGCAGCCGCCCCGACGCCTGGCGCTATCTGCCCGAGGTCCAGGACGCCGGAAAACCGGCGGACACCACGGGCTACCGCTGAGGCAGCGCCGGGTCGGGCGCCGCGAGCGGCCAGCGCGCGGAGTGCCCCGGCGGCAGGCCCAGGTCGTCGCGGACCGCCGCGTAGTAGCCCTCGCGGCCCGTGCGCTGCCGCTCCAGCAGCGCACGCCAGCGCTCCGGGTCCACCCGGCCCTCCCGCACGAACCGCTCCATCTCCATCGCCGTCACCACCCACGCCCGGGCCCGCTCCACCACCGCCGGGCTGCCCAGCATGATCAGCGCCTCGCCGGAGGGGTCCCGGCGGACGGCCGCCTCGGCCAGCAGCGGCCGGGCCTCCTCCAGGGGCAGCGGATCGGGATGCGGGTCGTTGCCGAGCCGGGCCGCGACCCGGTACGTCACGGTGACCGTGTTCTTCACCGACTGCGCGTAGTCGGCGTACACGGCGAGACGGCGCTCCTCCCAGCGGGCCGCCTGCTCCCGGCGGAACCTCATCCGGTCGCCCCGGACGACGACCACGTAGGAGCCGAGCGCGCCGATCACGACGCCCAGGAGCGCGGGGAGTTGCTGGAGGAACGTGGACATGTGCGTACGCTATCTGCCGCGTCGATCGTCGCGGCACTACCGTGTGCGTCCATGACGGACACCACGCGTTTCGCCGGTCAGGCGGTCCTGGTCACCGGGGCCGCCCGGGGCATCGGGGCCGCGGTCGCGCGTCGCCTCGCCGAGGAGGGCGCCCGCGTCCTGCTGACCGACCGCGACGGACCCGAGGTCGAGGAGACCGCGGCACGGCTGCGCGGCCTCGGGCACACCGTCCGGGCGCTCGCCTGCGACGTCGCCGACCGCTCCGCCGTCGACGCGGCCGTCGCCGAGGCCGTGGCCGCCCTCGGCGCGCTCGACGTCCTCGTGAACTGCGCCGCCTCCTGCACCCCGGACACCCCGCTGTTCGAGGACGACCCCGACGACGCCTGGGCGCGCGACCTCGACATCACCCTCACCGGCGCCTACCGCTGCTGCCGGGCCGCCCTGCCGCATCTGGCCGCCTCAGGCCGGGGCGCCATCGTGAGCATCGGCTCGGTCAACGGCCTCCAGGACTTCGGCAACCACGCCTACAGCGCGGCCAAGGCGGGCCTCGGCTCGCTCACCCGCACCCTCGCCGGCCACGCCGCGGCCCGGGGCGTACGCGTCAACCTGGTCATGCCCGGCACGGTGCGCACCTCGGCCTGGGAGGGACGGGACGCCGACCTGGAGGCGATCCGTCCGCTCTATCCGCTGGGCCGGATCGGGGAGCCCGAGGACATCGCCGCGGCCGTCGCCTTCCTGGCGTCGCGCGACGCCGCCTGGATCACCGGCACCACCCTCGTCGTGGACGGCGGTCTCACCTCGGTGAACACCGGATTCCGGGCGGCCCGGGACCGCGGGGAGGACACCTGAGACGGTCCGGGTACGGTCCGTAACCTCACCGTTCGGTCACAGCCCGGTCCGCGCCACAACCGAACCCGCCCCTGGCGTGTCTATGCAGCAGAAGTCCACGGACACACACGTCAGGGAAGGGCCCGGCCATGGGGGACACACGCAGACGGCGCGCCGTCGCACTCGGCATCACCGGCGGACTGGTCGCACCGCTCTCGCTCACGCTGGGCGCCGCTCCGGCGCAGGCCGCGAGCTGCACCGCGGGGACCGGCCCGTACCAGAAGCAGGTGGAGAAGTTCCTCGGCCGGCCGGTCGACGGGAAGCAGTCCTCCGCCGACTGCCAGGCCATCAAGGCCTTCCAGACCAAGCACGGCATCAGCCCCAACGCCGGTTACGCCGGTCCCGTCACCTGGGGCGTGATGGACCTGATGAACAAGCAGAAAGCTGTCGGGACGAACCCGAACAAGGCGGGCAAGTGCCCCGTCAACAAGGGCCGTATCGCCTGTGTGAACCTCACGCTCCAGCTCAGCTGGATCCAGGACGGCAAGAAGCTCGTGTACGGCCCGGTCCCGGTCCGCACCGGCCGTGACGGCTACGAGACCCGCACCGGTCTGAAGAAGATCTACTGGCGGCACATCGACCACGTGTCGAGCATCTACAACGTGCCGATGCCGTACTCGCAGTTCTTCGACGGCGGCCAGGCCTTCCACTCGGTCGGTGTCAGCATGTGGAACCCGCCGGGCTCCCACGGCTGCGTCAACATGACGAAGACCGACGCGAAGAAGTACTGGTCGCTGCTGAAGAACGGCGACGACGTCTACGTGTACGGCCGCAAGCCGGGCACCTGAGTCCAGGACGGGCACCCGGCTCGTGGACCGCTGAGCGCCTGAGGCGTCACGCCTCGGGCGCGTCCCCGAAGTCCGGGATGTCCAGCCGGACCCCGCCCTGCCGCGCCGACTCGTGCGCCACGATGCCCGGCAGGGTGTAGCGGGCGGCCACCCACGCGTTCACCGACGGCAGGGCGCGCGCGTTCACCGCGGTCACGAAGTCGTCGACGAGGAAGTGGTGGCTGCCCTCGTGCCCGTTGTGGAGATGGTCGAACTCCCTCGGCAGCCGGGACCGGTCGTGCACCGGCGCCGACCCCGAGGTGAAGGCGGCCCGCAGCTCCGGCGCGATGTGCTGGAGCGAGGGGTCGTCGGGCGACAGCGTCTGCTTGGGCTCGAGCAGCTCGCTGATGTCCTTGACACCCTTCTTGTCCTGCCACAGGGCGACCGTGGCCAGCTGCTCCATGCTCGCCTCCGTCCCGAAGAACCGGAAGCGGGACTCCCTGATGTGCGACGGGTAGCCGACCCGCCGGAACTCGTTCGTGCGGAACGAACCGCCGCCCGCGACCTCGAACAGCGCGGTCGCGTTCGAGAAGTCGTTGTCGAACTGGCTGACCGACCGGTCGAAGACGCCGTCGCCCCGGTCGTCCAGCACCCCGATCGCCGACACGCTCACCGCGTGCGTACGCCAGGCGCCCAGCACCCCGCCGACCGAGTGCGTCGGGTACAGCAGCGGGGGATAGGAGGCGGTCGCCTTCCAGTTCTCGCCGCCGCTGTACTGGTACGCCTCGTAGAAGCCGAGGTCCATGTCGTGGACGTAGTCGCCCTCGGCATAGAACAGCCGCCCGAAGGCGCCCTGGGCGATCTGGTCGCGGGCGTGCACGGTCGCCGGGTTGTACTCGCTGGTCTCGCCCATCATGTACGTCAGCCCGGTCGCCTCGACCGCCTCGATGATCGCCGCGATCTCCTCCGTGGTGATCGCCATGGGGACGGCCGAGTAGACGTGCTTGCCGGCGGTCAGGCCCTGGAGGACCAGCGGGCCGTGCGTCCAGCGCTGGGTGAAGATCGCGACCGCGTCCACGGCCTTCGACTCCAGCATCGCCTCGTACGAGGGAAAGGTCCCGGCCAGCCCCTGTGCGGCGGCGAGCCGTTCGGCCCGCTCGGGCAGCAGATCGGTGACGTACACGTCGCCGACACCGGGGTGGGCCTGGAACAGCGTGGCGAACTGGCCGGAGAACTGGCCGGCGCCGACGATGCCGAGGGAGAACGTCATGGAGTGTGTGCCTTTCACTGGCCGAGGATGAGGTTGATCTGGTCGTTGGTCCTGCTCAGACCGCTCACCGGGGCGTCGTTCGCGTAGACGTCCTGCATCGCGGGGCGGATCAGGGCGTACACGTCCGCCGCGTAGTCGGTGATCGGGAAGGAGAAGGTCGCGGAGTCCTTCTTGTCGGTGACCGGTTCGGTGAAGGCGGACACGTCGATGCCCTTCTTCCGGTACGCGGCCACCGCCGCGGCCGTGCCGTCCGGGGTGGCGGGGAAGACGATGCCGTAGCGGCCGACGGTCTTCTGGCACTCGTTCGAGGCCAGGTACCGCACCCACTTCCTGGCGCCCTCCTTGTTGCGGGCGTTCTTCGTGATGGAGTCGGCGAGGCCGTTCATCATGGTGGCGCGCTTGCCGGTCGGGCCGATCGGCGTGGGCGCGGTGCCGACGTCCAGGCCCTCGGCGCCGTAGTAGCTGGAGATCATCCAGGCGCCGTCGAACGCGGTCGCCGCCTTGCCGGAGGCGACCTGGGCGGTGGCCGGGTTGGCGCCGTCGGTGTAGTCGGTGAAGGGCGCGAGATACCCCTTCCTCGCGAGCCCGAAGTACCAGTCGATCACCGACTGGAACGTCCTGTCGCCGTACCGGTACTCGGTGCCCCAGCGGGCCTTGTCCGTGTAGTGCCAGCCCGCCGAGGCGGCGAACGGGCTCCAGGTGGTCTGTCCGTCGGCGTCACCGGCGCCGCCGGTCGCCATGCCGTACACCTTCACATGGTGCTTGTCGAAGCCCTTCTCGTCGCCGCGCACGCCGTTGCGGTCGACGGTCAGATGGGCGATGGCCTTCTCGAAGCTGCCGCCGTCCCCGGGGTTCCAGTCGAGGCTGTTGAGCTGATCCGCGGAGAGCCCGGCCTCCTTGGCCATCGTCCGGTTGTAGAAGAGGGCGACGGTGTCCCAGTCCTTGGGCGCGCCGTAGCGACGGCCGTCCTGGCCGCGCCAGTTGGCGGCGAGGCCCGGCTGGTAGGCGGCGTCGTCCAGGCCCAGGTCGTCCAGCGGTTCGAGGACCTTCAGGTCGGCGAACTGGCCGAACTTCTGGATGTGGTCGGTGAAGACGTCCGGTTCGGTGCCGGCGATGAAGCTAGCGGTGAGCTTGGTCCAGTAGTCGGCCCAGCCCATCTGGGTGATCCTCACCTTCAGGCCCGGGTTCCGCTGCTCGAAGTCCTTCGCGCACGCCTGGTAGGCGGGCAGCTGGTTGGCGTCCCAGAGCCAGTACGTCACCGTGTTCCCGCCCGCTCCGGCCGCCCCGCCCTGGCCGCAGCCGGTGGCCAGGGACAGGACGAGCGCCCCGGTCAGCGCCGCCGCCCGTATGTGAACTCGCATGCCCGTCCCCTTACTTGATGCCGGTGAAGCTGATGGAACCGACGATGCGGCGTGCGAAGCAGCCGAACAGCACGAGCATCGGGAGCGCGGCGATCAGAGTGGCCGCCATCAGGCCGGACCAGTCGTAGCCGGCCTGCGGGGTCTGCGCCCGGAAGATGGCCAGCGCCACGGTCAGCACGCGCGAACTGTCGCTGTAGGACACCATCAGCGGCCAGAAGTAGTCGTTCCAGGCGGTGATGTACGTCAGCAGGCCCAGGGTGAGCAGGGGCGTGGACGCCATCGGCAGCATCAGCCGGAAGAAGATCCGCACCTTGCCCGCCCCGTCCAGCAGGGCGGCCTCCTCCACCTCCCGGGGCACGTTCATGAAGAACTGGCGCAGGAAGAACACCGCGAACGGCGTCATGAACATCGTCGGCAGGGCCACGCCCAGCAGGCTGTCCACCAGCCCGAGCTGCTTGACGAGGACGAAGTTGGGCAGCAGCGTGAAGATCGCCGGCACCATGAGCCCGGCCAGGAACAGCGCGAACACCGCCTCCCGGCCGCGCCAGCGCAGCCGGGCGAAGGCGTAGGCGGCCATGGCGGAGAAGAAGATCTGGCAGACGGTGATCAGGGTCGAGACGACCACCGAGTTGACCAGATAGCGCCAGAACCTCAGTCCGCCGCCCGAGCCGCCCTGGGCGATCGCCTCCTCGGCGGACTGCAGGCCGAGGGCGCGCTCGAAGCCGCCCGTGGTCGCGCCCACGGGGAGGATGTCGCCGGGATGGGCGGCGAGCGCGTCGTTCGAGGACAGCGCGGTGCGCAGGATCCAGTAGAACGGCAGCAGGGTGATGAGCACGATCGCGGCCATCACCGCCCAGGCGAGGGCCCGTCCGGGAGTGATGCGGCGCCGCACGCGCCGTACGGTCGTGGTGTCTGCCACGGCGGCCATGTCGGTGTCTCCCTTCCCTCAGCCGAGGTCGCTCTGGCCGGCCCGGGTGAGCCGGTACTGGAGGACCGTGATGGCGCTCAGCACGACCAGCAGGGCCACCGACATCGCCGAGGCGTACCCGAACTGGAAGCGGCCGAAGGCGGCGCCGTAGATGTAGTACTGCAGGACGTTGGTGGCGTTGGCGGGTCCGCCCGCGGTCGTCACCGCGACGGTGTCGAACACCTGGAAGGAGCCGATCACCGTCATGATCAGGACGACCGCGAGGACCGGGCGCAGCAGCGGCATCGTGATCCGCCGGAACATCCGCCACTCGCTCGCGCCGTCCACCTTCGCGGCCTCGTACATGTCGTTCGGGATGGCCATGAGGCCGGCGAACAGCAGCAGCGCGGTGTAGCCGACGTGCCGCCACACGTTGATCAGGGCGATCGTGGGCACCGCCCAGGTCTCGTCGGCGAGGAAGGGGACCCGGTCGAGGCCGAGGCCCGCGAGGATCTCGTTGCCGATGCCGAGCTGGGTGTCGAGGATCCAGAGCCAGACGATGCCCGCGACGACGTTGGACATCAGATACGGCGTGAGCACGATCCCGCGCAGCACCGCCGACTGCGTCAGCCGCTGCAGCAGGACGGCGATGGCGAGCGCGGAGACCGTCTGCACGCCGATGTTGACGAGCACGTACTCGACGGTCACCCCCATCGAGTCCCAGAAGATCGGGTCGTGGACCATCCGCACGTAGTTGTCGAGGCCCACCCACTCCGCCGGGGTCAGCAGGTTGAAGCGGGTGAAGCTCAGATAGACGCCCCGCAGCGTGGGCCAGAGCAGGAAGACCACGAACCCCAGCAGCGCCGGGGCGATGAAGACGGCGGCGAGCCGCCCGTCGCCGCGCTCCTCGCGGGCCGCCGCCCGCCGTGCCGTTCTTCGGTCCGTCCCGGCCCCGGTCGCGTCGCCCAGGGGCAGACGCGACGGGGGACTGCTGGAGGCGATGGTCATCGGGAGACTCCCTCGTCTTCGCGGCTCGTCCTCGGCCACTTACTTTTGTGGCGGAAGAATCAGGCCGTCAAGAGGTCGGCGAGCACCTTCTTTCCGGCAAGGTGATGGCCGTAGACTGACCTCGTTGGTTTTGTGGGGAAAAAAAATATGGATGTGGGAGTCTGACGACCATGACCGCAGCAGTCGACAGCTGGCGTCCGCTCAGCCCCGGTGAACGGGCGGTGGCGATCGAGGTGCTCCTCGCCGGGCCCCTGTCCCGCACCGAGCTGGCCCGCCGGCTCGACCTGTCCGCGGGGAGCGTCACCCGGCTGACCAAGCCGCTGATCGAGACCGGCCTGCTCGTCGAGGTGCCCGAGGCCGGCGAGGTGCTGGAGACCCGCCAGGGCCGCCCCTCCCAGCCGCTGGACGTCGTCGCCGAGTCCCGCTCCTTCCTCGGCTTCAAGATCACCGAAGACATGGTCTACGGCGTCGTCACCAGCCTGCGCAGCGACATCGTCGCCCGCCACGACCGCCCCCTCGCCACCCACGACCCCGCCGAGGTCGTCGAACTCCTCGGGGAGATGACCGAGGAGCTCGCCGCCCGGCATCCCCGGATCGCCGGGGTCGGCATCGGCGTGGGCGGCCTGGTGGAGAACCGCTCCGTCGTCGGCGAGTCGCCGTTCCTGGGCTGGCGCGACGTACCGCTCGCCGGACTCGTCGCCCGGCGCACCGGGTTGCCGGTCGTCGTGGAGAACGACGTCGCCGCCCTGGTCGAGGCCGAGACCTGGTTCGGCGCGGGGCGCGGCCTCGACCGGTTCGTGGTCCTGACCATCGGCGCCGGGATCGGCTACGGGCTGGTGCTGGGCGGCCGGCGCGTCCCCTACGCCGAGGAGGACCGGGGCTTCGGCCGGCACTGGATCCTCGACCCGTACGGCCCGCTCACCCCCGACGGGGCACGCGGCAGCGCGGTGTCCCTGCTGACCATCCCGAACATCCGCTACCAGGTGCGGGCGGCCACCGGCCGGGACCAGACCTGGGAGGAGATCCTGGACGCCGCCGCCGCGGGCGAGCCGATGCCCGCCCGGGTGATCGAGGAGGCCGCCCGCGCCCTGGGCACCCTGGTCGCCCAGATCGCCAACTTCGTCCTGCCGCAGAAGATCCTGCTCGCCGGCGAGGGCGTGGGTCTGATGGACGTGGCGGGCGGCACTGTGACGAGGACCATGCGTGGCCAACGACACCCGCTGGCGGCCCCGGTCGCACTGGAGACCAAGGTGTCCGACTTCCACGACTGGGCGCGCGGAGCGGCCGTTCTCGCCATCCAGGTCCTGGTGTTGGGGACCGCCGACCGCTGAACCCGCCGCAGTGGGGCATGAGATGACGTGATCAGCGCCACGGTCCGATATGCCCGCCTTGGGTGCGCTTACTCACAGCGCCTTCACCTGCGGGATCGTATGCTTCACAGCATGTCCACCACTGTTGAATTCGCCTCCGATAGATCGGCTGACGAGGTCAACGAGGAGATCCGGGCGCTGTGGCGCCGGGCGGGCGGGACACTGAGCGTCGAGCAGCGCGAGGAGTACCAGCGCCTCGTCATGGAGTGGGCCGCCGTGGCCCCCCAGCCGGCCAAGGCGGCCTGACCGCCCGGCCCCGGCGGGCCCCGCGCCTCCTCGCGACCCGCCTCCGCCCCCGTGGCGGCCCTGCCACTCCTCGTCAGCCCCAGGTCGCCGAGTAGTAGCGCCGGTACTCCCGGCGGTCCTGCTCGGCCCGGATGAACCGGGTCGCCACCAGCGCGACGATGCTCCCCGCGACGAGCAGCAGCCCCGGACCCACGTTGTTCGGGTCCGCCAGCCGCGCCAGCAGCGTGACCGCCTGCTCACCGCTCACCGAGACCGACGAACCCGGCGACGCGTCGCCGGGCGCGGCGGCCCCCTGCGAGGGTGACGGCGCGGGCGCCGCGCCCTTCTTCCCGCCCTGGTCCGACACCAGCAACTGCACGTCCAGCGCGGCCAGCGCCTTCGTCACCGGCTGGAAGTACGTCGTCCCGCCGGCCTGGCAGTCGCCGCTGCCGCCCGACGTCACCCCGAGCGCCACGCCCTCGGAGAACATCGGCCCGCCGCTGTCCCCCGGCTCCGCGCACACGTTCGTCTCGATGAGGCCGGTCACCGTCCCCTCCGGGTAGTTGACGGTGGCGTTGAGCGCCGTGACCTCGCCCTCCCGCAGCCCGCTCGTGCTGCCGCTGCGGAACACCCGCTGCCCGACGGCCGGATCGGCGGCGCCCGTGATGCGCACGCCCTTGCCGCCGCCGACCGACACCACGTCGGGCGTGGGGCCGGGGTCGCCGGCCGAGTACTGGATCAGCGAGTAGTCGGCGCCGGGGAAGTTCTGCCGCTCGGTCCGCCCGATCTGGTCGGTGCCGGAGCTGTCGGCGAACCACACCGAGCCGTCCGGCCCGCAGTGCCCGGCGGTCAGGATGAAGAAGCGCCGCCCGTCGGTGACGTTGAACCCGGCCGAGCAGCGCCCGGCCGTCGACAGCACCGGCTGGGCGCCGTTGATCCGGGTGGTGAACGTGCCCTCGGCGCGCTCCATGCGGACGAAGGCGCCGATGTCCTCGGCGACGTCCGTCATCCGTGACCAGTCACCGGGGGAGACGGTGCTGTCGCCGCGTACGACGACCTGGTTGGTGCGGTAGTCCACCGCCCAGGCGGTGCCCGCCACACGAGGCGCCGAACGCAGCGTCGCCGTGGCCGACCTCAGCTCGTCCATGCTGTGCTCGACCATCTTGGGCTTCATGCCCGCCCCGCTGACGGCGGCGGCCGCCTCCTCGTCGGTGACCGCGACGACCGGTTCGCCGTCGGCGCCGATCCAGCTGCCCGCCGTACGGGACGTGCCGAGGCGGGCGACCAGCTCACCGCCGGGGCCCGGGGTCGCGGACTCGGCGAAGGTCCGCGGGACGGCGGACGGGCCGGCGGGCTCGCTCGCCACGGCGCGTGTGACCATCGTCCCCCCGAGGAGGAGTCCGCCGACGGCCGCCAGCCGTGTCACCCGCCGGACGAGACGTCGTCGTGCGTGCCTCATGCATGGCTCCCGAACCAGGTACAGCGCGGCGACAACGCCGCGGGGCCCTCCCGGAGTTGAGCACCCGCCGGTTCATACGCACCCGGACGCCGCCGCGTTCACCGCGCCGGAGATCCCGTCAGGGGAACCCGCTGCCTACACTGCGGCCATGGACGACACGTCGCTGGACCGGCTCGCAGCGGGCAAGTACCTGCTCATCACCAGCTATCGCAAGAACGGCACCGGAGTGCCCACACCGGTCTGGGTGGTCCGGGACGGCGACGCCCTCGGCGTGTGGACGGCCGCCGACTCCTGGAAGGTCAAGCGCATCCGGGCCCGTGCCGACGTCCTGGTCGGCCCCTGCGACCTGCGTGGGCGGCCCACCGGAGACCAGGTCCCGGCGACCGCCGTGATCGGCGACGAGGAGACGAGCGCCCGCTACCGCCGGCTCATCGCCCGCAAGTACGGGATCACGGGCCGCCTCACCCTGCTCGGCAGCCGGCTCCGCAGAGGGACGAAGGGCACGGTCGGCGTGCGGATCACGCTGGGCCCGGCGCCGGAGGCCGATCAGGTCCAGGCACGGTAGGGCTCATCGACCAGCTGGAACACCGGCTCGCCGCGCACCGGGTCCTTCGCGGTGGACAACCGGACCCGGTCCCCGCTGTGGACGCCGATGGGCGGACCCATGACCCGGCCGCGCACGACGAACCCCTCGGCCATCTCGACGAGGGAGACATTGCGCGCGGCGGGGGTGTTGCGGTGCACCACGGTGGAGTGGCGGACCGTGCCCACGCCCTCGCTGCGCTCGGTGCGCAGCTCGCTGCCCTGGCACACCGGGCACAGCAGCCGGTGGTACATCGCGGTGCCGCACCAGGTGCACCGCTGGTAGCGGAGGGCGTCCCCGTCCGTCTCCTTCACGTCGAGCACGCCGGTCCCGGAGCCGGTGATCCGGCCGGCCACGCTGCCTGAGTGGTGGTACACGCTGCTCAACTCCCTGCGCTCGACCGGAAACCCGCGTGCGCGGAGACCCGGGCACGCCCGTGCGCGGTTCGCGGTGCGTCCGTGCACGGCATCAATGTATGGCACTGAGTGCCACTCGTAAAGGCACTGCGTTCCCTGGATTTCGGGAAGGTTGCGGGGATCGTGGGGAGGGGGGCAGGTCACCCGCGGCCGAGGACGGTCTCGAGCTCCCGGACGACCCGCCACAGGGGTGCGTCGCGGTGGGAGACGACCACGACGACGTCCCCGTCGGCCCCCGCGGCGGCCCGTGCGGGCCCGGGGGCGTCCGCGTACGTCGACAGGACGTACCCGAGGGCCCGGTCCACCTCGGCGCCCGCGTCGCCCTTCCCGTCCGACCGCAGCCAGGAGCGCAGCGCGTTGTTGTGCGCGGCGACCACGGCGGCGGCGATCACGTCCGCCCGCAGCGTCCCCTCGCGCCGGCCGGCGAACCGTGCCCGCAGATACTCGGCCAGCGCCCGCTCGTACCGCCACACCACCGACAACTCGTAGGCCCGCAGCCCCGGCACCCGCTTGGTGAGCCGGTAGCGCTGCACGGAGAAGGTGGGGTTCTCCGCGTACATGCCCAGCACCAGGCGGGCCGCGTCGCACACCCGGCGCACCGGCTCATGGCTGTCGTCGCTCGCGGAGAGGAACGCCTCCATGTCGGCCAGGCACCGCTCGTGGTCCGGGAAGACCACGTCCTCCTTGGACGGGAAGTACCGGAAGAACGACCGCCGTCCGACGCCGGCCAGCGCCACGATGTCGTCGACCGTCGTCTGCTCGTACCCCCGCTCCAGGAACAGCCGGAAGGCCGCCGCGACCAGGGCGTCCCGCATCGGGGGTTTCTCGCCGCGGCCGGGCGCGGCGCTCGTGGAGCTCATGGACGCGAACGTAGCATTCGCACCCGGCTCATATGGCACTCAGTGCACAGGGTGGAGGGAACTGAGTGCTCTCTCGCCCACTTCGTGGAGCCGTCCGGAGGACCCGCGCGGGCGGGCGATGAGTTTCGCGCCCGTCGGCGGTCGACACTCCTGACAACGGACCACTCCGGGAGGTACCCCATGGCAGGCGACGGCTTCACCACATGTCTCTGGTTCGACGGGCAGGCCGAGGAGGCGGCCCGGTTCTACACCTCCGTCTTCGAGAACTCCAGCGTCGGCCGTGTCACGCCCTACCCGGAGGGGGCGATGCAGCCCGCCGGGAGCGTGATGACGGTCGAGTTCACCCTCGACGGCCAGCAGTTCGTCGGGCTCAACGGCGGACCGCAGTTCAGGTTCAGCGAGGCGACCTCCTTCATGATCTCCTGCGAGACGCAGGAGGAGATCGACTACTACTGGGACCGGCTCACCGGGAACGGCGGCGAGCCGGGTCCCTGCGGCTGGCTCAAGGACCGGTTCGGGGTGTCCTGGCAGGTCAACCCGGCACGTCTGCAGGACATGGTCGCCGACCCCGACCCCGAGAAGGCCGCCCGGGTCACCAAGGCGTTCATGGCGATGGGCAAGTTCGACATCGCCGCCCTGGAGCGCGCCTACGCCGGCGAGTGACCCCGGCGCACGGGTCAGAAGTCGGCCACCAGCACCGCCGCTCCGTCGAACCGCCCCGCCCTCAGATCCCTCAGCGCCTCGTCCGCCCGGGACATCGGGTACGGGTGGGTGGTCGCGCGCACCCCGTGCCGCGCGGCCAGCGCCAGGAACTCACGGGCGTCCTCACGGGTGTTGGCGGTGACGCTGCGCACCTGCCGTTCGTAGAAGAGGTCCCGCTCATAGGTGAGCGCCGGGATGTCCGTGAGGTGGATGCCCGCGATCGCCAGGGTGCCGCCCCGGTCCAGGGCCCGCAGCGCCACCGGGACGAGGTCGCCGACCGGCGCGAACAGGATCGCGCTGTCCAGCGGCTCGGGCGGGGCCGCGTACGCGTCCCCGGCCGACGCGGCCCCCAGCTCCAGGGCCAGCCGCCGCGCCGCAGACCCGCGCGTGAGGACGTGCACGGTGGCACCCTCCGCCAGCGCCAGCTGCGCGCACAGATGGGCGCTGCCCCCGAAGCCGTACAGCCCGAGCCGGCCGCCGGGCGGCAGCGCCGACCGCCGCAGCGCGCGGTACCCGATGATCCCGGCGCACAGCAGCGGGGCGAGCCCCACCTCGTCCAGGCCCTCCGGCAGCCGGTGGGCGAACGCCGCCGGCACGGTCGTGTACGCCGCGTACCCGCCGTCCGCGTCCCAGCCCGTGTACGTGGAGGCCGGGCACAGATTCTCCGCGCCCCGCAGGCAGTACGGGCACGTCCCGTCGGTCCGCCGCAGCCAGGCCACGCCGACCCGCTCGCCGGGCGCGAAACCGTGCACGGCCGCGCCCGTTCCGGCGACCTCGCCGACGACCTCGTGGCCGGGGGTGACGCCGGGCCGGTGCACCGGGAGGTCGCCCTCGGCGACATGCAGGTCGGTACGGCACACCCCGCAGGTGCGGACCCGTACCAGCAGTTCGTCGTCGGCCGGTACCGGCACCGGTCTGCGCACTGCCCGCAGCGGGCCGCCGTCGAGCGGCCCCGGCCCGGTCACCGACCACGCCCGCATCGCCTCGTCCGCCATGGTGGACCCCGTCCTCCGGCCCGCGCCGTTCCTCTTCCAGTCTGGAACGGAACGGCGCGTTCGGCGCGCGGCCCGGCGGCACCGTGACTAGCGTGGACAACCCGGACCATCCACCCAGCGGGAGCGCAGCCATGGCCGTGAAACCTGAGGGAACCCCCATCTGGGCCGACGCGATGTTCACCGACCTCGAGGGGGCCAAGAACTTCTACGGCGACGTCCTCGGCTGGACGTTCGGCGAGTCGACGTCGGAGTACGGGAACTACACCCAGGCCTACGCCCAGGACAAGGCCGCGGCCGCGGTGGTCCCGCCGATGCCCGGCCAGGAGGGCCAGTCGCAGTGGTGTCTGTACTTCGCCACCTCGGACGCCGCCGCGACCGCGGGGCGGATCCGGGAGAACGGCGGGGAGATCCTGATGGAGCCGATGGCGGTCGGCGACTTCGGCACCATGTGCCTGGCCCGGGAGCCCAGCGGGGCCGTCTTCGGCCTGTGGCAGCCCGGCACCCATGTGGGCTTCGAGGCGTCGATGGAGGAGCCGGGCGCGTACTGCTGGGCCGAGGTCTTCACCCGTGAACCGGAGAGGACCGACGCCTTCTTCCCGGCCGTGTTCGGCTACGGCGCCCGGCAGATGGAGGGCGACGAGATGGACTTCCGGGTCTTCTCCATCGGTGACGAGATGGTGCTCGGCCGGATGCGGATGACGGAGGAGTTCCCGCCGGAGATCCCCTCCTACATCAACGTCTACTTCACGGTCGAGGACTGCGACGACGCGGTCGCCCGCGCCACCAAGCAGGGAGCCGTGCTGAGGTTCGGCCCGGTGACCTCACCGTTCGGACGGCTCGCGGCGCTGACCGACCCGCAGGGCGCCAACTTCACGGTGATCGACGTCACCACGACCGAGGGGGACGTCCCGAGGACGACCGAGGCGTCCTGAACACCCCGTGCTCGCGGCCGGCGCCCCGTACCGGTCCCCGGACCGGACGGGCCGCCGGCCCATGGCATGATCGGACGCATGCGTGAACATGTGGTGGCCGCGTGCGACGGGGCTTCGAAGGGCAACCCCGGGCCAGCGGCCTGGGCCTGGGTCGTCGCCGGCCCCGCGCAGGCCCCGGAGCGCTGGGAGGCGGGCCCGCTGGGCCGCGCCACCAACAACGTCGCGGAACTCACCGCCCTGGAGCGGCTGCTCAGCTCGACCGACGCGGACGTGCCGCTGGAGATCCGCATGGACTCGCAGTACGCCATGAAGGCCGTCACCACCTGGCTGCCCGGCTGGAAGCGCAACGGGTGGAAGACGTCCGCGGGCAAGCCGGTCGCCAACCAGGACCTCGTGGTCCGCATCGACGAGCTCCTCACCGGCCGGGACGTCGAGTTCCGTTACGTCCCCGCCCACCAGGTCGACGGCGACCCGCTCAACGACTTCGCCGACCGGGCCGCCAGCCAGGCCGCCACCGCGCAGGAGCCCGCGGGCAGCGCGCTCGGCTCGCCCGAGCCGCCGCCCTCCCCGGACGTCCCGCAGAAGGCGCCGCGCCGCAAGGCCGCGCCCGCCCGGAGGAACGGCTCCGCGGCGCGCACGATCAAGGCCAAGTTCCCCGGCCGCTGCGTCTGCGGGCGCGGCTACGCGGCGGGGGAGCAGATCGCCAAGAACGCGCAGGGCTGGGGTCACCCGGAGTGCCGTACCGCCGACGCCTGACCGGCCGGGCGCGGGGCCCTCAGTCCGTGTCGAAGGTGTAGTGCGGGGTGTGGTCGAGCAGATCGGCCGGACGCGTGTCGTTCCACGGCTTCATCGTCTCGTGGAGATCGACGACGTCCGGGGTCCCGGCCGACGGGAGGTAGCCGGAGCCGGGGTGCCGCCGCTGCCACTGCGCCCACAGCTTGTCCACGTAGGCGTGGTGCAGCCAGAACACCGGGTCGTTGGGGGACGCCCCGGTCGCCATGTGCCCGCCGACCCAGACGTGGACCCGGTTGTGCAGGTTCGGGCCGCGCCAGCCCTCCAGGTGGTTGCGGAACCCGTCGGACGCGCTGTTCCACGGCGCCATGTCGTACGTCGGCAGGGCCAGCACCGACTCGACCTCGGCCCGCGTGGGCAGCTCGCGTACGGCGGTCCCCAGCGAGCGGCGCAGGAACGTACGGCCGTCCACGCGGACGGTGATCTGCCACGCGCCCGTGCCGGAGGCGAACGGCCCGTCCATGACCCGTCCGTCGAGGCCGCGCCCGGTGCCGCCGAGGAAGTCGGGCGCCCACAGCGAGGAACGCGGGGAGCGGTCGGCGGTCCAGTCCCAGTACGGCAGTGCGACCGAGGAGTCCACCTCCTGCAGCGCGCGTTCGAACTCGAGCAGGAATCTGCGGTGCCAGGGCAGGAACGACGGTGAGCGGTGCCCGGTGCGCTCGCCCTGGTCGGTGTCGCCGAGGATGAAGGCGTTGTGGGTGGTGACGAACGCGTCGTAGCGTCCGGTGCGCTTCAGCTCCAGGAGGGCGTCGGTGAAACGGCGCTTCTCGTCGGAGGTCAGGGCGGCCTGGTTCTTGCGGACGGTCATGTCGGCTGGTGCTCCACGGTGTGGGTGCGGCGGGTCAGTTGGCGGGGAAGGGCAGCAGGGCCGCGCCCTGGAGCTCGTCCACGGCGGCACGGGCGGCGGCGCGTGGGGTGGGCACCGGGTCGTAGTGGCTGACGACGCTGATCCAGGTGCCGTCGGCGTTGCGCATCAGGTGCAGCTCCACGCCGTCGACGAGCACGGTATAGCCGGTGCCGTGGTGCGCGTGGGCGCCCGTCGCCGGGCGGCCCTGTATCCGGCGGCCCCGGTAGACCTCGTCGAAGGGGGCGGGGGAGTGCGCGTCGTGGTGTGCGCTCGCCGTCGCGGCGGTGGCCGGGGCGGCGGCGACACCGGCCGCCGCGGTGGCGAGGGCGGCGGCGGTGGTGAGCGCCTGCCGTCTGCTGAGTGCGGGCATACGGATCTCCCGGGTGTGTTCGATGGTGCGTTCGGGTGGTGACTCCGTATGCCTATCGGGCCGGACGGGACCGGGAGAAACCGCGCATCGGTGGTTGGGCGCGATCCGGACAAGTGCGCACATGTCATACAGAGTTGAACCAAGATGATCTTGCTCGCGGCGAGGCCCCGGGCGGGCGGAACGGGTAATTCCTTCTCCGTCGGCACCCTTTGGCGGTGATCCCTCGCGTGGGGCGCCGGTATCGGCGGGCTGTCTCCCGCCGGGAAGCTGGCGCGATCCGCGAGCAGCGCGGAATCCGGCGCGCCGCCTGCTACTCTGCGGTCCGAAATGACCGATTAGTGGATTTTCAGGGGTGAGTGTGAAGGTCGCGTGCGTCGGCGGCGGACCCGCCGGGCTGTATCTGTCGATCCTGCTCAAGCTGCGGGACCCGTCCCACGACGTCACCGTCCACGAACGCAACCCGGAGGGCACCACCTACGGCTGGGGCGTCACCTACTGGCGCGCCCTGCTCGACCGGCTCCACGCGCACGACCCCGTGACCGCCCGCGCCATCGAGGCGAGCTCCGTCCGCTGGAACCAGGGCGTCGCCCATGTACGGGACCTGACGGCCCGCCAGCCCGGCGACGAGGGCCACGGCATCGGCCGGCACCGGCTCCTCGAGATCCTGGCCGACCGCGCCCGCTCGCTCGGCGTCCACCTGGACTTCGAGCACGAGATCACCCCGGACGCCCTGCCCGCCGCCGATCTGGTCGTGGCGGGCGACGGCGTGCGCAGCACCCTGCGCGCCCACCACGCGGGCCACTTCGGCACGCAGATCACCATGGGCCGCAACCGCTACGTCTGGCTCGGCACCAGCAAGGTCTTCGACGCCTTCACCTTCGCCTTCGTGGAGACGGACCACGGCTGGATCTGGTGCTACGGCTACGGCTTCGGACCCGAGGCGAGCACCTGCGTCGTCGAGTGCTCCCCCGAGACCTTCACCGGCCTCGGTCTGCACCGCGCGAGCGAGGCCGACGGGCTCGCCCTGCTGGAGAAGCTCTTCGCCGACGTCCTCGACGGGCACCCCCTGCACGGCCGCCCGTCCGGCGCCGTCGGCGGCGCCCAGTGGCTGCACTTCCGCACCCTCACCAACCGCACCTGGCACCGCGGCAACCTCGTCCTGATCGGCGACGCCGCCCACACCACCCACTACTCCATCGGCGCCGGCACCACCCTCGCCCTGGAGGACGCCATGGCCCTGGCCGCCGCCCTGCACGAGGAGCCCTCGCTCCCGCGCGCCCTCGCCCGCTACGAGGACGAGCGCCGGCGGGCCCTGCTGTCCGTGCAGAGCGCCGCCCGCTACAGCGCCCTGTGGTACGAGAACCTGCCCCGGTACATGCAGCTGCCGCCGCAGCAGATGTTCGCCCTGCTCGGCCAGCGCCACTCACCCCTGCTGCCGCACGTCCCGCCGCAGCTGTACTACCGGATCGACCGGGCCGCCGGGCAGGTGGAGACCCTGCGGCGGCTCAAGCGCTGGCTCGGCCCGAGGGTCGCGCGCACCGTCCAGGCGAGGACCGTCCGGCCGTACTCGGAGGGGTCCGTTCCGCGTACTTGAATCCTGAATGACACACTGGCGCCATGGAACAGCGTGCATTCGACAGGGCGGGCCTGCGGGCGTCCGTCATCGGCCTCGGGACCTGGCAGCTCGGCGCGGACTGGGGAGATGTCGACGACCGGCAGGCCGAGGGCGTCCTGGAGGCGGCGGCCGAGTCCGGCGTGACCTTCTTCGACACCGCCGACGTCTACGGCGACGGACGCAGCGAGCAGACCATCGCCCGGTTCCTGCGCGACCGGCCCGGCCTGGACATCCTCGTCGCGACCAAGATGGGCCGCCGCGTCGACCAGATCCCCGAGAACTACGTCCTGGACAACTTCCGCGCCTGGAACGACCGGTCGCGGCGCAACCTCGGCACGGACCGTATCGACCTGGTCCAGCTGCACTGCCCGCCGACCCCCGTCTACTCCACCGACGAGGTGTTCGACGCCCTCGACACCCTGGTGGCGGAGGAGCGCATCGCCCACTACGGCGTCAGCGTCGAGACCTGTGCCGAGGCCCTCACGGCGATCGCCCGCCCCCATGTGGCCAGCGTGCAGATCATCCTCAACGCCTTCCGGATGAAGCCCCTCCTGGAGGTGCTTCCGGCCGCCCGCGAGGCCGGCGTGGGCGTCATCGTCCGTGTGCCTCTGGCCTCCGGCCTGCTGTCCGGCCGCTACACCAAGGACACCGTCTTCCCCGAGAACGACCACCGCACCTACAACCGGCACGGCGAGGCGTTCGACCAGGGCGAGACCTTCTCCGGCGTCGACTACGCCACCGGGGTGGAGGCCGCGGCCGAGTTCTCCGCGCTCGCCCCGGAGGGCTGGACCCCGGCCCAGCTGGCGCTGCGCTGGATCGTCCAGCAGCCCGGCGTGACCACCGTCATCCCGGGCGCCCGCTCGCCCGAGCAGGCCCGCGCCAACGCGGCCGCCGCCGCGCTCCCGGACCTCTCCGAGGACACCCTCGCCGCGATCCGGGACCTCTACGACCGCCGGATCAAGGACCAGGTCGAGAGCCGCTGGTGAACCGCCGGGCGGGGTGACGGGGACAGGACCCCGCCCAGCGGGTACCCGCACTGCTGAGGGCGCGTCTGCCCAGGACGCGCTCCTTCAGGAGGCGGGAGGACACGGTGGCGGACGACGAGGACGGCACGAAGCGGCGCAGGGGACGCAACGAGACCGAGGACGAGCGGGCCGACCGCATGTGGGTCGAGCTCCTCCAAGAGGTACGCGTGGCCCAGATGGGCGTGCAGATCCTCTTCGGTTTCCTGCTGACCGTCGTGTTCACGTCGAAGTACGACGACCTGCGGAGCACGGACCAGTCGATCTACATCTTCACCGTGGTGGTGGGCGCCGCCGCCACCGGCGCCCTGATCGGGCCCGTGTCGCTGCACCGGCTGGTGTCCGGCCGCCGTATCAAACCCCAGGCGGTCGAGTGGGCCTCCCGGCTCACCCTGGTCGGCCTGGTGCTGCTCCTCGTCACCATGGCGTCCTCGCTGCTGCTGATCCTGCGGGTCGCCACGCACGACGACTACGTCCCCTGGCTGGTCACCGCCATCGTCGTCTGGTACGTCGTGTGCTGGTTCGTCCTGCCGCTGTGGACCCGCCGCCGCTACACCGACACCGAGTGAGCGGCGGCGGACGGGGGCGGCCGGTCAGCCGAAGGCGTTCCGCAGCGCCGGCAGCAGCGTCTCGCGCGCCCAGTCCAGATAGGGCAGCTGCGCGTCGCCGCCGATCTGGACCAGGGCGATCTCGGTGAACCCGGCCTCGGCGTACGGGCGGACCGCCTCGACGAACGCCTCCGGGTCGTCGCCGCACGGAATCGACTCGGCCACGTCCTCCGGGGTGACGAACTGGGTGGCCCCCTCGAAGGAGTCCGGGTGCGGCAGCTCGGAGTTGACCTTCCAGCCGCTGCCGAACCAGCGGAACTGGTCGTGGGCGCGCTTGACCGCGGCGTCCCGGTCGCGGTCGTAGCACACGGGGAGCTGGCCCACGCGGGGCTTGCCGGAGCCGCCGTGCCGGTCGAAGGAGGCCAGCAGGTCAGCCTTGGGCTCCGTGGCGATCACGAGGTCGGCGAGCCGGCCCGCCAGCCGGCAGGACCGCTCCCCGGAGACCGCGATGCCGATGGGCACGGGCTGGTCGGGCAGGTCCCACAGCCGGGCCGACTCCACGTCGAAGTGCGTGCCCCGATGGGTGACGTGCCCGCCCTCGAAGAGCGCGCGGATGATCTCCACGGCCTCCTCGAGCATCTCGTGCCGCACGTCCACCGACGGCCAGCCGCCGCCCACGACATGTTCGTTCAGGTTCTCGCCCGAGCCGAGCCCCAGCCGGAACCGGCCCTCGGACAGCAGCTGGAGGGTCGCCGCCTTCTGCGCCACGACGGCCGGGTGGTAGCGGAACGTCGGGCAGGTCACGTACGTCATCAGCGGGATCCGGGAGGTGGCCTGCGCGGCGGCGCCCAGCACGCTCCACGCGTACGGCGAGTGCCCCTGCGAACGCAGCCAGGGGAAGTAGTGGTCCGAGGTGACGGAGAAGTCGAAGCCGGCCTCCTCGGCGCGGACCACGTGGTCGACCAGCTCACGGGGGCCGGCCTGCTCGGTCATCATCGTGTATCCGATCTGCACCATGGGTCCCGAGTCCCCGGACACCGTGACCGAAAACGGACCACCGGTCACGGGAGTGACGGAAGCGGGGGCGCGAACCCTTCGCTCCCGCCGGGGCGCCGGTGCAGGATGCACCTATGTCTGTTCGCCCCCTGCCCTCGAGCCCGCCCTCCGCGCAGGGCGTCGACGCCTTTGGTGTCCTCGCCTTCCTCGACGCCGTCGCCGCCGCCCCCGGCATCGAACCGCACAGCCTGATGATCCTGCGGCACGGCCATGTCGTCGCCGCCGGATGGTGGGCGCCGTACACCGCCGAGCGCCGGCACCTGCTCTACTCGATCAGCAAGAGCTTCACGGCGACGGCGGCCGCGATCGCCGCCGGCGAGGGGCTGATCCGGCTCGACGACCCGGTGATCTCGTACTTCCCGGAGCTCGACGCCGAGATCACGGACCCGCGCAGCCGGGCCCTCCGGGTGCGGCACCTGGCCTCGATGGCCACCGGGCACGACGGCGACATGATCTTCGCGGCCCGTGAGCGTGACCGCGACGACCTGGTCCGGGGGTTCCTGCTCGAACCCCCGCCGCACGACCCGGGGACCGTGTTCGCGTACAACCAGCCCGCCACCTTCACGCTCTCCGCCCTCGTCCAGCGGGTGAGCGGGCAGTCGCTGACCGAGTACCTCCGGCCGCGGCTGCTGGACCCGCTCGGCATCGGGGACGTGGCCTGGCTGCGTCACCGCGACGGCCGCGAGCTCGGCTTCAGCGGACTGCACGCCACCACCGACGCCGTCGCCCGTCTCGGCCTGCTGTATCTGCGCGGCGGCGTCTGGGAGGGCGTGCGGCTGCTGCCCGAGGAGTGGGTCGCCGAGGCCACCCGCGCCCAGATCCCGTCGTCCGGCGGGATGCCGGGCGACGACTGGCAGCGGGGGTACGGCTTCTCGTTCTGGATGTCCCGGCACGGCTTCCGCGGCGACGGGGCCCTCGGCCAGTTCTGCGTGGTGCTGCCCGAGCACGACGCGGTGGTGGTGACCACCGCCGACACCTGGGACATGCCGGGCCTGCTGAACCTCGTCTGGGAGCATCTGCTGCCCGCCTTCGGCGACGCTCCGCGGACGGGCGGCGAGGAGGCCGACGCGGCCCTCGCCCGCCGTCTGGCCGGCCTCGCCGTGCCGCCCGCGGCCGGCGAACCGGCCCCCACCGCAGAGGCCGCGTCCTGGTCCGGCGCCTTCACCCCCGACGACGAGGTCCACGCGGCGCTGCCCAAGGTGAGCGCCGTCGACCTCGCCGAGCGGGACGGCGGCTGGGACCTGACCTTCACCGAGGACGGCGAGCCGCTGCGCGTGCGGCTCGGCGGCCCCGGCTGGACCGTCACCGAGGGCCCGGTGCCCACCGCGGTGAGCGGCGGCTGGACCGACGCCGGCACCCTGGCCCTGGACGTCGCCTTCCTGGAGACCCCGCACCACCTGGAGGTGACCTGCTCCCTCAAGGAGCGGACCTTCGCCGCGCGCTGGCGCACCGAGCCGCTGCACGGCATGCGCCTGCGCAGGATGGCCGCCCCGGCCTCCTGACCCGGTCCCCGGGCCATCCGTCAGTCCCCGGGCACCCGGAAGGTCCGCAGGAACACGTCCAGGGCCTCCCGGTTGCCCGGGGCCTCCCAGTCCGCGGCCGGGGTGGACCAGCGCAGCGAGAAGCCGCGGTGGTCGTCCAGCAGGAAGCCCCGGCCGAAGGTGTGCACCTGGGTGCCGCCGCTGCGCGACAGCCATTCCATGTCCGCGGCCTCGTACCCCTGATACGTGGTGGCCTCGATCTCGCCGATCCGGCGGAAGCCGTCCGACCGGGCCAGCCGGGGCTGCACGTCGTCGCGCCATACGGCCACCGGGTCGGGGTCCAGACGCTCGCTGTAGGTGATGGCGAGCCGGCGCGGATCGCCCTCGGTGCCCAGGAAGACCCGGTACGCCAGATCCGCGGCCCGGGTCGTGGACACCGGCTTCCAGCCCCGGGGCAGGGCGACGGAGAAGCCGTCCGGCGAGGTGTACGTCCGGTAGCCGTCGGGGAGTCCGGTGCCCGGCGTCGCCGCGTCCGACGCCGGGGCGCTGGGCTCGGGGGAGGAGGGGCCGCCCGCCCCGGCGGGCGGGGTCAGACTCCGGGCGGCCTCCGGGGTACCGGCGTCCTGGCCGCCCGTCGCGACGAGGACGGCGGCGGCGACGGTGACCACGGCCAGGGCCGTGCCGAGGAGCAGGGCCCGTCTGCCCCGGACGGGACCGGCGCGGAACCGGTCGAGCGGCCCGGGGTGCGGCGCCTCCTCGACGGCCGTGCCGTGATCGTCCCGCAGGACGCGGACGAGGGCGTCACGGACCGCGGACCTGCCCAGCCGCTCCCGGGACTCCTTGCGCAGCAGCCCCTGTACGGCCTGGGTGAGCGGCCCCGAGCGGACGGGGGCGCGCAGCGGCAGCCGGTCCACGCCTTTCAGGGTCGCCTCGGGCCGGTCCCGCTCCCGGTACGGCGGGCGGCCCTCGGACATCGAGTAGAGGATCGCGCCGAGCGCCCACAGGTCGGACGCCGGCCCGACGCGCTCGTCGCGAGCCTGCTCGGGTGAGGCGTACGACGGTGCCGCGAGGCGGGGCGACAGGGTGGCGCCGGCCAGGCCGAAGCCGGTGACCACCACGGCGTCCTCCTCGCCGACGAACACCTGACCCGGGCTCAGCTCGCCGTGGGTGATGCCCGCGACATGCGCGGCCTCCAGCACGTCCAGCAGCTCCAGGCCGATCCGGGCGGTGCGGGTGTAGTCGAACGTGCCCTGCCGCGTGAGGAGTTCACCCAGGGGCGCCCCGTCGATCCACTCGGTCACGACCCACAGGCTCCCGGCGTCCTCCACGGCGTCCAGGACGGTGGCCACCCGGCCGGGCCGCAGCAGCGCCATGCGTTCCGACGTCCGCCGAATGCGGGAGGTGGCCCGCCGCGCGGTGTCCGGGTCCTGGCCGAGGGGCAGGCCGATCTGGGTCAGAAGGCACGCGTGTTCGGTTTCCAGGTCCTCACCGGAATAGCTCACCCGGTTCGTCTCGCGATGCACGACATCGACGAGGCGGTACCGCCCGGCGACCAACTCGGAAGTGGAGACGTGTGCCTTGACCATGGCCATCCCTCGCTGAACACCTGACTCCCATATCTCACAGGAAGTACGGGAGCCGTCACCCGATCCGTTCAACGAAAGCGCGGAGCAAGGGCGTTTCTTTTCCTTTGCTCCTGACGCCGGAGTAAGCAACGGAAAAGGGCGGGGGAATTCCGCCGGGAATGCTCAGTGAAGGCCGAAATCCGCCGCCCAGCGCCCGACATCCGCGGTCGTCGCGTTGCCGCCGCACACCACGAGGCCGAGGCGGGCGCCGTCCCCGACCCGCTCCAGCACGCGCCGCGCGGCCGGCAGCAGGGCACCGGCCGCGGGCTCGGTCCACACCTTGGCGTGCTCGGCGAGCTCGAGCACCCCGCGCACCGCCTCCCGGTCCGGCACCACCAGCACGTCGTCCACGAGCGCGGACACATGGTCGTACGTCAGCCGGGAGACGCTGGGCGCGCTCAGCGTGGACACGATCGACGACAGCTTCACCGGCACCGGCCCGCCCGCCGAGAGCGCCGCCGACATCGCCTCGGCACCCTCCGTCTCCACCCCCCAGATCCGCACGTCCGGGCGCCGGGCCCGCAGTGCCACCGCGACCCCGGCGATCAGCCCGCCGCCCCCGACGCTCACCACCACGTCCGTCAGGTCGTCGGCGTCATCGGCGAGTTCGAGTCCGACCGTGCCCTGACCGGCGACGACCAGCGGATCGTCGAAGGGGTGCACCAGGGTCAGGCCCTCGTCCCGCAGCCGGGTGACGAGCGCGAAGGCGCCGTCCATGTCGTCCGTCAGCCGCACCGACGCCCCGGCGTCCCGGGCGATCTCGACGGCCCGCGCGGGTGCCGTGCGCGGCATGACCACGGTCGCCTTCACATCGAGGACGGCCGCCGTCATCGCGAGGGCGATCCCGTGGTTGCCGCCGCTGACGGCCACCACCCCGGCCGCGCGCTCGGCCTCGTCGAGCGACAGCAGTTTCGCCGTGGCGCCGCGCGCCTTGAACGAGCCGGTGCGCTGCAGGAGTTCGAGCTTCGCCGTCACCGGCACGCCGAGCAGGGCCGAGAGGCCGGGACTGGACACCGTCGGCGTACGGACGACATGCCCGGCGACGAGTCCGGCCGCGGCTTCGACCTCGGAGATCCCGATCAAGACACTCACCTTTCCGGCGCGGGGCGTCTCCCACGCCGTCTGCACCCTCGCTCGCGGAATGCCGCCGGTCAAGCCGGGACCGACGGCACCGCGCTCAGACCTCCCGCCGCACCACGAAGTCCAGCAGCGACCGCAGCTCGGCGGCGGGGCCGGCGGCCAGGGGCACGCTCTCCAGGGCGGCGCGGGCGGCCGTCACCTGGTGCCGTGCCTCGGTGAGCGCGGCCGTGCGCCCGCCGGCCCGGTCGATCAGGTCCGCGATCCTCGCCGGGCCGGCTTCCGACTCCAGCAGCGCGGACAGCTCCCCGGCGGCGGGGGAGTCCAGTGCGGCCAGCACCGGGAGGGTCTTCTTGCGCTCGCGCAGGTCGCCGTGCACGGGCTTGCCGGTGACGGCCGGGTCGCCCCAGATGCCGAGGACGTCGTCCACCGCCTGGAACGCGACGCCCAGATGCCGTCCGGCCCGGTCGAGGGCGGCCACGGTCGCGGGCGGCGCCCCGCCGAGGACGGCGCCCAGCGCGGCCGCACAGCCCAGCAGCGCACCGGTCTTGTGCTCGGCCATCGCCCGGTACTCCCGCGGGCGCACCCGGTCCGGGCCGGTCCAGGGGCGCGACGCGAACAGCAGGTCGTCCGCCTGCCCCCGCACCAGGTCCCCCAGCGCCCGCGCCAGCGGCCGCACGGCCGGTGCCCCGGCGTCGGCGAGCGCCTCGACGGCCAGCCCGAACAGCGCGTCCCCGGTGAGCACGGCGGGCCCGGTGCCGTACGCCTTCCACACCGTGGGCCGGCGGCGGCGCGCCTCGTCGCCGTCCATGATGTCGTCGTGCAGCAGCGAGAAGGCGTGCACCAGTTCCACCGCGACGGCGCCCGGGACCGCGGCCCCGCCGGGCGCCCCGGCCGCCTCCGCGCCGAGCACGGCCAGGGCCTGCCGTACGCCCTTCCCGCCGGCGGAGCCGGTCGGCGCCCCGCCCACCTCGCACCAGCCGAAGGAGTAGGCGGCCATCTCGCCGATCCACGGGTGCGTGCCCGCCACGGTCTCCCGCAGCGCGGGCGTCACCAGGGCGCGGCACCGGGCGAGGGTGTGCTGGACGCCGGTGGCGGGCCGGGTGTCCCCGGGTGTCCGGACGGGCGTGGGAAGGGCGCTCACCGAACCTCCGCCGTTCCCGCGGCGACCGTCCCCGCGCTCGCCGCGGCGGCCTCGCCCGAGCAGAACTCCCGCTGCGCCTCGGCCACCATCGCGCGGGCGTGCCGCAGCCCTATCCGGTCCATGACATCGGCCAGCTCGGCGAGTTCGGCCGCCGTCCCGGCGCGGTCGCGACCCAGTCGGGCCAGCGCCTTGGCGCGGCCCAGCCGTGACAGCGCCTCGCCTCGCGGCTCGCCCATCGCGCGGAACTCCGCGAGCGCCTCCTCGTAGCGCTCGAGGGCCTCCGCGTGCCGGCGCGCACGGTAGAGGACGTTGCCGCGCATCTTGTGGTTGTAGGCCAGCGCGCTGGTCAGCCGCATCTCCCGGCAGGTCGCCTCGGCCTCGGACAGCAGCGCGAGGGCCCGCTCGGTGTCGCCGTCGCGCACGGACACGACGTCGGCGAGACCGCGCAGCGCCCAGGCGTGCCCACGGCGGTCCTCGGCCCGCGCGGCGATGCCGGCCGCCTCCTCGAACAGGGCGTACGCCGTGTCGTAGGAGCCGGTGTTGCGGTGGATCTGCGCGATGCCCTCCAGCGCCCACACCGTGTGCCGGGCCTCCCCGCGCCGCCTCGCCTCCGCGAGCAACTGCTCGTGCAGCCGGTGGACGGCGTCGTAGTCGCCCTGGATGCGCCCGGTCTCGGCGAGCCCGGCCAGCGAGTAGCCGCGGACGACGACGTCACCGGCGCGTTCGCCGAGGTCCGCCGCGAGCTGGAGCAGCCGGAAGGCCAGCCGGAACGCGCCGCGCTGACGGGCCAGGGTGCCGCCGCTCCACAGGGCCCAGGCCATCGCCGCCCCGTCACCGGCCGCGCGGGCGGAGCGGTAGCTGGCCTTCCAGGCCCGCTCGGCGTCCGCGACCTGCCCGAGCCTGCGGTGCGCCTCGGCGACCGCGAGGCCCGAACGGGCCGCCTCGCCGTGCTCGCCGGCCCGTTCGGCGGCTCTCAACTGCTCGGTGCCGGCGGCCAGTACGTCCGTGAGGGACGCGTTCACGGACAGGGTGGTCAGAGCGCCCTGGTACTCCGGGGCGAATGCCTTGCCGTACATCGATGCCTTTCGATCGGCATACGCACCATCTATACGCTCTGTGTATACGCGGAGCGTATACGTGACGGGTATACATGGTGTGTATAGAGCGTGAAGAACCAGCCCTGGCCCAAAGGGGAGGCCAGGGCTTCACTTGTCGTCGATCAAGACGTCGATGGCTCGGGCGGGGTTGCTCGTGAGGCGCAAGTCACCCCGGGGCGCGGTCGGTTCCGTCGTGGCGTGACCCTCATCGGGCCTTCCCCGCCGGGCGGTTCACGGGCACCGAGGGCGCCACGTCCTCGTACCGCTCGACGGGGAGGGTGCGCTGCCGCGCCTTGGTCCTCTTGCCGCAGAACGCCGACTCCAGCGCGCCCAGCATGGTGGTGAGGACCGTGCCGTTGTTGGAGGTGTTGGCGAGCGCGGTGAGGCTGCGCCCGCCGTCCTTCGACGCGAACGCGACGGTGTAGTAGCCCTGGACGGCGCCCGTGTGCCCGTACACCGACACCCCGCACGACAGATCGCGGCGCCGCAGCCCCAGCCCGTACGCCTGGCCGGTGCCCGCCGGCACCCAGCGGCGCATCTCGGCCAGCCCGGCCCTGGACATGAGCCGGCCGCCCAGCAGGGCCGACAGGAAGGTGTGCAGGTCCTTGGTGGTGGAGATGACCGCGCCCGCGCTCTGCGCCCAGGACACCGTCTGCTCGGTGGCGTCCACGAGCGGCGCCCCCGCCGTGTCCGGCGTGAGGTAGCCACGGGTGTGCCGGCCGGGGATCTTCGTGCCCGGGTGCACGTAGAGGGTGTCCTTCAGTCCCAGCGGCCCGATGATCCGGTCCTGGTACGCGGTCCGCACGGAGTGCCCCGTCAGCTTCTCGATGAGCAGGCCCGCGACCACGAAGTTGGTGTTCGAATAGGAGTACGCGCCGCCCGGCGCGGTCGTACGCGGCTTGGCCAGCGAGCGCTTCACCAGCTGGCGGTAGGTGAAGACCTTGGTGCGGACCGCCTCGAAGCCGGGCACCGTCTTCGCGAACATGTCGTTGGTGTAGTCGTACAGGCCGCTGCGGTGGCCGAGCACATGCCGCACCGTGATGCGGTCGTCGGGCAGCAGCCCCGGCAGGTAACGGGTGACCGGCGCGTCGAGCGACAGCCTCCCCTCGTCGGCCAGCTGGAGCAGCACGACCGCCGAGAAGGTCTTGGTGACACTGCCGATGCGGAACCGGTCGGCGTTGCCGATGGCCCGCCCGGTGCCGCGGTCGGCCACGCCGACGGCCGCCCAGCGGGCGGTGCTCCCGTCGTCCAGCCGGGCGATCGCGCCGGGCGCCCCCTGCCGCTGCGCCGCGCGCAGCACGTTCCACACGCCCGCGCTGTCCGGCGCGGGCAAGGTGTCCGCCCGTGCGCCGGGCACCGCCGCGTGGGCGGGTACGGCCATGAGCGTCGCGAGGGCCGCCGCTGCCGCCGTCGCCCTCGCCACCGTCGCTGAGACCATCCGGTGCTCCTCCCGTCGCCGCCCCGGGGCGGCGGACGTCGATCATCCTGTGCGTGCGGCACAACTTTCCCGTATGCCGTCAGATCGCCGCGCACGACGCACAGTTGGACAGATGTTCCGTCACCAGGAGGGAGTCCCCGGCCGGGGCGGACCGCCCCGGACCAATCCTGGGACTTTTATTGACGGCGGAAAATAAGGGCTCTAGGTTCCCCGCATGTCCTCGATCCGCGGCGCCGAGACGTTCCCGGCGCACACGCCGGCCGCCTCGCAGATCTTCACCACGGTCCTCTGCCACGGGCCCGTCACCCGCCTGGAGGTGGCCCGCCGCGCCGGACTGTCCCCGGCCGCCGTCACCAAGGCGGTCCGGCCGCTCATCGAGGCCGGCTACCTGGTCGAGGACACGGAGGAGACGACCCGCCCCGCGCTCGGCCGGCCCGCCAACCCGGTGCGGGTGGACGGCGACCGGGCCCTGTTCATCGGCGTCAAGGTGACCGGCGACGAGATCATCGCCGTCCTCACCGACCTGTGCTGCCGTATCCGCGCCGCCCGGCACGCCCCGCTGCCCGGACGGGAACCCGGGGACGTCCTGGCCCGGATCGCCGACCTGGTGGACGGCCTGCGCACGGAGGCCGAGGCGTCCGGCACCCCCGTCCTCGGCCTCGGTGTCGCCGTCTCCGGTGACGTGGACCGCGCCGCGGGCGTGGTCCGTTACTCGCCGTTCCTGGAGTGGCGGGAGGTGCCCCTCGCCGGCCTCGTCGCCACGGGCACCGGGTTGCCCGCCACCGTGGACAACGATGTCCGGGCGCTCACCGTCGCCGAGCAGTGGTTCGGCGCCGGCGTCGGGCTGTCCGACTTCGCCGTGGTCACGGTCGGCGCCGGCATCGGCTGCGGCCTCGTCGTGCACGGCCGGGTCGTCGCCGGGGCCCACGGGGTCGCCGGGGAGATCGGCCATGTGACCGTCGACCCGGCCGGCCCGCCCTGCCACTGCGGCAACCGCGGCTGCGTGGAGGCCATCGCGGGCGACGCGGCGATCTTGCGCCGTATCCGCGAGACCACCGGCACCGAGGTCGCCGACGTCGCCGGGGCCGTCGCCCTGGCGCACGCCGGTGACCCCGCGGCACGCGACGCCTACGCCCGGGCCGGCGAGGCCATCGGCCGCGGCATCGCCACCGTCGCCAACCTGCTCGGTCCCGAACGCGTGATCATCTCCGGCGAGGGTCTCGCCGCCTACGACCTGTTCGCCGAACAGATCCGCGACGCCTTCGCCGCGGCCGCGTTCGGCTCCGCCGCCCGGTGCGACCTCAAAACCCGCCCCCTGCCCTTCGAGGAATGGGCACGCGGGGCCGCGGCCACCGCCATCCAGTCCTTCATCCGAGCCGACGACCAGCCCCCGAGCCGCTGAACCGACCCCCTGGAGGTACGACCCATGCGGTCATCCTCGTACTCCGCCCTGCCCGCACGCGCCCTCAGAGCCCTCGTGGTGCTGGCGCTCACCGCCGGTGTCACCGCCGCCGTCCCCGCCGCCCGGGCCGACACCGCCGCCGCGCCCCCGCCCGCCCCGGCCGCGCCCGCCGTCGCCGCCAAGCCCTATATGGGCTGGACCAGTTGGACCATGCAGTCGTCGAAGTACCCGGGCCTCAACCCGAAGGGCGACTACAGCTATCTCTCCGAGGCGAACGTCCTCAAGCAGACCGACGCCATGGCCGCCAAGCTGAAGAAGTACGGCTACGAGTACGTCAACATCGATGCCGGCTGGTGGATGGACTGGTCGTGGAAGCCGCAGTTCGACGAGTACGGCCGGCAGAAGGCCGACCCGGTGCGCTTCCCCAGCGGCATGAAGGCCGTCGCCGACCACATCCACGCCAAGGGCCTCAAGGCCGGCATCTATCTGCCGGTGGGCCTGGAGAAGGGCGCGTACGGCGACGGGAAGAACCCGATCTGGAACGCCGAGGGCTGCACCACCGGCGACATCGTGTACGACGACCTGCGCACCACCAACGGCTGGGACAGCGCCTACAAGATCGACTTCTCGGACCCCTGCGCGCAGAAGTACATCGACTCCCAGGCACGGATGTTCGCCGACTGGGGCTACGACTTCCTCAAACTCGACGGTGTGGGCCCCGGCTCCTTCAAGAGCGGCGACAACTACGACAACGTCCCCGACGTCGCCGCCTGGCACCAGGCGATCGAGTCCACCGGCCGCCCCATCCACCTGGAGCTGTCCTGGTCCCTGGACTACGGACACGTCGCCGACTGGAAGAAGTACTCCAACGGCTGGCGCATCGACACCGACGTCGAGTGCTACTGCAACACGCTGGTCTCCTGGGAGAACTCCGTCGACGACCGCTGGGACGACGCCCCCGCCTGGACCGCGCACGCCGGACCGGGCGGCTGGAACGACCTCGACTCCCTCAACGTCGGCAACGGCGAGATGGACGGCCTCACCAAGGCCGAACGCCAGAGCTACGCCACCCTGTGGGCCATCGCCAAGTCCCCCCTGTTCACCGGTGACGACCTCACCCGGCTCGACTCCTACGGGCTGAAGCTGCTCACCGACCGCGAGGTCATCGCGATCAACCAGGGCGACGCCCCACCCGCCGAGCCCGTCACCGCCTCCGACGCGCAGCAGGTCTGGGCGGCGAGGAACCCCGACGGCACCTACACCGTCGCCCTGTTCAACCTCGCCGACGCGCCCGCCGCCGTCACCGCCGACTGGGCCACCCTCGGCTTCAAGGGCCGCGCCTCGGTGCGCGACGTGTGGAACAAGGAGAACCTCGGCAACCGTACCGACAGGATCACCGAGGCGCTGCCGGCGCACGGCTCCCGCCTGTTCACCGTCACCCCGCACGGCACCCGGCTCGCCTGGACCGCCCACGAGGCCGAGGCGGGCACTCTCGCCGGGAACGCCGTCGTGGCCGGCTGCTCCGCCTGCTCCGACGGCCACAAGGTCGGCAACCTCTACACCGGCGGCAAGGTCACCGTCGAGGACGTGGTCGTCCCGAAGAGCGGCACCTACCAGGTCAGGGTCGCGTACGTCAGCGGCGACCCGAGGTCCGTCCTCGTCTCCGCGAACGGGGGCGGCGGCACCTCCCACCGGTTCGCCTCCACCGGCGACTGGGGGACCGTCGACAGCGTGCACGTGCCGGTGAGGCTGAAGGCCGGCACCAACACGATCACGTTCGACAGCGGGACCGGCTACGCGCCGGACATCGACCGGATCGACGTACCGACCTCCCTCTGACCCCCCGCCGGGGCCCGGCCGCGCGCCGGGCCCCGGCCCGGACGTACCCCGGAGCCCCCATGAACCCCAGCCCCCACGACCCGAGCAGACGCGGCGTCCTCTCCCTGGCCACCACCGCGGGCCTCACCGCCGCCCTCGGCGCCCTGCCCGCCTTCACCGCCTCCGCCGCCCCCGCGGACCGGCCCGCGGACGTGCCCCTCCCCGCCGGCGCGGCCCGCGAACGGCTGTGGTGGCGGGCCCCCGGCGACGAGGGCTCCCTGATCGAACAGGGACTGCCCGTCGGCAACGGCCGGATCGGCGCCCTCGCCGGCAACGACCCCGGCCGCGAACTGCTGCTCATCACCGACGCCACCATGTGGACCGGCGGCCTCAACGACACCCTCGACCAGGACGGCCAGTTCCCGTACGGGCGCGCCGACTTCGGCTCCTTCACCCTGCTCGCCCGGCTCACCGTCGACATACCCGACCACGACCTCGGCTCCGTCCACGACTACCGCCGCACCCTCGACCTCGCGCAGGGCGTGGCCGGCTGCTCCTACGTCCGCTCCGGCGTCACCTACCGGCGCGAGCTGTACGCCAGCCACCCCGACGACGTGATCGTCCTGCACCTCACCCAGAGCGGGGGCGGCCGCCACACCGGCAGCATCACCCTCACCGGCACCCACGGCGAGCAGCCGGACACCGCCGACTCCTTCGGGGCCGCCCTGCCCAACGGGCTGCGCTACGGCGCCGCCGTCCAGGCCCGCGGCACCGGCGGCAAGGTCACCGTCCACGGCACCCGTATCGACTTCACCGGCTGCCAGGAGCTCACCGTCGTCGTCTGCGCGGGCACCGACTACGCCCCCGACGCCGCCGCCGGCTTCCGCGACGCCTCCCTCGACCCCGAACGTCTCGCCCGCACCAAGGCCCGTGCCGCCGCGGCGGTACCGGCCGACGCCCTGCGGCGTACCCATGTCGCCGACTACCGCGCCCTGTACGGCCGGCTCGGGCTCTCCCTCGGCACCTCCACCGCCGGCCAGCGCGCCCTCGACACCTGGGAGCGGCTGCACGCCCGCGCCCGAGACGGGGAACCCGACCCCGAACTGGAGGCCGCCTACCTCCAGTTCGGCCGCTACCTCATGATCAGCGGCTCGCGCGACAGCCTGCCCCTCGGTCTGCAGGGCCTCTGGCTGGACGGCAACGACCCGGACTGGATGGGCGACTACCACACCGACATCAACATCCAGATGAACTACTGGATGGCCGACCGCACAGGCCTGTCCGCCTGCTTCGACGCCCTCGCCGACTACTGCCTCGCCCAGCTGCCCGCCTGGACCGACGTCACCCGGCGCCGGTTCGACGACCCGCGCAACCGCTTCCGCAACACCAGCGGGAGGACCGCCGGCTGGGCCGTCGCCTTCTCCACCAACCCCTACGGCGGCAGCGGCTGGTGGTGGCACCCGGCCGGCAACGCCTGGCTGTGCGCCACCCTCTGGGAGCACTACGAGTACACCGGCTCCCGGGAGTACCTGGAGAAGATCTACCCGCTGCTCAAGGGGGCCTGCGAGTTCTGGGAGGCGCGGCTGCTGCCGGTGACCCTCCCGGGCACCTCGAAGGAGGTGCTGGTCGACGACCACGACTGGTCCCCGGAACACGGCCCGCAGGACGCCCGGGGCATCACCTACGCCCAGGAGGTCGTGTGGACGCTGTTCGGCGCCTACTGCACGGCCGCCGCCGCACTCGGCCGCGACACCCTGTACGCGGACACCGTCGCCGCCCTGCGCCGCAAGCTGTACCTGCCGGAGGTCAGCCCCACCACCGGATGGCTCCAGGAGTGGATGTCCCCCGACAACCTCGGTGAGACCGAGCACCGCCATCTCTCCCCGCTGATCAACCTGTTCCCCGGCGACCGCATCCGCCCCGACGGCTCCACCCCGAAGGACGTGGTCGCCGGCGCCACCGCCCTGCTCACCGCGCGCGGCATGGAGAACTTCGGCTGGGCCAACGCGTGGCGCGCCGCGTGCTGGGCGCGTTTGAAGAACGCCGGGAACGCCTACCGGTCGATCGTGAACAATTTGCGTCCCTCGACCGACGGCCGCAATGGCACGGCGTCCAACCTCTTCGACATCTACGAGGCCGAACGGGGCCGGGGCATCTTCCAGATCGACGCCAACTTCGGCACCCCCGCCGCCATGGTCGAGATGCTGCTGTACTCCCGGCCCGGGCACATCGAACTGCTGCCCGCGCTCCCGGACGCCTGGGCGGCCTCCGGCCACCTCGAGGGCGTCCCCGCACGCGGCGGCTTCGAGGTGGACCTGCGCTGGCGGGACGGACGACCCACCCACGTCACCGTCCGCAGCGTCGGCGGGCGCACCACCACGGTCGCCCACGGCTCCACGACCCGGCAGATCACCCTGCGGCCCGGCGCCTCCGTCACGCTGAAGGGGTTCGGCCGATGAGGGCCGCGGTCCCCGCGGCGGCCGCTGCGCTGCTGACCGTGCTCGTCTGCGCGGCCCCGCCCGCCGGGGCGGGCACCGCCCCGCACGACGTCGTCACCTGGGCGGCGAGCGCCGACGTCCTCGGCACCGGGGTGGCGGGCCGCAGCCACCGGCTCGTCGTCCACACCAGCGTCGGCGGCACCGGCGTCCGCGTCCGGCTGACCAACGCCTTCGGGGACCGGCCGATCACCTTCGACAGTGTCCGGGCGGGCGTCCGCGAGCAGGGCGCCGAGCTGCGCCGGGGCAGCAACCGGCGGCTCACCTTCGGTGGCGCGCCCACCGTCACCGTGCCGGCCGGCGCCACCGTGTGGAGCGATCCGCTGCCCGGCACGCTGCCCGCCGCCACCGACCTCGTCGTCAGCCTGCACAGCCCGGACGCCGCCGGACCCGCCACCGGCCACGGCATGGCGATGCAGACCTCGTACGCCGCCGACGGCGACCACACCGCCGAGGAGAGCGGCGCCGCCTGGACGACGCCGACCGGATCCTGGGCGTACCTCGACGCCGTCTCGGTACGCCCCCGGCCCGGTACCGGCGCGGTCGCGGCGCTCGGCGACTCCATCACCGACGGCTGGCAGTCCAGCTCCGACCTGAACCGCCGCTGGCCCGACTACCTCGCCCGCCGGCTGCACCGTATGGACACGCCCGTCCAAGGTGTCGCCGACGAGGGGATCTCCGGCAACAAGCTCCTCGCCGACGGTGCCGGGCAGAGCGCGCTCAACCGCCTGGACCGGGACGTCCTGTCCCTGCCGGGGGTGCGGACCGTGTTCCTGTTCGAGGGCGTCAACGACATCAAGGCGCACTCGGGCGTCACGGCCGAGGACATGATCGAGGGCTACCGCACGATCGTCGCCCGGGCGCACGCGGCCGGGAAGTGCGTCGTCGGCGCGACCGTCGCCCCCTTCAAGGGCTGGGGCGAATGGGACGCGGCCGCCGAGGCCGTCCGCCGGGAGGTCAACGCGTTCGTGCGGGACGGCGGGTTGTTCGACGCCGTCACCGACTTCGACCGCGTCCTGCGCAGCCCCTACGACCCCGAGCGGATGCTGCCCACCTTCGACGGCGGCGACCACCTCCACCCCAACGACAAGGGCATGCAGGCCATGGCCGACGCCGTCGACCTGACGACGCTCGACTGCGACCGCACGCCCTGACGGGGACGGTCAGCCCACGGCCTCCGCACGGCCGATCAGCCCCTCCCGGTAGGCGATCGCCACCGCCTCCGTACGGCTCGCCGCGCCCAGTTTGGCGAGGATGTTGGAAACGTGGACGCTCGCCGTCTTGCCGGTGATGTACAGCTCCTCGCCGATCTGCCGGTTGGTGCGGCCGGCGGCGAGGAGCCGCAGCACGTCCTGCTCCCGGGCCGTCAGCGGCGACGAGCCCGGCGCGCGCTGCTCGGCGAGCCGGCCCCGGCGGATCAGGGCGTCCACCCGCTCCAGCAGCGGGCCGGCCCCGAGCCGCGCCGCCGTCCGGCGGGCGGCCGCGGCCTCGGCCGCGGCGCCCTCCCGGTCGTCCGCCACCAGCAGCGCCTCCGCGAGCCGCAGCCGGCAGCGCGCCCGCTCGTACCCGTCGCCGGACGCGAACGCCTCGACCGCCGCCGCCCACGCCCCGGCGTCCGGCCCGGACACCGCCCACGTCCACTCCGCCTCCGCGCGGGCCAGCCACGCCCTGCCCTCCGGGCCCTGCGAGGAGCCGTCGGCGCCGCGTCCGGCCGTCACCCGCGCCAGCTCCACCAGTTCACCCGCCGTGTCCGTCCAGCGGCGCAGCTCCTCCGCGTCACCGGCCGCGCGCAGCGCGGCGGCCCGGTCGGCGACGGCCGCGAGGGCGAGGGCGGCCAGCCGGACCGTGGCGTCGGGCAGGGTTCCCGCGTCGTCGGTGAGGGCGGCCACCCCGGAGCGCATCCGCTCCACCGCCGCCTCCGGGTCGCCGCGCAGGGCCGCCTCGTCGGTGAGCACGATGCTCGCCACCAGCCGGCCCATCCAGTCGAACGGCCCCTCCGTGAGCGGACGGGTCCGCTCCACGATGTCCGCGTCGCCGCGCGCGAGACCGACGTACAGCGCCGGGCCCGTCGCGAACGCGCCCGCCGCCGGCAGCACGGCCGCGTCCTCGGCCGCGCAGGCCACGCACTCGTCCCAGCGGCCCAGCGTGTACAGCACCAGCAGGTGCAGATACCGCATCTCCAGCGGGTACGGCGACGACGACAGCCCGGCGCGCCGGGCCCGCTCCAGGCCCTCCTTCAGCCAGGACACGCTCTCCTCCAGCTCACCGGACTCGAAGCAGCCGATGGCCAGGTTGAACAGCGCCCGCAGCTCCACCGGCGCGTTCCCCGCGCCGCGCGCCACCTCGCGGGCCTCCCGCAGCCGGGCGCGCCCCTCGGGCGTACCGCGCCCGCCGCTCTCCAGCACGGCCAGTGAGATCAGCAGGTCCGCGCGGGCGTCCGGCACCTGGAGCCGTTCGGCGACGGCCAGGGCCTCGTACGCCACCCGCAGCGCCGTCCCGTACTCCCCGACCTGACGGGCCGCCAGCACATGGGTGGCCGCCGCCCACACCCAGGTCCGCGACGGAGGGTCGGCCGGGATCAGGGCCAGCGCCTCACTGCTGTAGGAGAACGCCGCCGTCAGGCTGTCGACGCCGAGCAGATTGCCCGCGAGCGTGTACCGGACCCGGGCGGCGAGCTCGTGGTCGGAGTCCCGCACGCCGGCGAGCGCGGAACGGGTCAGCGCGACGGCCCGGTGCGCGGCCCCGGCGTGCGCGGCAGCCGCCGACGCGCGCAGCGTCAGCGTCACCCGGTCGACGCCCTCGCCCGAGGGCCGCGCGGACGGCTCCACCGACGCCCACAGGTCCAGCGCGGTCTCCAGATGCCGCAGTTCCTCGGCGGGCGCCCCGACCTGGTGCGCGTGCTCGGCGGCCTCCAGCGAGGCGGCCAGCGCCTCGGCGAGGTCGTGGCTCTCCCGGGAGTGGTGGGCGCGCTCGGCGGCCGTCTCCCGGGAACGGCCGCGCGCCGCGAGGAGCCGGGCGAACGCGCCGTGCAGCCGGGCGCGTTCGCCGGGGAGCAGGTCCGCGTACACCGCCTCGCGGGCGAGTGCGTGCCGGAACGCGTACGTGTCGCCGTCGCCGGGCAGCAGCAGCTGCCGTCCGACGGCCTCGCGCAGCGCCGCCTCCAGCTCGTCCTCCGGCAGGCCCACGGCGCCCCGCAGCAGGTCGTGTCCGACGCGGCGCCCGGCGACGGCCGCCGTGCGCAGCACCTGCTGGGCGGTGTCGGACAGCTGCTCGAACCGGATCAGCAGGACGTCGGCGAGACCGCTCGGCACCCCGTCGCCCCCGGTGTCGGTGGCGGCGACCAGTTCCTCCGCGTAGAAGGCGTTGCCCTCGGCCCGCTCCACGATCCGCCGCACGGTGCTGTCCGGCAGCGGCCGGTCCTGCACATGACGGACCAGCTCGGTCACCTCGGCGTCGGCCAGCGGCCGCAGTTCGAGCCGCTCCACGGCGGGCAGCCGTACGAGTTCGGCCAGCAGCGGGCGCAGCGGATGACGGCGGTGCAGGTCGTCCGCCCGGTACGAGGCCAGCACGGCGAGCCGGTGCCCGGCAGCGCCGCCCGCGGCCCGCTGGAGCGTGCCCCGGCTCAGCAGGAACCGCAGCAGGTCCCGGGACGACTGGTCCGCCCAGTGCAGGTCCTCCAGGACCAGCAGCACCGGCGCCCGGTCCGCCAGGTCGGTGAGCAGCCCCGCGAAGCCCTCGAACAGCCGCAGCCGGTCCCGCACGGCGTCCGAGCCGCCGCCCAGCAGCCCGCCCACCACGGGATGGGCGGCGAGGACGTCCGCGAACCGCTCGTCGGCGGCGAGCGTCCCCACCACCTCCGTGAACGGCAGATACGGCAGCCCGACGTCACCGAGGTCGACGCAGTGCCCGTTGAGCACCGTCATCCCGGCCCCGGCGGCCAGCCCCGCCGCCTCGCCCAGCACCCGGCTCTTGCCGACCCCGGCGTCACCGGCGACCAGGACGGCGCGGGCGTCCCCGGCGCGGGCGCGTTCCAGGACTCCGGAGAGCCGGGCGAGTTCGGGGTTCCGGCCGATCAACGGCGTGCTGAAGGAGGGCTGCGACACGCACACATCCTGCCACTCGCCCCGGCCCGGGCCCCCTCCCTTTTCGCGGAGGCTCAGCCGCGCAGGGTCCGCGTCCAGTCCGCCGGCACCCGCCCCTCGGGACCCGGCGCGGGCTGCGCCTCCGGATGGCTCGCCGGGGGCGCCAGATCCGGCCCCGTCTCGAACAGTTCGTCCGTCGCGTAGTTCCAGTACCAGCTCTCGCCGGGCTCGAAGCTCTGCACCAGTGGGTGCCCGGTCTCCCGGTAGTGCGCGGTGGCGTGCTGCGCGGGCGAGCTGTCGCAGCACCCCACGTGCCCGCACTGCGCGCACCGCCGCAGATGGAACCACCAGCCGCCCGCCGCGTCGCACTCGCCGCAGCCGCTGCCGCTCGGCGGCACGCTCGGGTCGACGCCGTCGATGCCGGTCATGAGACCTCCTCGGTGGTGAGCGGCAGCAGCACCTGGAAGCGTGTGTCACCCGGCTCGGACTGCACCTGGATGCTGCCGTGGTGCTTGTCGACCACGATCCGCCAGGAGATGTCCAGGCCGAGCCCGGTGCCCTCGCCCACGGGTTTCGTCGTGAAGAACGGGTCGAAGATCCGCTCGCGGATCTCCGCCGGGATGCCGATCCCCGTGTCCCGGAACTCCACGAGCAGTGATTCGTTCTCCCGCGCCGTCCGCACGGTCAGCGTCCCCTCACCGCCCGCGCTGTTGATCGCGGAGACCGCGTTGTCGACGAGGTTCGTCCACACCTGGTTGAGCTCCGCCGGGTACGCCGGGATCTTCGGAAGCGTCCGGTCGTACTCCTTGACGACCTCGATCCGCGAGCCGAGCTTCCCGGACAGCATCAGCAGCGTGCTGTCGAGGAGTTCGTGCACGTCGGCGTTCTGGAAGGGCGCCCGGTCCAGCTGGGAGTACTGCTTGGCGGCGTCCACGAGGTGCGAGATCCGGGCGGTGGAGTCCTTGATCTCGTCCATCAGCAGCTCGGTCTCGGCGGTGTAGTTCAGCCAGCCGATGGCGTTCGGCAGGATGTCCTCGTCCACCGCCGCCGCGACCTGGTCCAGCCAGTCCGCGTCGACACCGGCCTGCACGAAGGTCGGGGCGATCCGCCAGCCCTCGGGGATGTCGTGGTCGTCCAGCCAGTCGGTGAGCGCGTCCTCCCGGTCGGCGGCCTCCAGCGGGCTGAGCGCGGGGGCCTTGGCGACCCGCTCGGCGGTGCGCTCCTGCATCTCGATCAGGTTCGCCATCACCTCGGGGGAGTAGGTGCCCTGCGCGATGATGCCGAGCTTGCGCCGCATCTTGCCGACCCGCTCCCGCAGCGTCTCCGTCGCCCGGACGGCCGCGGCGGCCGGGTTGTTGAGCTCGTGGGTGAGCCCCGCCGACAACGAGCCCAGCGCGAGCAGGCGTTCCCGCTGCCCGATGGCCTGCTGGGCGCTCTTCGAACCGAAGAACAGCCCTTCCAGCAGATGCACGGCCATCGGGAACCACTCCTGCATGATGGCCGAGAACGTGTCGGCGGGCAGCACGAAGAACCGCGTCGGCTCGGTGACGCGCAGCGAGTTGTTGTAGACCTGCCGCACCCGGTCGCCGAGGTACGCCTGCATGGACCCGGCGTACACGCCGCGCTGCGAGGTGCGGGTGACCTCCACGTCGTCCCCGCCGACCCGGCGGGACAGCACCACCGTGCCCTCGATCATCACGTAGAAGCAGGTGGCCGGGTCGCCCTCGGCGTACACCGGGCCGGGCTGGAACCGCTCCACCCGTCCCGCCTCGCACAGCCGGCCGAGCTGCTCCGGCGTCAGCTTCTCGAACAGGAACAGGGAGCCGATCTCCGCGGGCTCGCACGGCAGGCACGTCTCGCTCATGACTGCTCCAGGTACCGGTGGACGAGCATCACGGCCATGGCTCCCTCTCCGACGGCGGACGCGACCCGTTTCGCGGACTCCGAGCGGGCGTCGCCCGCCACGAACACCCCGGGCACGTTGGTCTCCAGGTGGTACGGCGGCCGGTCCAGCTCCCAGCCCGCGGGCGGCCGTCCGTCGGACGTCAGGTCCGGCCCGGCCAGGATGAACCCGCGCCCGTCGCGCAGCACCGTCCCGTCCAGCCAGTCCGTCAGCGGGGCCGCGCCGATGAACACGAACATCCACTGCGCGTCCACACGGTCGGTCTGTCCGCTGTCGAGGTCCCGCAGCGTCAGCTGCTCCAGATGGTCGGAGCCGTGCGCCTCGTCGACGACCGTCCGGGTCCGCACCGAGATGTTCGGCGCCTCCTCGATCTGCTGGATCAGGTAGTACGACATGGACGCCGCCAGCGACTCCCCGCGCACCAGCAGCGTCACCGACTTCGCGCCCCGCGCCAGGTACATCGCCGCCTGCCCGGCCGAGTTGGCGCCGCCCACGATGTACACGTCCTGGCCCTGGCAGGCCGGTGCCTCCGTCAGCGCGGACCCGTAGTACACCCCGCACCCGGTCAGGTCGTCGCAGCCCGGCGCCATCAGCTGCCGGTAGGAGACGCCGGTCGCCAGGATCACGCTGTGCGCGGACACCGCCGACCCGTCCGAGAAGCGCACCACCCGCGCCGCGCCGCACACCTCCAGGCCCGTCACCTCGCGCGCGGTGAGGATCTCCGCGCCGAACCGCGCCGCCTGCCGGCGGGCCCGGTCGGTCAGCTGGGCGCCCGACACGCCGTCCGGGAAGCCCAGGTAGTTCTCGATGCGGGAGCTCTGCCCGGCCTGCCCGCCGGTCGCGGACCGCTCCACCAGCACCGTCCGCAGCCCCTCCGACGCCCCGTACACGGCCGCGCCCAGCCCGGCCGGGCCGCCGCCGATGACGACGAGGTCGTAGAAGTCGGCGGTCGGTGTGGTCGCGAGCCCGACCTTCGCCGCCAGCTCGGGCGCCTCCGGGGCCACCAGCGGGGTGCCGTCCGGGGTCACCACCAGCGGCAGCCGCTGCCCGTCCTGCTCCGCCGCCGCGAGCAGCCGCTGCCCCTCCGGGCCGTCCGCCGAGTACCAGCGGTACGGCACCTGGTTGCGGGCCAGGAACTCCCGCACCTCCGACGACCGCGCCGACCAGCGGTGCCCGACCACCTTGGTGCTGGGCACCGGACGGTAGTCGCTGCGCCGCCACGCCTCCAGCAGGTCGTCCAGGACCGGGTAGAGCTTCTCCTCCGGCGGGTCCCACGGCTTGAGCAGATAGTGGTCGAGGTCCACGACGTTGATCGCGTCGATCGCCGCGCTGGTGTCCGCGTACGCGGTCAGCAGCACCCGCCGCGCCCCCGGGTACACGTCCAGGGCCTGTTCGAGGAACTCGATGCCGTTCATCTGCGGCATCCGGTAGTCGGCCAGGATCACGGCCACCAGGTCGCCGCGCAGCTTCAGCTCGCGCAGCGCCTCCAGCGCGGACGCGCCGGACTCCGCGCGCACGATCCGGTGCGACTCGCCGTAGCGCCGCCGCAGATCACGGGCGACGGCCCGGGAGACCCCGGGGTCGTCGTCCACGGTCAGGATGACGGTCCGCGCCGCTTCGGCAGCCTGAGTCATACGTCTCCCACCCCGGGCGTCGTTCTCGACGAGGCGGCGAGCGGCCGCGAGGCGCTGCCGCCGAGTCGACTCCCGGCCATCGTATGTTCGATCCGCGCGCTTCGCTCAGGTACGCGGAGGACGCCCCGCCGGGCCGTGGCGGTGGAGGGGTGGTGAAGACTGGGCCCGACGGACGTCACCGCGACACAAGGAGGCAGCTGCAATGACGCGCCCGATCACGGCAGGGGTGGACGGATCGGAGGAGAGTCTCGCGGGGCTGGCCTGGGCCGCCCGGGAGGCCGTCCGCCGGGGGCTCGCCCTGCGCGTGGTGCACGCATGGCGGTTCCAGGAGCACGAGGCGATGGCCGCCGTGGACGCGGACACGCAGGCCGGGTGGGTGCGGGACGGGCTGGCGCGGGCCGTGCGGTCGGTCACCGAACGGCACCCGGCGCTGGAGGTCACCACCGAGGTCGTGGACGGGGGAGCCGTCGAGACGCTGCTCGCGGCCACGGCGGAGTCCGAGATGCTGGTGCTGGGCTCGCGCGGGCACGCGGCGGTCGTCGGCTTCCTGCTGGGCTCGGTCGGGCAGCAGGTCGTCGCCGGGGCGGAGCGGCCCGTCGTCCTGGTGCGGGCCGGCGACCGGGCGTCGGCGGAGGTCGCCGGGCACGACATCGTCGTGGGCCAGCAGGGCGACGCCGAGGACGACGCCGAGGTTCTGCGGTTCGCCTTCGAGACGGCGGCGGCGCGGGGCGCGGCCGTCCGTGCCGTACGCGCCTGGACGCTGCCGCCGCTGTTCGCCTACAGCCCGGCCTCCCTGAAGCTCCTCGACGACGCCGGGGGCCTGGAGCCGTACGAGAAGAAGGCGCTGGCCGAGGCGCTGCTGCCGTGGCGGGAGCGGTTCCCGGACGTGCATGTCGTCGAGCATGTGGAGATGGGCAGCGCCGGGCAGGTGCTGCTCTCGGTGGCGTCCCGTGCCCAGCTCGTCGTCGTGGGCCGGCGGGCCCGGCGTACGGCCGTCGGCGCCCGGATCGGCTCGGTGGCGTCCGGTGTCCTGCACCACGCGCCGTGCCCGGTGGCCGTGGTGCCGCACGGATGAGTCAGTCGGCGCTGGTCGGCTGGAGCGTCTCGCGGGCCCTGGGCAGGATCGTGGCGATGTAGTCCTGGACGACGGTGTCCCAGTCCAGGTCGCTCTGCGCCCGCTCGGACAGGTACCAGCGGTGCTCCAGCAGCTCGTGGTAGATCTCCGCCGGGTCCATGGGGCCGCGCAGCTCCGGCGGCACGGACCGCACGGTGGGCCGGAAGACGTCGCGCACCCAGCGGTGGGCGAGGACCTCGGGCCGGGCGCCGGCGGCGTGGTCGTCCTGGGTGGCCATCCAGGACTCCAGGTCGTTCAGCAGCCGGCGGGCCTGGTTCTCCTCGGCGTCCAGGCCCGTCAGGCGCAGCAGCTGCCGCTGGTGGTGACCGGCGTCGACGACCTTGGGCACGAAGGTGACCGAGGCGCCGTCGCCGGTCTCCCCGATCTGCATCTCGGCCACGTCGAACCCGAGGTCGTTCAGCCGGCGTATCCGGCGCTCGATGTAGTGGTACTTGCCCGCCGGGTACACCGACGTGCGGGTCAGCTCCTCCCACAGGGTCCGGTAGCGGGCGCAGATCTCGGCGCCGAACTCGATCGGGTCGACGGAGGGGTGCAGCGCCCCGGACGCCTCCAGGTCCAGCAGCTCGCCGCTGATGTTGACGCGGGCCAGGTCCAGGTCGTAGTCGCGTTGCCCGTCGCTCAGCCGCGCGTGCAGCTCGCCGGTCTCGGCGTCCACCAGGTACGCCGCGTAGGCGCCCGCGTCCCGCCGGAACAGCGTGTTGGACAGCGAGCAGTCGCCCCAGGCGAACCCGGCCAGATGGAGCCGGACCAGCAGGACGGCCAGCGCGTCCATCAGCCGGTGCATGGTGGCCGGGCGCATCGTCGTCTCGAACATCGACCGGTACGGCTGGGATCCGCCCAGGTGCCGGGTGACCAGCACGGACTCCAGCGGGCCGCCCGCGCCGTCGGTGCGGCCTGTGACCACGGCCAGCGGATCGACCGCCGGGATGCCCAGCCGGTCCAGGTCACGCAGGAGTTCGTACTCGCGCAGGGCGGGGCGCTGGGCGAGCTCCTTGACGGCGATCACCTCGTCGCCGGCGCGCGCGTAGCGCACGATGTGCCGGGAGATGCCGCGCGGCAGCGGGACCAGGAGGTCCTCGGGCCACTCCTCCAGCGGCGTCTGCCACGGCAGCTCCAGCAGGAGGGCCGGGTGCTCCGGATTCGTCGCGCTGATCTGGAGTGCCATGAACCGTCCTCGCTAGATGATCGTCACCTCACCTTAGAGCGCCCGCTCCCGCGCCTGAAGGGCCGCGTCCCGGACGGAACCGGTGTGGGCCCGGCCGTGGCCCGGCAGCAGGACGTCCCCGTCGAGCTTCTCGAACACGTCCAGCGAGGCCAGCGCCCGGGACCGCTCGCGGTCGAACATTTCGGGCAGCAGCTGCGGGCCCTCGATCCGTGAGGTGGGGTGACCGGTGGCCAGGGCGTCGCCGGAGATCACCACGCCCGCCTGGGGCAGGTGGTAGGCGCTGTGGCCGTCGGTGTGGCCGGGCGTGTGCACGGGGACCGGCCGGCCGGGCAGGTCCAGCGGGCCGGAGCGCGGGAAGGGCGCGGGGGAGGCGACCGGGACGTGCGCGGTGCCGCCGGAGCGCAGCGCGTGCACGGCCCACGGCAGCACACCCGGCCGCCAGCCGTTGCGCAGCACGGTCCCGACGCCGACCTGGTGCAGGAACTCCCGGCGCGCGTGCGGCACTTCGGCCTCGTGCAGATACACCGGAGTGCCGTACGTGGCGCGCAGGTGCTCGGCGTTGCCCAGGTGATCGGTGTGCGCGTGCGTGATCAGGATCGCCTGGACCGCCTCCGGCGCGCTGCCCACCTCGGCGAGCGAGGCGAGAAGCGCCGTCCGGTCGCCGGGGTACCCGGTGTCGATCAGGGTGACCGCGTCGCCCTCGGTGAGGATGACCCAGTTGGTGTTGCTGCCGTGCACCAGATAGGTGCCGTCCGCGATGTGCCGTACATCCGTCCGCATGATCGTCCCGCGTGGTGAGGTCCGTGACCGACGTGCACAGCAAAGCAGATCAAGGTGACGAACCGGCCCGAGGGGCGGCGACGCGCATGCCCAGGAGGAACCGTGTCGGCCGCGTCCGTCTCACCAGCAGCTCGTACAGGGCGAGGACCGCCACGAGGGAACCGGCCACGATCAGCGCGTACTTGACGGCGATCGGCCCCGGCAGGCCCACCACGCCGTAGGCGACGGCGACCACCACGGGCTGGTGCAGCACATAGACCGGCAGCGCGGCCACCCCCAGATACACCAGCGCGCGCGACGGCGGCCGGGTGGCACGGGGCCGGTCCAGCAGGCCGAGCAGGGCCAGGACCCAGCACCAGCCCGCCGCCCCGAACAGCGCCCGGGTCGCCCACGCGAACGGGCTCGCCTCGGTGAACGGCTCGTCCAGACCGAGGAATCCGGGCGCGGTCCCGGCGAACAGGACGAGCCCGCAGACCCCCACCGGCACGGCCAGTCGCCGCACGGCGGCCCGGACCCGCGGATCGTCCGCGAGCGTGTAACCGGCGACGAAGAAGACCAGGTACGCCCAGCGGTTCCAGCCCGCGAAGCCCTCCTCCATGCCGAGGAAGGCGTTGATCGCGGCGAGCGCGAGGGCGGGCAGCAGGAGCAGTGCCGGACGCCGCTCCACCGCACGGGCCGCGCGCTCCGCCCACGCCGCCAGGGGCACCGCCACCGGGGCGAGCAGCAGGCTGAACGTGAGCAGCAGCACGACGAACCACAGATGCCCGGTCTCGAAGTGCTCCCCGTCGAGCACGAAGGGGAAGTCGGCCGCGTCGGGGCCGACGGAGAGGAAACGCGGCCAGAACCGCCAGTACGGCTCGTCGTAGCCGGCGTCGGCGGCCCGCAGCCGCAGCCACTGGGGGAGCGGGCACAGCACGAGCGTGCCGAAGACCAGCGGGACACCGAGGCGCAGCAGCCGCTCCCGGGTGAACCGGGCGGGGCCGCGCCGGCGGATCGAGTGCCGGGAGCCGAGCCCGGCGACGAGGAACAGCATGGGCATGGCCCACACGACCCCGAACCCGGCGAGCACGGTCACGACGCCGGTGGTCCGGGCGTTCTTGACATAGAAGTCGTCGTCCGGGGAGAACACGAGCGCGGAGTGGAAGAAGACCAGGCCGAGCACGACGCACACCCGGAGCGTGTCGAGCTCGGTGCGCCGGGAGGCGGTGTCCGGGACGGGCGGCGGGGCGCTCACCCGGCCCAGTGTGGCGGCGCGGCCGTCCCGCGCCCAGAGGAAGGGCTGCCTCCGGCACCGTCCGCGGAGGCAGCCCCCGCGTGCGCGTCAGCCGGCCGCCTCCACCGGCTCAGCGCACGCCGTTCGGCCGGAACTGCACGCTGATGCGCGGTCCCGCGGCGCGGGCCGTCTTGGGGACGGCGTGCTCCCAGGTCCGCTGGCAGGAGCCGCCCATCACGATGAGGTCGCCGTGCCCGAGCGGGCGGCGGATCGTCTCGCCGCCGCCGCGCGCGGGCCGCAGCAGCAGGTCCCGGGGCGCGCCGACGGACAGGATGGCGACCATGGTGTCCTGACGTGCGCCGCGCCCGATCCGGTCGCCGTGCCAGGCGACGCTGTCGCGTCCGTCGCGGTAGTAGCAGAGCCCGGCCGTGGTGAACGGTTCGCCCGGCTCCCCGCGGTAGTGCGCGGTCAGCGCGTCGCGTGCCTCGTCGAGCACGGGGTGGGGGAGGGCGTCGCCGGCGCCGTAGAAGGAGAGCAGCCGCGGCACGTCGACGACCTGGTCGTACATGGTGCGCCGCTCGGCGCGCCAGGGGACCTCGGCGGCCAGCCGCTCGAAGAGGGCGTCGGCCCCGCTCAGCCAGCCGGGCAGGACGTCGATCCAGGCGCCGTGGGTGAGCCGGGTGCGGCGGATCCCGCCGAGGGAGCCGAGCCGCAGCTCGTCGGTCTGGTCGAACAGGGAGCCCTGGAGGTGCGTGGCCATGGATCCAGCGTAACCCCTGAATCGAAAATCTGTTCCTATATGTGGGCTGATTCTCCCCGGCCGCTCCGCACCCCTGTTGGATACGTTGGTGTATCGGATACATTCCCGTATCGAACGGAGGTCCGACATGGCGGTGGGGGAGACGACGGGGCGTGTCACCAGGCGCCGCGTCCGCACCCGGGCCAACCTGCTCGACGCCGCGTTCACCGTGTTCGCCGCCAAGGGGTTCGGGCGTGTCTCCATCGAGGAGGTCTGCGAGGCCGCCGGCTACAGCCGAGGCGCCTTCTACTCCAACTTCGGCAGTCTGGACGAGCTGTTCTTCGCCCTCTACCGGCAGCGCGCCGACCTCATCGCAGACCAGGTCGCCGGGGCGCTCGCCGTCGACGGCCCCGACCTGGACGTCCCGGCCGCCGTGGACCGGGTCACCGACGTACTGCTCCTCGACCGCGACTGGCTGCTGGTCAAGACGGACTTCCTGGTGCACGCCGCCCGGGACCCCGACGTCGCCGCCACCCTGCTCGAACACCGCGCCCGGCTGCGCGCCGCGATCGCCGACCGGCTCGCCCGCGCCCGCGGCCACACCGCACTCCCCGCCGTGCTCGGCGGCACCGACGGCGCCGCGCACGCCGTGGTCGCCGCGTACGACGGCGTCACGACCCAGCTGCTGCTGGACCGCGACACCGGGCACGCCCGCGCCTGGCTGGGCCGGCTGCTCACCGCGCTGCTGACCGACGGCAGCGACACCACCGGACAGCGCACCACCGCCTAGGAAGGGACAGTCGCCATGGACGCCGACGTCATCGTCGTCGGAGCGGGACTCGCCGGCCTCGTCGCCGCGCACGAACTGACCAGCCGGGGCCGCCGCGTCGCCCTGGTCGACCAGGAGAACGCCGCCAACCTCGGCGGGCAGGCCTTCTGGTCCTTCGGCGGGCTCTTCCTCGTCGACTCGCCCGAACAGCGGCGCCTGGGCATCAAGGACTCCTTCGACCTGGCCTGGAACGACTGGCAGGGCAGCGCCCAGTTCGACCGCGTCGAGGACGAGGACTCCTGGGCGGTGCGCTGGGCGCGCGCCTACGTCGAGTGGGCGGCCGGCGAGAAGCGCTCCTGGCTCGACGGGCACGGCATCACGTTCCTGCCCACCGTCGGCTGGGCCGAGCGCGGCGACCTGCGCGCCGACGGCCACGGCAACTCGGTGCCGCGCTTCCACATCGCCTGGGGCACCGGCACCGGCGTCGTGGAGCCGTTCGTGCGGTACGCCGAGCAGGCCGCCCGCGACGGGCTGCTCACCTTCCACCACCGGCACCGGGTGGACGAGCTGGTCGTCGAGGACGGCTCCGCGCGCGGGGTACGGGGCACCGTCCTCGCCGACGACGCGTCACCGCGCGGCGTCGCCTCCAACCGGGACGCCGTCGGGGAGTTCGAGCTGACCGCCCAGGCGGTCGTCGTCACCACCGGCGGCATCGGCGCGAATCACGACATCGTCCGCCGCCACTGGCCCGAGCGCCTGGGCACCCCGCCCACCGAGATGGTCACCGGCGTCCCCGCCTACGTCGACGGGCGCATGCTCGACATCAGCGCCGAGGCCGGCGTACGCCTCGTCAACCGCGACCGCATGTGGCACTACACCGAGGGCATCCAGAACTGGGACCCGATCTGGCCCGGCCACGGCATCCGCATCCTCCCCGGCCCGTCCTCGATGTGGTTCGACGCCCTCGGGCGCCGCCTCCCCGACCCCTGCCTGCCCGGCTACGACACCCTCGGCACCCTCCGGCACCTGCGCACCGACGCCGACATCGCCGAACACGACCACTCCTGGTTCATCCTCACCCAGAAGATCGTCGAGAAGGAGTTCGCCCTCTCCGGCTCCGAGCAGAACCCGGACATCACCGCCAAGGACCGCGCCGGATTCCTCAGGGAGCGGGTGCTCGGCAAGGGCGCCCCGGGCCCGGTGGCCGCCTTCCTGCGCGAGGGCGCGGACTTCGTCACCGCCCCGACCCTGGAGCAGCTGGTCGAGAGGATGAACCAGCTGACGGACAAGCCGCTGCTCGACGCGGAGACCGTCCGGCGCCAGATCGAGGCCCGCGACCTGCAGATCACCAACGCCTACAGCAAGGACGCCCAGGTCCAGGGCATCCGCAACGCCCGCCGCTACATCGGCGACCGCCTGGGCCGCGTCGCCACCCCGCACCGCATCCTCGACCCCGCGGCCGGCCCCCTCATCGGCGTCAAGCTGCACATCCTGACCCGCAAGACCCTCGGCGGCATCCAGACCGACCTGGACTCCCGCGCCCTGGCCGCCGACGGCACCCCCGTCGACGGCCTCTACGCGGCCGGTGAGGTCGCCGGCTTCGGCGGCGGCGGCGTCCACGGCTACAACGCCCTCGAGGGCACCTTCCTCGGCGGCTGCCTCTTCTCCGGACGCGCCGCAGGGCGCGCGGCGGCCCGGCAGATCGGCTGAGCCCCGGCCCGCCTCCTGGCGCGTCACGCCCCCAGGAGGCGGGCCAGCACCGCGGCGTGACTGGTCTCCGGGGTCTTCGACGCGGTCAGCAGCGTCACGTCCCCCTCGTCCGCCGTCTCCCGCAGCCGGTCCAGGAGCCCGGCCGCCTCCGGGCCGTCCAGCTCCGCCTCGTACCGGCGGGCGAACTCCTCGTAGGAGCCCTCGCCCGCGTGGTACCAGCGCCGCAACTCCGTCGACGGGGTGAGGGCCTTGGGCCACTCGTCGATCCGGGCCGCGTCCTTGGACAGACCGCGCGGCCACAGCCGGTCGACCAGGACCCGCACGCCGTCCCCCGGCTCGGGCGGCTCGTAGACGCGGCGGACGCGCACACTCATGACCGGGCCCTCCTCCCGTACGGGCGGCGCCGGACACGCCGCGCCGGACCTGACGAATTCCTGACAGGTGTCCGTCAGGGTCGTCACATGATCCCGCACAAGCCCCGCGTCGTCCTGCTGGCCACCACCCTCCTGCTCACCGGCTGCGGCACCGGCGCCGTCGCGACACCCGGTGACAAGCCCGCGGCAGCCGTCCGGACGGCGACCGCCCCGCCCCGCCCCACCGCCACGGCCACCCCCCTCCCGCGGGAGCTGCCGGGACTGGGCCCCCAGACCCTGGCCCGCGTCCCGGCGCACACCTGGCAGGCGGTCGTCGTCACCGGACACGGCAAGGACTCCGCCCGCTCCGACGTCGTCCTGTACGAACGCACCGGCACCGGCTGGAAGGCCGGCGAGCGCTGGCCCGCCCACAACGCGCTGCGCGGCTGGACCGACCACCACAGCGCCGGCGACCTGCGCTCACCCGTCGGCGTCTTCACCCTCAGCGACGCCGGCGGTCTGCGGCCCGACCCCGGCACCCGGCTGCCGTACGACCACGGCCGGGGCTTCACCGCCACCGGCACCGGCTTCGAGGGCGAACCCCTCGCCGGCTCCTTCGACTACGTGGTCGCCATCGACTACAACCGGCGGCCCGGCACCACACCGCTCGACTGGACCCGGCCCCTGGGCGCCGGACGCGGCGGCGGCATCTGGTTCCACGTCGACCACGGCGGCCCCACCCAGGGCTGCGTCAGCCTCTCCCTGGAGCACATGCGCACCCTGCTGCGCTCCCTCGACCCGGCCCGTCACCCCGTCGTGGTCATGGGGGACGCCGCCTCCCTCGCCCGCTGACCCCGCCCGCCGACCGCCTAGGATCCGCCGCGTGTGCGCACATGTACTGGTGGCCGAGGACGACGGGATGCAGGCCGAGCTGATACGCCGCTCCCTGCTCGCCGAGGGCCACACCGCGACCGTGGTCCACGACGGGCCGGCCGCCCTCGACGCCGCCCGCAGGCTGAGACCCGACCTCGTCGTCCTGGATCTGATGCTGCCCGTGATCGACGGCTTCGGCGTCTGCCGGGTGCTGCGCGGGAACGACGAGAACCCGGACATCCCGGTGCTGATGCTGACGGCCCGGTCCGCCGAGGACGACGTCCTGCTCGGCCTGGAGCTCGGCGCGGACGACTACATGACCAAGCCGTACAGCCCGCGCGAGCTGATGGCCCGCATCCGCACCGTGCTGCGGCGCAGCGGCCGGGCCGACGGCCGCCGGGAGGACCCCGTCGTACGGGCCGCGGGGATCAGCGTCGACCCGGCACGGCACGAGGTGCGGTGCGACGGGGAGCCCGTGGAGTGCACCCCGGCCGAGTTCCAGATCCTGCTCGCCATGACCGCCGAACCCGAACGGGTCTTCTCCAGGCGGCAGTTGCTGGAGTGCACGCGCGGCACCGACCGGACCTCCACCGAACGGGCCGTCGACGTGCACATCATGAACCTGCGCAGGAAGATCGAGGCCGACCCGCGCCGGCCCGCCCGCCTGCTGACCGTGTTCGGCGTCGGCTACAAACTGAGCGGGGGCCGGGCATGAACCGGCGCATCCCGGTGCGCAAACGCCTGCTGGTCCGGCTGCTGGTCGCCTCCGTGCTGATCGCCGTCTGCTCGGTGGCGGCGACCGCCTGGCTCGCGGTGGCGACCACCACCCGGGCGCTGCGCGAGGAACAAGGACAGGTCCTCGCCGAGGACATGGACGTCCTCGCCCGGCTCAGCGGGTACGCCGCCACCCACGCCGACTGGCGGGGCGCCGAACGGACCGTACGGGACCTGGCCGAACACACCGGGCGGCGCATCGCGCTGACCACCGCGGACCGTACGGTCCTCGCCGACTCGGCCCCGCCCGGGACCCCGCTGCCCCCGCGCGCCGCCGCCACCGTCGACCCCCTGCGCGTCGACACCTACACCGAGCACGGGGCGCAGCGGGCCGGTGTCGACCCGAGGGCCGTGGGGCCGTACCGGATCACCGCCTCCGAGCGGGCCAAGCTCGACAAGCTCGCCGTGGTGCGGCAGAACTGCTTCGCCCGCAACGGCTACGACACCTTCGTCGTGCGCGCGCCGAGCGGCCGGCCCGTCGTCACCGACGACGACGGTCCCGTCGCGGGCGGCGCCGTCCCCGAGGAGTGCGCCGACGGACAGCTCAACACCCCCACGCCGACCGAGGACAAGGCGCTCGGCGACCTCTCCTCCCGCATCGCCTCCTGCCTCGGGAAGCAGGGCGTCACGCAGGCGCCACCCTCCCTCGGCGTCGACGTCACGCGGCTGGGCCTCACCCCCCGCCACTACGGCGGCAAACCGACCGCGCACGACGGGGCCGAAGGGCCGGCCGCCGCCCAGCGCTGCACCGCCCAGGCCCGCCGGGCCCAACTCGACCCGTACGTCGCCCCCGTGGCGGAGCTGTTCCTGGGCGGCGGCGCCACGACCGCCGTCCGTTTCGACATGTCACCGGCCAACAAGGCCAAGGTGGCCGGCGCCGCCGGCCTGGTCCTCGCCGTCACGGTGGTGGTCTCCGCCGTCGTCGCCACCCGGCTGGTCCGGCCGCTGCGCGCGCTGACCGCGGCGGCCCAGCAGCCGCCCGAACGGCATGTGCGGGTACCGGTCACCACTCGCGACGAGACCGGCGTCCTCGCCGCCGCCTTCAACGAACTCACCGAGCGCCGCGAACGGCTGGAGGCCCAGCGCAAGGCCATGGTCAGCGACATCGCGCACGAGCTGCGCAGCCCGCTCACCAACATCCGCGGCTGGCTGGAGGTCACCCGCGACGGCGTCGTCGACCCCGACCCCGCCCTGCTGGCCTCGCTGCACGAGGAGGCCCTGGTCCTGCAGCGGGTCATCGACGACCTGCAGGACCTGGCCGCCGCCGACGCGGGCACCCTGCGCCTGCACCGCGAGCCCGTCCGCGCCGACGAACTCCTCGGCCAGGTCGCCGCCGCCCACCAGGTCGCCGCCGACACCGCGGGCGTCACCCTGCGCACCACCGCCGAGGGTGTGCCCTGGCTGGACGCCGACCCCGTCCGGATGCGGCAGGCGCTGGGTAACCTGGTCTCCAACGCGCTGCGGCACACCCCGTCCGGCGGCACGGTCACGCTCTCCGCCCGGCCCGACGGCGACGACGTCGTGCTGGAGGTCGCCGACACCGGGACCGGGATCGCTCCCGAGGATCTGCCGCACGTCTTCGAGCGGTTCTGGCGTGCGGAGAAGTCCCGCAGCCGCCGTACCGGGGGCAGCGGGCTCGGACTGCCGATCGTCCGGCAGCTGACCGCCGCGCACGGGGGCACCGCCGAGGCGGCCGGTGCGCCGGGCAGCGGCGCGGTGTTCACGCTGCGGCTCCCGGCGGGGGCGGCGCCCGGGTGAAAGGCCCGGCGGGGTCGTCCCCGCCGGGCCTTCGGTCATCCGGCGCGCTGCCGCAGGGCCCGCCGTTCCGCCTCGCTCGTGCCGCCCCACACCCCGGTGAACTGGTCCATGTCCAGCGCCCAGCGCAGACACGCCTCCCGTACCGAGCAGCGCCGGCACACGGCCTTCGCCTCCTCGGTCTGCATCAGGGTCGGCCCGGAGGTGCCGATCGGATAGAAGAGGTCGGGGTCCTCATGGCGGCAGGCGGCGTGGTCTCGCCAGTCGTCCATCAAAGTCACCTGCGATCGTCGACGTGCCCTCGGTGGAGGAATTACTCGGTTTCGAGTCGCCTGTCGACCCGCGGTGAAACCCGGAGGCACCCCGCGGAATCAGGTCACTGCTCGCGCAGGCCCCACGGGGAGCCGTAGGCGGTGAGCAGATCCAGGAACGGCCGGGCCGGGAACGCCTCCGGTCCGAGCACGCCCGCCCCCGACCAGGCACCGGTGGCCAGGAGTTCGAGGGCGACGACCGGGTTGAGGGCCGTCTGCCAGACCACGGCCTGGGAGCCGTACTCCACCATCGACCACTGGTTGTCGACCACGTGGTACAGGTACACCTCGCGCGGCGCGCCGTCCTTGACGCCCCGCACCCAGGTGCCCGCGCAGGTCTTCCCGTGCATCCGCTCGCCCAGCGTCGCCGGGTCCGGAAGGCAGGCGGCGACGACGTCGCGCGGGGAGACCCGCACCGGCCCGTCGGCGCCCGGCACGGTCACCGGCTCGGTCCGGTCGAGCCCCAGCAGGTGCAGCGTCTTGAGGGTGTCCACGAACTCCTGGCCGAGGCCGTACTTGAAGGTGACCCGGCGCGCGTCCACCCAGCGCGGCACGAGCAGCACCTCCTCGTGCTCCACGTTCACGCACTCGACCGGGCCGATGCCCTCCGGGAAGTCGAACACCTCCGGCTCGCTGAACGGCTCGGTGGTGAACCAGCCGCGGTCCTTCTCGTACACGACCGGCGGGTTGAGGCACTCCTCGATGGTGGTCCAGATGCTGAAGGAGGGCGCGAAGTCGTAGCCCTCGACGGTGAGGTCGGCGCCGTCGCGCACCCCGATCTCCTCGATCTCGTCGAAGAGTTCGTCGGCCGCGTACCGGGCGAAGACGTCCGACAGGCCGGGCTCCACGCCCATGCCGACCAGGGCGAGCGCGCCCGCCTTCTCCCAGTCGGCCGCCTGCTCGAACTGGGCGTCCCCGAGCTTGACCCCGCACTCCTCGTACGGCCGGTCGGGGTGCGGCTTCGACAGGGACATCGCCATGTCGACATAGGTGGCCCCGGCGGTGCGCGCGGCCTGGAACAGCGGCATCACGAAACGCGGGTCGGTCGCGTTGAGCAGCACGTCGCACGCGTGCCGCTCCAGCAGCGCGGCCACGGCCGGCTCGTCGCCCGCGTCGACGCGCTCGGCGCGGAAGCGGGCGTCGCCGTCGAGCGCGGCGACGGCGGCCTCGGCCCGTGCGAGGTCGTAGTCGGCGACGACCATCGCCTCGAAGAACGGACGCCGGGCGGCGATCCGGGTGATGGCGGTACCCACCCCGCCGGCTCCCACGAGCAGTACACGCATGACAAGACTCCCTCGGCTGAAGGTGGACGACGTGGTGGGGCCCCGGGTGGGATACAACGCCGCCCCGCCACGTAAGGTCAATGCCGTTGGCATAAGGATGGAGGACGGGATGCTGAAAGCGGTCGTACCGGAGGAGAAGCGGCGCAGGCGCCGCCCCACCAAGAGCGGCACCGTGCTGTCCGAGCGCCTCATAGTCGACACGGCGCTGCGCATGCTCGCCGAGCACGGCAGCGCCGGACTCACCGCCCGCCGGCTCGGCCTCGCCCTGGACGCCGACCCGAGCACGCTGTACCGCTACTTCCGGGGCATGGACGACCTGACCCTGGCCATCGGCGACGCCCTGATCGGCCGTGCCCTGGAGGGCTGGCAGCCCACGGGGGAGTGGCGCGCCGACCTGCGGACCGTCGGCACGCGCATCCACGCCGCCTACGTCGCCCACCCGCACGCCGCCGTCCTGACCACGAGCCGTGTCACCGGTCGGTCCAACGAGCTCGCCGCCGACGAGACCGTGCTGGACATCCTGCGCACGGCCGGTTTCCCGCTGCCCGACACCGTGCGCCTCTACCACGCCTTCATCGACCAGACGCTGGCCTTCGCCGCGCTGGACGCTGCCTCGCTGACGCTGCCGAGCGCGTCGCTGCGCGCCGACGAGGAGAAGTGGCGCTCGACGTACGCCCGGCTGCCCCGCACCACGCACCCCCGGATCGCCGAGGCGGCGCCGCTGCTCGCCCGGCGCATGGTGACCAGCGCCTATCCGACGGCCCTGGAGATGCTGCTGGACGCGGCACAGGCCCAGCTGGCCGCCCGCCGCCCCTGAATCGGGGGCCCCTCAGGCGCGCAGCGCCTCGCGGGCGGCGGCCACCACGGCCTCCGTCACCGTGACCAGCGCGGGCGAGTGCAGCTTCCACTGCTGCCAGTACAGGGGGACGTCGACCGGCCGGTCCGGGGCCAGGGAGACCAGCCGTCCCTCCGCCACGAGCGGCTCCGCCTGCACCTCGGGGATCATGCCCCAGCCGAGCCCGGCGAGCACGGCGGACAGGAATCCCTCCGAGGTCGGCATCCGGTGCCGCGCGGGACCGGCGTGCACGGCACCGCCCCGCAGCCCCCGCACGAAGGCGTCCTGCAGGTCGTCGCTGCGGTCGAACGTCATCACCGGGGCCGCCACCAGGGCGTCCGCGAGCGGACCGGTCAGATGGCGCTCGGTGAACTCCGGGCTCGCCGCGGCCAGATAGCGCATCCGGCCCAGCGTCCGCACCGAGCAGCCCGCGACGGGTTCGGCCGAGGACGTCACCGCGGCCATCACCAGGCCCTCCCGCAGCAGGGTCGCCGTCCGGCTCTCGTCCTCCCGGCTCAGCTCGTAGCAGAGGGGCGGCTCCTGGCGGGCCCCGGTGAGGGCGGGCAGGAACCAGGTGGCCAGCGAGTCGGCGTTGACCGCGATGGACACCCGCGTCGCCTCGGCGGTCCCGTTCATGCCCAGCTCGGCCCGCGCGTCGCGTTCCAGCCGGGCCAGCTGGCGGGCGAACCGGACGACGACCTGGCCGGACTCGGTCGGCCGCACCGGCTTGGTGCGCACGAGCAGCACCCGCCCGGTGCGCTGCTCCAGCGCCTTGACCCGCTGGCTCACCGCCGACGGCGTCACATGCAGGGCGGCGGCGGCCGCGTCGAACGTCCCCTCGTCCACCACCGCCAGCAGGGTCCGCACCTGGTCCAGGGGCAGCTCGGTCAGCTCCGTCTTCATGTGGGCTAAGGATACGTAAGAATCTTTAGCTGTACGCCGGGAGATCGCTTGTCTAGCGTCGACCGCATGACCAGCGCCCTGACCACCGCCGTCGCCGGATTCGGCACCGGCCTCTCCCTGATCGTCGCCATCGGCGCGCAGAACGCCTTCGTCCTGCGCCAGGGCGTCCGCCGCGACGCCGTCCTCGCCGTCGTCGGCATCTGCGCCCTGTCCGACGCCGTCCTGATCGCCCTCGGGGTGGCCGGGGTCGGCGCGGTCGTCGTCGCCTGGCCGGGCGTGCTGACGGCGGTCGCCTGGGTGGGCGGGCTGTTCCTGCTCGGCTACGGCGTCCTGGCCGCCCGGCGGGTGCTGCGGCCGGCCGGCGCCCTGGTCACCGACGGCGACGCGGCGGGCTCCCGGCGGCGGGCGGTGCTGACCTGCCTCGCCATGACCTGGCTCAACCCGCACGTCTACCTCGACACCGTCTTCCTGCTCGGCACCATCGCCGCCGACCGGGGCCCGCTGCGCTGGACGTTCGGTCTCGGCGCCGCCGTGGCCAGCCTGTGCTGGTTCACCGCGCTCGGATTCGGGGCGCGGCTGCTGAGCCGCCACCTCGCCAAGCCGGGAGCGTGGCGGGTGCTGGACGGGGTGATCGCCGTCACGATGATCGCCCTCGGCGCCTCCCTGATCGCCGGAACCTGAGACGCCCGTCCGGGCACCCGGCCGGTGCTGCGATAGTGATCCCCGGACAAAAAGATGTAGCGAGCATCCAGGAAGACCGTGGACACCAGCGAGAGCAGCACCGAACCGCAGGAGAAGGAGCCCTCCGCGGTACCCACCGCACCCAGGGGCTGGCGCCGCTGGGCCATGGACACCCGGCCGCTGCGCCGCCCCGCCTACCGGCGGCTGTGGTCGTCGACCATCGTCACGGCGGTCGGCAGCCAGCTCACCGCCGTCGCCGTGCCCAAGCAGGTCTACGACATCACCGGCTCCTCGGCGTGGGTGGGCGCCGCGAGCCTCGCCGGTCTCGTGCCGCTCACGGTGTTCGCGCTGTGGGGCGGCGCGATCGCCGACAGCATGGACCGGCGCCGGCTGCTGCTGATCACCAACTGCGGGATAGCCGTGACCTCGGTGCTGTTCTGGCTCCAGGCCGCCGCCGGACTGGAGTCGGTCGCCGTGCTCATGGTCCTCCTCGCGCTCCAGCAGGCCTTCTGGGGCCTGAACTCGCCGGCCCGCAACGCCTCGATCGCACGCCTGGTGCCGGAGCACGAGCTGGCCGCCGCCAACGCCCTCGGCTCGACCGTCATGCAGACCGGGCAGGTCGTCGGCCCCCTCCTGGCCGGAGTGCTGATCCCGGTGGTCGGGCTGGCCGAGCTGTACCTGATCGACGCCCTGGCGCTGTGCGTCACGGTGTGGGCGGTGTACCGGCTGCCCGCGCTGCCGCCCCTGGCCGCCGCCGTCCGGCGCCGCGCCGGGGTGCGGGAGATCGCGGAGGGCTTCCGGTACATCTCGCTGCACAAGGTGCTGCTGCTGTCCTTCCTCGCCGACATCATCGCGATGGTCTTCGGGATGCCCCGCGCGCTGTTCCCGCAGCTGGCGAGCGAGACGTACGGCTCCTACGGGGAAGGACTCGCCCTCGGCCTGCTGTTCGCGGCCATCCCGATCGGCGCGGTGGCCGGCGGGCTGTTCTCCGGCACCTTCTCCCGGGCCCGCCGGCACGGCTGGATGGTGATCGGCTCGGTCGTCGCCTGGGGGCTGGCCGTCGCCGCCTTCGGGCTGAGCTCCAGCCTGTGGCTCGCGGTGGTGTTCCTGGCCCTGGCCGGGGTCGCCGACATGGTGTCCATGGTCTTCCGCGGGGCCATCCTGCTGTCCGCCGCCAGTGACGAGATGCGCGGCCGGATGCAGGGCGTGTTCACGGTCGTCGTCGCGGGCGGCCCGCGCCTGGCCGACGTCCTGCACGGCACGGCGGGCTCGGCGTTCGGCGCGCGCGCCGCGACGACGGGCGGCGGCCTGCTGGTCGTCGTCCTGATGCTGGGCCTGGCCGCGGCGGTGCCGGCCCTGCGCCACTACCGCGTCTGACGGCGCTCAGTACACGGTGCGCCGCGCCTGCGCGTGCCGCTCCATGAGCTGCCCGCGGGTCATCTCGAGGCGGTGCGCGAGGATCTCGGCGACGTAGCGCACCAGGGTCAGCCCGAGCGCGGTGTCCTCGTCGCACAGCCGCAGCACGGCGGCCGCCTCGAACTCGTACGCCCGCACCGGGCTGAAGGCCTCCGCGCCGAAGTCCCACCGGTACGGCGGGAACAGCCACGACCAGCCGAGCAGATCACCGGCGCCGAGGCTGGCCACGGTGATCCGCTGGGTGGGCGTCACCTGCTGGTGCAGGGTGACGGCCCCGGAGCGGATGACCCAGAAGCGGTCGGCCGTACCGCCGGACTCGAAGATGCGGGTGTCCTCCGGGAAGGAGGTCTCCCGGGCGAGCGCCATCAGACGGTGGCGCTGGGGCGGCGGAAGGGCGGTCAGCAGTTTGATCGCTTTGGTCATGGCACGGGGCTCCTCACCGACGACAGGCATTCCGGTGTTCCCTGCGTCCATTGGAGCGGCTGCGGCGGCCGGGGGCACCTCGGCGGCGGGTGGCCGCCGCCTGCGGTCCGTGCGGCCGGGTCGCCGCGGGCATGAAAAAGCCCTGGCTGGACGGGGGAAGCCAGCCAGGGCTGTCAGAGGTGGTTCACGGGGGACGGTTCCGGTCGACCCCGTGACCACGTATGGATGAACCGTAAACCATTTCCTCGGTGTCTCGGTAATCGAGACCGGGGTACGTGACCCGTTTCACTCCACTCGACGTCTCACGGGTGATCGCTGTGCTTCCCCGGGGTCAGGATCTCGTCCAGCACGGTGAGCACCGCCTCGTACGTGAGGGTCCGTACGGCGGCGTCCCGCGCCCCCTCGGGGTCGGTGGCGCGCAACTCCTCGCTCCGCCCCCGCCACGTCCGCTCCTCCTGCCGGGCCCACGCCCGCGCGCGCTGCATCCGTCGCAACAGTTCGTCTGAGTCCACCACATCGGTCATGCACACCGCCTACCCCGCCCGGGCCCGATGCGCTCATCCCTCCGAGGCCTTCACGGGCACGTCCAGCGGACGGGCCAGACCGGTCACGGCCTCGTCCAGGCGCTGCAGATGCCGCAGCACGTGCTCGGTGACCCGGCTCTTGCCCGGGACGGCCGGCGGACTCGGCCCCAGCAGGGAGGCGATGCTCGGACCGGTCTCGACCGTGGCGCCGGCGTGCTCGTCGGTGACGTGCGCGGTGATCGCCTCCAGGTTCCGCCCGATCCGGCCCGTCGCGTCGCGCAGCCGGGGATCGGGCGTGATCGAGGGACGGCTGAGCAGCAGCTCGGCCGTCGCGGCCAGGGTGCGCGCGTGGTACGCGCACGTCTCCAGCAGCGCCACGACATAGCGGGCGGTCTCCCGGCGGGCCCGCAGCGGTGTCGCCGGATGCGTCAGCGGCTGGACGGCGGACCGCAGATCGGCCAGCGCCTGGTCCAGGTCGCGGGCCTGGTCCATCAGGTCCCCGGCCGGCCCGCCGCCGAGCTGGTCCACGGCACTGTTCGTGACCTCCCCGAGCCGCCGCAGCACCGTGGCGAGCAGGTCGTTGGTCCGCCGGTCGGTCCCCACCGGCAGCACGAACGCCGCCGCGATCACCCCGCAGACCGCGCCGAGCGCCGTCTCCCCGATCCGCAGCAGGAGCACCGACAGGCTGTAGGTGTGCAGCAGCGTGTAGAGCAGCCCGAGCGCCGCCGTCACGAAGAACGACGACAGCGTGTACGACAGCGGTGCCGAGTAGAACATCGCGAACACGAACAGCAGCACCAGCGCGAACGCCGTCCAGGTGTGGTGCCCGACCGCTCCCGCCAGCACGATGCCCGCCAGGACCCCCAGCACCGTCCCGACCAGCCGGCGCGAGCCCTTGATCAGGATCTCGCCCGTGGACGCGGTGTTCAGGAACACGATCCAGCACGTCAGCACCGCCCAGTACCAGCGGTCCCGTGACAGCAGCTCCCCGCCGACGATGGCCAGCAGCGACCCCACCGCGACCTGTACGGCCGCCCGCGTGGTGCGCCGCTCCAGCCCCGTGGCCTCCTCCTTGGACTCCTCCTCGTCCTCCGCGTCGAGGACCGCGTCCTCCGCGTCCAGCTCCTCACGGGAACGCGCCGTGGCCGGGGAGTCGTCCGACTCGTCCTGGGCACCGCCCAGCGCGATCCGCAGCCCGAGCACCGCCCGCGCCGTCTCGCCGACGGCCCGGAAGGCGTCCTGCACGGCAGGGGACGCGACCGGCACGTTCTCCTCGTCGCGGTAGCCGAGGAGCCGGTTGCGCAGCTGGGCCACGCCGGTCCCGCCGGCCGCCTCCGCCGGGCGCAGCACCAGCACCCGCAGGGCCTCCAGGTCCCGGCGCAGCGCCGTCGTCGCCTCCTCCCGCACCGGTTGCCGGCCACCCGACGGCACGGGCGCACCCGGCAGATGCAGGGCCAGCGTGTCCACGCGCTCGGCGCCGCGCGCCCGCAGCAGCGCCAGACCGAGCCGCTCGGCGGCGATCTCGGCGTCCGCGATGCGCCGCTGGACGAGCCGGGCCACGGCCTCGTCGGCCGTCCCGTCCGCCAGCCGTCCCTGGATCAGCAGCGCCGTCTCGTGCAGCCGCGCGGTGCCCTCCCGTACCCGCCGCAGCGCCCGGTCCGCGTCGTCGGGTCCGGCGTCGAGCAGGTCGAGCTGCGCCGACAGCAACTGCGCCATCCGGGCCCGGAAGGCGCTCCGCAGGCGCTCCAGCACACCGACCGGCGTCTCCGGGATCAGCGCGAACCGCATCAGCGCACTGCACCCGAAGGCCACCGCGGCCGCCGCGTACAGCTCGGGCAGTCCGTCGGGGGTGGCCCCGACGAAGAGCGCCACGAAGTACGTCTGGAAGCCGATCAGGCCGAGCGCGGTGCCCCGGTCACCGAATCTGCGCAGGTAGACGGCACAGAAGATCAGCGCGACGAAGACGAGGTCGCCGCCCACGACCCGGTGGTGCAGCAGCGACGCGAGCGACATCGACGCCAGCGTCACCGGCAGGCCGAGCGCCAGGGTGACGGCCTGCTTGGAGCGCTGCTTCTCGCGGATGGCGAAGGTGGAGACCATCGCCACCAGCGCCCCGGTCACTAGGTGCGGCAGATCGGTGCCGAGGACGCCGAGCACGGTGACCGTCAGGGCGATCGACCCCACCGTCCGCAGGGCCGCCGCCAGCCTCAGCAGACCGGGGTCCGAGGCCGCGACACGGTCCCTCGGCCGCGCCCGGACCGTCTCCTGCGCCGCCCTCACGCCGTCCCGCTCACTTCCCCGCTTCCTCGTTCAGCAGGCGCCCGCGCCCCCGTCCTGCGCGGCGACCTGCTTCTTGAGCTGTTCCGACGTCAGATACGCGTGGGTGAACTCGAAGTCCTTCAGCTTGGCGGGCCGGCGCGCCTGGAACCCGGTGCGCACGAAATCGTCGCCGGCGACGGCGTTCAGGACCCAGTTCGTCATGACGCGGGCCTTGGCGACGTTGGTGCGCAGCGCCGACCAGTGGTAGCCACGGGCCACCGCCACCGCGGGCAGACCCTTCAGCTCCACCCCGAGCGGCTTGGACACACCGTCGAAGCCGCCGAGGTCGACGACCAGTCCGAGGTCCTTGTGCTCATACGGCCGCAGCGGCTGGCTGCGCATGGCGGCGATGACGTTGTCGGCGGCGACCTTGCCCTGGCGCATGGCGTGCTGCGCGGTGGGCGGGCACACCGCGCCCTCCTCGTCCTTGGTCACGTCCGGCACCGCGGCGGCGTCGCCGAGCGCGAAGACGCCGTCGTGCCCGGGCAGCCGCATGGCCGACGTCACCGCGAGCCGCCCGCGGACCGTCTCCGCGCCGAGCGTGCCGATCAGCGGGCTGGCGGCGACACCGGCGGTCCAGATCAGCGTGTGCGTCGGCACCACCCGGCCGTCGGTGAAGGTGACCTCGTCAGGGCCGGCCTTCGCGATGGACACGCCGAGGGAGATCTCGATGCCGCGCCGGCGCAGGATCTCCTGCGCGTCCCGGCCCAGCTTGTCGCCGAGTTCCGGCATCAACTTCGGCGCGATGTCGATCAGATGCCACTTGATCAGCCGCGGGTCGAGCCGCGGATAGCGCTTGACCGCGTTGTGGGTCAGCATCTGCAGGCAGGCCGCCGTCTCGGTGCCGGCATATCCGCCGCCGACCACGACGAACTGGAGCCGGGCCGCCCGTTCGGCCGGGTCCTGGCAGGCGTCGGCGAGATCGAGCTGCGAGATGACGTGGTCGCGCAGATAGGCGGCCTCCGCCAGCGTCTTCATGCCGAACGCGTGGTCGACGAGCCCCGGGATGTCGAAGGTGCGCGTGACACTGCCGGGCGCCAGCACGATGTAGTCGTACGGCTCGTTGACGATGCGGTCGGTGATGGTGCGCACGACGCACACCTTCGACGCGAGGTCCACGCCGATGGCGCCGCCCGGGATGATCCGGGTGCGGTACCTGCGGCTGCGGCGCAGCGACAGGGCGATGGACTGCGGGGTCAGCACACCGGAGGCCACCTGGGGCAGCAACGGCAGGTAGAGCTGGTAGGAGGACGGGGTCACCAGGGTGATCTCGGCCTCGTCGGGGGAGAGCCTGCGTTCGAGCCGGCGTACGCATCCGACTCCCGCGAAGCCCGCGCCAACCACCAGGATCCTGGGTCGTGTCACGCTGATCATCCCTTCTGCGGCTCCAGGCGGTCTGCCTCGATGTCGTTCGCCTGCCCCTGAATCGCTGCTTCGCACACCTCGATCCCATCGCGCCCCGGGACCTTCCGCCAGCCGGGAGCGGCAGGCAGATGAACGCCGTCGCTCAGCCGAACACGCTGTCGCCGTCGTCCCAGTGCGCCACGTCGTCCGACAACTGCTCGCGCGGCACCCGCGACCGCGCCTGGTACATCGCGTCGATCTGCGCCTCGTAGTGCCGCACGATCGCGTCCCGGCGCAGCTTCATCGACGGTGTCAGCAGACCGCTGGCCACGTCGAACGGCTCCGGCAGCACCCGGAACACCCGGATCGACTCCGGGCGCGACACCGCGCTGTTGGCGGCGGCCACCGCCCGCCCGATCTCCTCCCGCAGCGCGTTCTCCTCCCGTGCCTCGCGGGCCCGCGCGTCGCTGCGGGCCGCCAGGGAGTCCCGCCAGAACGCCAGGAACTCGGGGTCCAGGGTGATCAGCGCCCCGACACACGGCCGGTTGTCGCCCACCACCACGGCCTGGTGCACCAGCGGATGCTGCCGCAGCCGCTGCTCCAGGAGCGCCGGTGAGACGCTCTTGCCGCTGCTCGTGATGATGACGTCCTTCTTGCGGCCCGTGATCGTCAGATAGCCGTCGGAGTCCAGCCGTCCGAGGTCCCCCGTCGCCAGCCAGCCGCCGCGCAGCGCCGCCCGCGTCGCCGCCTCGTTGTTGACGTAGCCCTGGAACACCGAGGGCCCGCGCACCAGGATCTCCCCGTCGTCCGCCACCCTGATGTCCACGCCCGGCAGCGCCTGGCCCACCGTCCCCGACATCTCCCGGCCCAGCGGCTGCGCGGTCACCCCGCCGCAGGTCTCGGTCAGGCCGTAGCCGTCGTTCACGTAGATGCCGATGCCCTCGTAGAACAGTGAGAGTTCACGGTTGAGGGACGAACCGCCGGAGGTCGCCCGGCACACCCGGCCGCCCAGCGCCTCCCGGAGCTTGCGGTACACCGTGCGCTCGTACAGGGCGTGCTGCAGCCGCAGGTCGAAGCCGGGGCCCGGCCCGCCGCCCAGGCGGTGCCGCTCCAGCGCCGCCGCGAAGTCCCGCGCGGTGTCCGCGGCCCGCTCGAACAGGGCACCGCGGCCGGACTGCTGCGCCGTGCGCAGGAAGTTCTTGTAGATCTTCTCGAAGATCGACGGGACGGCCGTGAAGTACGTCGGCCGGAACGTCCGCAGCGCCGCGGCGAGCGCCTCCCCGCTGAGATCCGGCTCGTGCCCCATCAGCAGCCCGCCGCGGATGCACAGCCCCTGCACCAGCAGCCCGTACACATGGGAGAACGGCAGGAAGGCGAGGACCGAGCCCTGCCGCTCACCGGGCGGGACGACCGTGTGGCCCCAGCCCGCCAGGAGCGTGTCGCAGGCGCTCGCCAGACCCCGGTGGCTGAGCGCGCAGCCCAGCGGGCGGCCCGTCGTACCGGAGGTGTACATGATCGCCGCGGTGGAGTCCGGCAGCACGATGCGGCGCAGCGACTCGACGGTCGCGAACGGCACGAACTCGCCCGCCTCGACGAGCTGCTGGAGCCCGCCGGCGTCCAGCTGCCACACATGCCTCAGCCGGGGCAGCGTCCCGCACACCGACCCGACCGTCATGATCGCCTGCTCGTCCTCGACGACGACCGCCACGCACTCGGCGTCCCGCAGGATGTACTCGACCTGGTCGCGCGACGACGTCGGGTAGATCGGCACCACCTCGGCGCCCACCGCCCACAGCGCGTAGCTGAACACCGTCCACTCGTAGCGGGTGCGCGCCATCACCGCGACGCGGTGGCCGGGGGAGATGCCGGACGCGATCAGTCCCTTGGCGAGGGCGGTCACCTCGTCGCGGACCTCGACGGCGGTCACCTCCTCCCAGGTGGGGGCGGAGGGGTGGGGGCGGCGCGCGAGCAACGGGAGCGTCGGGTCGGCGGCGGCCGTCTCGAAGAGGCTGTCGGCGAGCCCTCCTGTCAGAGGCCGGACGGGCGGGGGAGCGAGGCCGAGGTCGCGCATGCGCTGCTCCTGATATGTACCGGGTGTGACATCACCGATGAGTTCCGTTATCGGCGTCGCCCGAATCTAGCCCAGCCGGGAGCGCGTGGTGCCCTGATCTGACAATTGACGTCGTTCGGTGATCTCGGCCGGATGGGGGAACCCGGAGCGCATGACACACGCGACCCCCCAACCGAACTCAGAACCGAGCCGGCCTCCGAACCCCGACCCGGAGCCCGAGCGCACCACGGGCCTCGAACCGGGCGGTTCCGTACCGCCCGGCGAGACCCCGCCCGCCGAGAGCAGCATGCCCGGCGCGGGCCCCCGCGAGACCCACAACCCGACCACCGGCTGGGCGAAGGCCCCGCTGACCCTGATCCTCGTCGTCACGGCGCTGATCGCCGCTTTCTTCCTCGTCTACGCCCTCATCCTGATCTTCTGACCCGGCCTCCTCGCACCGGACCGGCCCTCGGTCACAGACCCGGTGTGAGCCACACCGTGGCCAGCGGAGGCAGCGTCAGCCGCAGCCGCCCGTCCTCCGGCTTGAGCGGGCCGGGGTTGGTGACATCGCTGCCGCCGTACCGCGCGGCGTCGGTGTTCAGGGTCTCCTGCCACGCCGTGACGTGGTCCGGGACCCACAGACCGTAGTCGTGCCGGACCACGGGAGAGAAGTTCGAGACGCAGAACAGCGGCACACCCTCGGCGTCGTAGCGCAGGAACGCGAAGACGTTGTCGTCGGCGGCGTCCCCCAGCGACCACTGGAAGCCGCCGGGGTCGGTGTCGCGCTGCCACAGCGCCGGCGTCGCCTGGTACGCGGTGTTCAGATCGCGCACCAGATCGCGCATGCCCCGGTGGTCGCCGGCCGAGGCGTACCCGGGATCGAGCAGCCACCACTCCGGGCCGTGCTCCTGCGACCACTCCGCGCCCTGCGCGAACTCCTGGCCCATGAACAGCAGCTGCTTGCCGGGGTGCGCCCACATGAAGCCCAGGTACGCGCGGTGGTTCGCCCGGCGCTGCCACCAGTCGCCCGGCATCTTCGACACCAGCGCCTGCTTGCCGTGCACGACCTCGTCGTGCGAGATCGGCAGGACGTAGTTCTCGCTGTAGGCGTACACCATCGAGAACGTCATCTCGTTGTGATGGTACTTGCGGTGCACGGGCTCCTTGGCGATGTACTCCAGCGAGTCGTGCATCCAGCCCATGTTCCACTTGAGCCCGAAGCCCAGCCCGCCGCTGTCCGTCGGCCGGGTCACGCCCTCCCAGGCCGTCGACTCCTCCGCGATCGTGACGACCCCCGGATTGCGCCGGTACACCGTCGCGTTCATCTCCTGCAGGAACGCCATCGCGGCCAGGTCCTCCCGCCCGCCGAAGGCGTTCGGCGCCCACTGCCCGTTCTCGCGCGAGTAGTCCAGGTAGAGCATCGAGGCGACCGCGTCGACGCGCAGCCCGTCGATGTGGAACTCCTCGCACCAGTACGTGGCGTTCGCGACCAGGAAGTTGCGCACCTCTGTGCGTCCGAAGTCGAACTCCAGCGTGCCCCAGTCCGGGTGCTCGGCCCGCCGGGCGTCCCCGGGCTCGTACAGCGGGTCCCCGTCGAACCGGGCCAGCGCCCAGTCGTCCTTCGGGAAGTGCGCCGGGACCCAGTCCATGATCACGCCGATGCCGGCCCGGTGCAGCGAGTCGACCAGGTACTTGAAGTCGTCGGGACCGCCCAGCCGGGACATGGGGGCGTAGAACCCGGTGACCTGGTAGCCCCAGGACCCGGCGAACGGGTGCTGCGCCACGGGCATGAACTCGACGTGGGTGAACCCCAGATCGGCGACGTACGCGGGCAGCTCCTCGGCCAGCTGACGGTACGTCAGGCCAGGCCGCCAGGACGGCAGGTGCACCTCGTACACGGAGAACGGGGCCTCGTGCACCGGGACGTCACCGCGGTGCGCCATCCACCGCGCGTCGCCCCACTCGTAGTGCGAGGCGTGCACGACCGAGGCCGTGTCCGGGGGCACCTCCGCGCACCGCGCCATCGGGTCGGCCCGCAGGAAGCGGTCCCCGTAGCGGGAGGTGATCTCGAACTTGTACCGGGTGCCCTCGCCGATACCGGGCAGGAACAGCTCCCACACCCCGGACGCGCCGAGGGACCGCATCGGGAACGCCGTCCCGTCCCAGTGACAGAAGTCCCCGGCGACCCGCACGCCCTGAGCGTTCGGTGCCCAGACCGTGAAGCGGGTGCCGCGCACGCCCTCGTGCTCCATGGGCTCGGCGCCGAGCGCCTTCCACAGCTCCTCGTGCCGGCCCTCGCGGATGAGGTGCAGGTCGAGCTCGCCCAGGGCCGGCAGGAAGCGGTAGGGGTCGTGCGTCTCCTGCTCGTCGCCGCCGTCCTCCTGGTACGACACCAGCAGCGTGTACGCGGGGATCGCCGGCAGCGGCAGCAGCGCGGAGAACAGACCGCCGCCCTCCGAGACCAGCGCGGTGCGCTCGCCGTCCACCAGGACGCTCACCGCCCGCGCGAACGGGCGCAGCGCCCGCACCGCGATCCCGCCGGGGACGGGATGCGCGCCCAGCAGGGCGTGCGGATCGTGGTGGGTGCCCGCCAGCAGGCGGTCACGGTCGCCGGGATCCAGGGTCGGAGCGGTCGTGCTCCGGCCCGCTCCGGCCGGCTCGGGACGTGAGGTCTCGTGCAGGGCCATCGGTCAGGCTCCTCTCACGGCGAGGCGTTCGATCGCCGCCATAGGTACGGGCAACCAGTCGGGTCGGTGCCGGGCCTCGTACAGCACCTCGTACACGGCGCGGTCGGTCTCGTAGGCACGGAGCAGTCCGTGCTTCTTGCGCGGGTCCCACCCGGCGAGCGAGGCGTAGCCCGCGCAGTAGGCCTCGCGGCAGCGGCGCGCCCACTCGGGGCGCCACGGCCGGCGCTGCCGGGCGGCGTAGTCGAAGGAGCGCAGCATCCCGGCGATGTCGCGCACCGGGGAGTGCACGCCCCGCCGCTCGGCGAGCGGGCGGGACGGCTCGCCCTCGAAGTCGATGACGAACCACTCGCGCCCGGCCCGCAGCACCTGACCCAGATGCAGATCACCGTGGATGCGCTGGTCCGGTGGGCCCGGGTCGCAGCCGGCGAGCGCGCCGAAGGCCGTGCGCAGCCCGGGGACATGGGGCTGCAGCGCGGGCACGAAGTGCGCGGCGAGCTCCAGGCGCTCGGTCATGGCAGCCGCCATCCGGCCGTTCTCGCCGTGCGCGCGGGACGGGAACGCCGACGCCAGCGCCAGATGCACCTCGGCCGTCGCCCGGCCCAGCTGGCGCGCCTCGGCGGTGAAGTCGTCACCGGAGGCGAGCGCGGCCAGCGCCAGCGTCCAGCCGTCGGAGGCGTCCCGCAGGAAGGGCTGGAGCACCCCGAGCGTGGCCTCCCAGGGGCTCGTCGTACGGAACCAGGCCACCGGGGCCGGCACCCGCCGGCAGCCCTGCCCGGCCAGTGCCCCGGACAGCTCCAGATCGGGGTTGACCCCCGGCTGGATGCGCCGGAACAGCTTCAGGATGAACGCGTCGCCGTACACCAGGGAGGAGTTGGACTGCTCCGCGTCCAGCAGCCGGGGCACGAGACCGGCCGGCACGGGCACGGACGGGTCGCCCTCGAACCGCAGCGGGCCCGCCTCCCCGGGGTGCCGCAGCCGCTCGAGCAGCAGCTGGGCCGAGCGGGGGTCCTGGAGCGCGTCGAAGACCGTCATCCCGGCCAGCGGGCCTTCCTCCGCCCGGCCGATCAGGGCCCGGCCGAGCCGCGGCGACGGATGCTGCCGTACGCCGAGCAGCAGCTGGTAGCAGTCGCCGGCCGGCGGGGCGCCGCCGGGTGAGGGGACGGCGGAGTGGCCGGCGTGCACCAGCAGGTGCAGACAGCCCGGGAAGAGCTCGGTCATGGACAGCAGGACGAGGTCCGTGACGGGCCGGTCCTTGCCGGCGAACCAGCGCTGCCGCGGCAGCCATTCGCGCAGCAGGCCCGAGAGCGACGCCATGGGGCCGGCGTCGGCCGTACGGCCCGGTCGGGCGATTGCGGTCTTCTGCATGGTGACGCGTCCTTTCCTCGGCAGTCGCTCGAAGCTCAGGCTCAAGATCGTCTGCCGATGCGGGATGCGACTCGGGTGAGCCGGAACCAGTAGAAGCCGTGGCCCCCGAGCGTCAGCAGATACGGCAGCTCGCCGATGGCGGGGAAGCGCACGCCGCCGAACAGCTCGACGGGGACGCGTCCGCTGAACTCGCGCAGGTCGAGTTCGGTGGGCTGCGAGAAGCGGGCGAAGTTGTGCACGCACAGCACCAGGTCGTCCTCGTACTCGCGCAGGAAGGCGAGGACGGCCGGGTTGGAGGAGTGCAGCTCGGTGTAGGAGCCGAGTCCGAAGGCCGGGTTCTGCTTGCGGATCTCGATCATGCGCCGGGTCCAGTGCAGCAGCGAGGACGGCGAGGACATCGACGCCTCGACGTTGGTGACCTGGTAGCCGTAGACCGGGTCCATGATCGTCGGCAGGCAGAGCCGCCCGGGGTCGCAGGTGGAGAAGCCGGCGTTGCGGTCCGGCGTCCACTGCATCGGCGTGCGCACGGCGTCGCGGTCGCCGAGCCAGATGTTGTCGCCCATGCCGATCTCGTCGCCGTAGTACAGGATCGGCGAGCCCGGCAGGGACAGCAGCAGCGCGGTGAACAGCTCGATGGAGTGCCGGTCGTTGTCGAGGAGCGGGGCGAGGCGCCGGCGGATGCCGATGTTGGCCCGCATGCGGGGGTCCTTGGCGTACTCGGCCCACATGTAGTCGCGTTCCTCGTCGGTGACCATCTCCAGGGTCAGCTCGTCGTGGTTGCGCAGGAAGATGCCCCACTGGCAGCCGGACGGGATCGCCGGGGTCTTCGCCAGGATTTCCGAGACGGGGTAGCGCGATTCGCGGCGCACCGCCATGAAGATGCGGGGCATGACGGGGAAGTGGAACGCCATGTGGCACTCGTCGCCACCGGAGCTGTAGTCGCCGAAGTAGTCGACCACGTCCTCCGGCCACTGATTGGCCTCCGCCAGCAGCACCGTGTCGGGGTACATGGCGTCGATCTCGCGCCGCACCCGCTTGAGGAAGGCGTGCGTGGCCGGGAGGTTCTCGCAGTTCGTCCCTTCCTCGGCGTAGAGGTAGGGGACGGCGTCGAGGCGGAAGCCGTCGATGCCGAGGTCGAGCCAGAACTTCAGCGCGGAGAGGATCTCCTCCTGCACGGCCGGGTTCTCGTAGTTGAGGTCGGGCTGGTGGGAGAAGAAGCGGTGGAAGTAGTACTGCTTGCGGACCGGGTCGAAGGTCCAGTTGGACGCCTCGGTGTCCACGAAGATGATGCGGGCGTCGGGGTAGGCCTGGTCGTCGTCGGCCCACATGTAGTAGTCGCCGTAGGGACCGTCGGGGTCCTTGCGGGACTCCTGGAACCACGGGTGCTGATCACTCGTGTGGTTCATGACGAAGTCGATGATGACCCGCATCCCGCGCTGATGGGCGGCGTCCACGAACTCAACGAAATCGGCGAGGTTCCCGAACTCGGGGAGCACGGAGGTGTAGTCCGAGACGTCGTAACCGCCGTCGCGCAGCGGCGACTTGAAGAAGGGCGGCAGCCACAGGCAGTCGACACCCAGCCATTGCAGGTAGTCGAGCTTGGTGGTCAGGCCCTTGAGGTCGCCCACGCCGTCGCCGTTGCTGTCCTGGAAGGAGCGGACCAGGACCTCGTAGAAGACGGCACGTTTGAACCAGTCGGGATCACGGTCCTTGACGGGGGTGTCCTCGAAAGTGTCCAGGACGGGCTCGTTGACGGTCATGACGTGGGGGACCCTCCGATCTGCGGTGGCGATGCCTGGACGTGGAACACGTGCGCGGGGGCCCTTCCGGGCTCCAGCCGTACGTAGTTGGTCCTGCCCCAGCGGTAGGTCTCACCCGTCAGTTCGTCGAGCACGGACAGGGACGCGTCCCAGTCCAGGCCGAGTTGCGGCATGTCCAACGAGACCGTGGCCTCCTGGGCGTTGCGTGGATCGAGGTTGGCGACCACCAGCACCGTGTCCGGACCCGTGCGCTTGCTGTACGCGATCAGGGCGTCGTTGTCGGTGTGGTGGAAGCGCAGGTTGCGCAGCCGGTGGAGAGCCGGGTGGCACCTGCGGATGCTGTTGAGCCGGGTGATGAGGGGGGTGATGGTGCGGCCCTCGCGTTCGGCGGTGGCCCAGTCCCGCCGGCGCAGCTGGTACTTCTCGCTGTCGAGGTATTCCTCGCTGCCGTCGCGCAGGGGGGTGTTCTCGCAGAGTTCGTAGCCGCTGTAGACGCCCCAG